>NZ_JAGIQD010000069.1:0-1503 GCF_017815045.1 Burkholderia sp. CpTa8-5
TTTTGGTGCGCCCGGCAGGGCGCACTCACTTGGAGGTGAAAGTCCTCTACACGCCCGGCAAGGGGAAGTGTTAGCCAATGGCAAGGGCGTCGTGGGCGACTGCGAGTCTGAAGGAAGCCGGAGGCAAAGCGCTGGCCTGACGAACAGGAAGCGGATAAGAGGCGACGCATCGGGGTAAGGCAGCCAAAGCGGCCGAAGCCCGAAACTTGCACGGGACGATGCGGCGTATATCCGACAGGCATAAGCGTGAAGGTGGGTGCGTAATACCCGGGGAGATCTGTACGGCTGCCGAAGTGCTACTGGCGTCGAGAGGCGTCGGGATGGCTGTGCAGAAGTCAGCAGAGGGCATAGTAGGCCGCGAGGCCGAAGGCCCGAACATGAAGGACCGCAATTAGGACGGTGGAGACTCGATGCGAGCCGATGAAGCACAAGCCCGTGAGAGCGGGGCCATGACGCAGGAGCCGGGGCGGAACTCCGGGGATGGCGCGCGTGGTGCGGAGGCTGGCACGGCGGCTACCGGGCAAACGAAAGCGGAGGGACCATCGCTGATGGAGGCGGTGGTAGAGCGCAGCAACCTGTGGCTGGCGTATCGACGGGTGGTCGAGAACCGTGGCGCGCCGGGAGTCGATGACTTGCCGGTGGAGCAGTTCAAGGACTGGCTGAAGATGCATTGGCCGAGCGTGAAGGCGGCGCTGCTGGCGGGGCAATACATGCCGGCGGCGGTGCGCGCGGTGGACATACCGAAGCCTGCTGGCGGGGTAAGGACACTGGGCATCCCGACGGTGCTGGACCGGCTGATCCAGCAAGCGCTGCACCAGGTACTCCAACCGATCTTCGAGCCGGGGTTCTCCGAGTCGAGCTACGGCTTCAGGCCGCAGCGCAGCGCGCAGCAGGCGGTGCTGAAGGCACGGCGGTATGTGCAGGAAGGCCGCCGCTGGGTGGTGGACATCGATCTGGAGAAGTTCTTCGACCGGGTGAACCACGACATCTTGATGTCGCGGGTGGCCCGGCAGGTGAAGGATGATCGGGTGCTCAAGCTGATCCGGCGGTATCTGGAGGCGGGCCTGATGCGAGGCGGGATGGTGACGGTGCGACGGGAGGGTACGCCGCAAGGCGGGCCGCTCTCGCCGCTGCTGTCGAACATCCTGCTGACGGACTGGGACCGCGAGCTTGAGCGACGCGGCCACGCGTTCTGCCGCTATGCAGACGACTGCAACATCTATGTTCGAAGCAAGGCGGCGGGCGAGCGGCTGTTGATGCAGATGAAGGCGTTTCTCGAGAAGCGCCTGAAGCTGCGAATCAACGAATCGAAGAGCACGTGTGCACGGCCGTGGACGCGCAAGTTCCTGGGCTACAGCGTGACGATGCATCGTCAGGCGAGGCTGCGAATCGCACCGGAGAGCCTGAAGAGGCTGACGGCGCGGGTCAGGGAGCTGATGCGTCCGGGTCGAGGGCGTAGCGTATCGCAGACGATCGAGGCGCTGAACCCGGTGCTTCGCGGCT
>NZ_JAGIQD010000006.1:0-333242 GCF_017815045.1 Burkholderia sp. CpTa8-5
AGCTTCACCGTCGTGAACAGCGGTTCTTGCATCTCGTCCATTCCACGCATCGGCTTATCCGCTCAAGGTCATGAACACGATATCTCTAACGCACCGCCCGCAAAGCCCGTTTACACCGTTCCCAAATTCAACAGCCTGCTAGGGCGCGGTGAGTCTACTGATTTGCTTGGGTTTGGTTCGGGCATGACTCGGAATGTATCCCGAGCCGTCGAACAAGCAATGGGCACCACGGCAGATTACGCCAACAAGCTGTCCGGCCTCAAGGCGTTCTCAGACAACATCCGCCGCACTGCGGGCATCGTGCAACTCGGAAATATCCGCAAGTGGGTCGCAGACTATGGCCGCATCGGTAAGGGGAAGCAGGTTCAACTTGCCGCGCTCGGGATCGGAGAGCCCGAAGCCCGCCGCCTCAATGAATTGTTCCAGAAGTACGGGGCCGAGCAGAGGCGGGGCCTGTTTTCTCCTGGCGTGTCGAGGTGGTTGTCTGAGCCGGACGGCGATGAGATGAAGTACGTACTGGAGTCCGCCCTGGTGAAGACCCAGAAGCGAGCCTCGTACACATCCGGGTTTGGCAATCAGCCGTTACTCCTGGATAAATGGTACGGCAAGATGTTCCTGCAATTCCAAACGATGGCTTTGCAATTCTCGAATAACTTCATCCGTGCCGGCGTCCAATACGGCTTCGTCACCGGGGACCACATGCGGTTCGCGTATGCGCTTGGGACAGCGCTGGCCGCTGGCGTCCTGATGAACACGATTGCGACGTTCCGCAAGGGGCAGGACGTGGGCGACCAGGAGCCGCAGCAGTTCGCGTACAACGTGATCCAGCGCTCGGGCCTGCTTGGTATGGCGGGGTCCTACACGGACGCCGCAGTGAAGCTAATGGACCCTGTGTTGAATCAGCATCTTGGATGGACCTTGGGCGGCGGGGCCTCGAAGTTTTCCCAGAATTCGTGGCTCGCAAACCTGATTGGGCCGTGGGGCGGTAACGTCGAGACGCTCCAGCAACTCGGCGCAAACGCAGTTAATGGCGACCTAGACAAGACGGGGCGTAAGGCGCTGCTACTCGCTCCGCTCAATCAGCAAGCGCAGATTATCGCGCGGATGCTTTCCGCCACCCCCTGAGCAGTCCCCGCAATCAATACCAACCCTATACGAGCCCGCCACGGCGCGGGCCGTTCTTCATTTACGAAACTGAACATGGAAGTTACAAAGCAACGCAGCGAATATGAGCGCCTTGCCGATTCACGGGCGGCCGTCCTGGAAGCGGAGGTAAACGTGTGCGGCCCCGAGGGCCTCGGGAGGCTGCTGGACGCCTACGACGCCCACGCCCGCATGCTCCAGGAATTGGCACTAGCTGACCCCGATTGAAAGGCGCGTCCAGTGTGCGGGAGCCCGTGCTATGCTATCCGCTACTGTGTCAATTCACACGGCAAAACACGCCGACACACTGCCCGGAGAGCCTTATTCCACCGTGGGTTCGAAGAGGTTCAAATCCTCTCGCCCCGACCAGACAAGAACCCGCGTCAGTTCAAGCTGACGCGGGTTTTTTCTTGGCCGTCGCTTTTTTGCACATCGCGGCGCGGCCCCGGTAAAATGCACGGTTGATCCACGGAAAGCGCCGTGATTTAGCGGAAGAGGATTCCCCGAACATGACTGATCTTCGTCTTACCATGCGGTTCGCTGCAGTGCTCGCCACCGGCGCGCTCGTCGCCGGTTGCGGTACGTCGTCGCCCACGAAAGTGGACTACAAGAGCGATTCGAAATCGAAGGAAGCGTCGCTCGCAGTGCCGCCCAACATGCTCGACGAGACGGCCGATCAGCGTTCGCTGCCGCCCCAGGGCGGCGCGACTTCCCTGTCCGCGCTCAAGCAGGTCCAGCAAGCCGCGCCCGCGCTGGACACCGTCGCGCCGGCCGTGGCCGGCATGCATATCCAGCGCGACGGCACCGAAAGCTGGCTTGTGATCGACGGCAAGCAACCGGCCGCGATCTGGCCGCAGGTTCGCCGTTTCTGGCAGGAGCAGGGCTTCCTGCTCGTCGTCGACCAGCGCGACAAGGGCGTGATGGAAACCGACTGGAACGAAACCCATCCGCAGATCAACGACGGCCTGATCCGCAGCGTGATCTCGAAGGCGATGGGCAATTCGTACGTGACGGCCGAGCGCAACAAGTACCGTACGCGTCTCGATTCGGCGCCGAACGGCGGCACCTACGTGTTCATCAGTCAGAAGGGGATGCGCGAGGCGATCACCGGCGCGAACAACGATTCGAGCAAGTGGGAGCCGAAGCCGAACGATCCGGCGCTCGAGACGGAATACCTGAAGCGGCTGATGGCCGTGCTCGCGCAGAACGAGCAGCGCGCGAAGAACGGCGAACCGCCGATCGCGAACATCAAGGACGACGCAGTACCGAAAGACAAGAAGGCCGATGCCGACGCGTCGTCGAAGGCCGCTGCGGCAATCGCCGCGCAGAACGTGTCGCGCACGTCGGCGCAAGGCAGCGACGCGGCTGATGCGGCCGTGCCGTCCGAAGTCACGCTCGGCGAGCCGTACGACCGGTCGTGGCTGCACGTCGGTCTCGCGCTCGATCGAGCGAACTTCACGGTCGACGATCGCGATCGCTCGAAGGGGCTGTATTTCGTGCGCTATGTCGATCCGAAGGATCTGAGCTCGGCCGAGCAGGGCTTCTGGAGCCAGCTGTTCCACGGCAAGAAGGAAAAGCAGGCGAAGCAGTATCGCGTCAACGTGAAGGCGCTCACTGCCGATCAGACGCGTGTCGCGGTCGTCGACGATGCGGGCGCGATCGACACGTCGTCGCCGGCTCGGCAAATCATGGGATTGCTCGTGAATCAGCTCCGCTGATCCCGGCGTTTCCCGCACTCCTGAAAAGCCCGCCATCCGGCGGGCTTTTTTCATGGCTGCTCGCTGGCGCGTGCGATTGTTCTAGTGGTTCGGCCCGCCTCGTGACGTTACGTAACATCCGGGCGTTACGACGACAGAACACGTGTCACATTGTCGCCGATCCAAAAAATTGTCCTTACGAATCAAAGGAGTGTCGTGCATGTCGAGCTTGGCACGTAACCTGCTTTATAGGTTGGAATCGTTAGAACGGGGAGGCTGGCGTCAGCGTCCGGAGCGTGCGCCGCGTGCGCCGAACAACGGTCTCGATGCCTTCACATGCCGACGCGACAAGCGTCCGCACAACAGATGATGATCCGCACCCGCGTGCGGATCTCGATGGCCCCGTCGCCTATCCTCGTAGGGCGACGGTTTCGCCCGCGCTTCTCTGAAGCGCGGGCTATTTTTTTTGTGCCATCGTCATGCCGTATCGGCGTAGCCGATGCGCGCTGCGGGATTCGCGTATTCTCGGACTTTTTCGGACGAAGGAGGCGGGAATGGCGGAAATTGCAGTCGTGGCGCTGATCGTGGCGAAGCCGGGCGCGGAGGAAAAACTGCGCACCGTGCTCGAGGGTATCGTCGAGCCGACCCGCAACGAAGCCGGCGCATTGCAGTACGACTTGCACCGGGATCTGAAGGAGCCCGCGCGGTTCGTATTCGTCGAGCGTTGGGAGAGCGAGGAGGCGTTGGCTGCTCATGCGCGTTCCGCGCATATTCTCGCTTATCGCGAGGCGGCCGCGGACTGGATCGAGCGTTCCGAAATCCGCGTGCTGTCGAAGCTCCTCTGAACGCGAGCAGGCCAGGGCGACCGGACGTGTCCGGTCGCGGGCGGCGCGTCAGTGCGACGTGCCGGGTACGTCCAGGATCAGGATGATCGTCCAGTCGGCGTCGCCGTCATGGTGATACTGGCGCTCGGCAACGATGAACGGTTGCTGCTTGCCTTGCGGGCCGAGGAACAGCACGTCGCCCTCCATCGGCAGGCACTCGATCGGCGGCAGCGCGAGGAACGCGTCGGCCGAGCCGCGGGGCATCAGTTGCTTGATCTGGCGAGTGGCGGCTTCGGTCCACTCGATGTCGAGTTGAATGTTGCTCATGCTGTCCTCCGCACCGGGGTGCGCACGGGTGGAAAATTTCGGTGCGCGACTTTAGCACAGCGCGCAGGCGCCGCAACCAAAAAAGCCGAACCCGGCTGCCCGGGTTCGGCTTTTCGCTGAAGCGGTGCCGCCGAACTTACTGGCTGGCAGCGTCTGCAGCCTTCGCCTTCTTGGCGGCCTTCTTGTGATGCGCAGCCTTCTTGCCGTGGTGATGCTCTTCCTGCGCCGCCGGCTGAGCCGCTTCGGCCGCTTGTTGCTGTTGCAGCGCTTGTGCACGCTGCTCGATCTCGGCGATCTTGGCCGGGTCGGTGATGGTTTGAATCTGCGTGCTCTCTTGCGCGTACGCTGCGCCAGTCAGCGCCGACATCGCTACCAGGATAGCCAGGGACGTCTTCTTCATTGCTTTACCTCCGCTAAGTGGTGATGAACCCGAGTGTTGCCGTTTTGTCTGGCGACTGCCGTCGAGTGCGTGTCGAGTGTAACAAAAGTGACGGATCAATGTGCACCGGATCGTCGCACGACGCAAGACCTCGTTGAAGTCGCGCAACACTTCGCGCACTTCGTCACGCGTCTGCCATCCGGGTGGCACCGCGATTTTCGCGCCGGGTTTCCCGGTGTCGTCAAAACCAGCCGAGCCAGCGATACACGTGGAATTGCGCGATTCCCACCAGCTCGTGCAGCGCCTGCGCGGCGTTGGCCACATTGCGCCAGCGCGGCAGCCAGCCCGTCTGCGCGCGGCGGAGATTCGCATACACGGGCTGCGGATCGATGCCGAAACGGCGGAAATCGAGCAGGGCGCGGCGCATCTGATACGACGACGTGACGAGAATGCGCGCGTCGTCATACTGTGAGCGTAGTATAGACGCAGTGAATTTCGCGTTTTCGTAGGTCGTGCGGCTGTTCGGTTCGAGCACGAGGTCGGCGGGCGCCACGCCCTGCGCGACGAGCTGGCGTCCGTAGACGGCCGCCTCCGTGTCGCCGTGATGTTGCGGGTCGCCGCCCGACATCACGACGGTGCAGCGCTGGGCCTGCTGCCGGCACGTGCGATAGAGCGCCGCCACCTTGCGGATGCGCGCGACGCCGTCCGGCGGCGGCTGCAATCCGGTGTCGGTGCGGTGCGTGCCGGCGCCGATGAGGATCAGCGTGGTGCGCCCATGCATGTCGGGGCGCTCGACCGGCGTGACGCCGGCCTCGGTCCACGCGATCAGCGGCGCCGCGAGCCAGCCCGTCGCGAGCAGCCAGAACAGCGCGGCGGCGGCGATCGAAATGGTTCGACGCTGCTTGCGGCAGAGCATGAAACCGATGAAGAGAAGTACAAATGAATCGAACAGAATCAATTTGATTGGGGTATGGTGTCTTTTTATGGACGGCTGACGATACGGCCCTGACGCGACGCCGAACAACGTTGGCCTCCAGAATCGGTGGCGGTTTCGGCGGGCGGAGACCCCGCCCGGTGCGCCGCTTCGCATTGTCGCTGCACTTTAAGAAAGAATCGAGATGGCCACGTATTCCAACGAAGCGGTGCTCGACGCATTGAGACGAGTGCAGTACCGCCAGGTACCGTGGGCACGCCGCCCGGGCGTGTTCGAGTATCTCCGTTCGCTCGGGCTGATGGACACGGTCAGGCAGAAGACCGTTGCCCCCGCACCGGGCTTTCATGCACCGGTCGACATTGCCGTACTGACCGACAGCGGTCGAGCCGAATTCTCGCGCCTCGAGCGCGCCGAGAAATTACTTTCCTGGACTGATCGCCGCATGGACGACTACGCATTGAGCGAAGCGGGCGCCGTGGCGATTCTCGAAAGCCGCCTGTAGCGGGCTTCATCCCGGCCCGTGCGTCGCCGCGCAGGCCGGCGATGCAAAAAAAGCCCGTATCGCGAGGATACGGGCGTACCGGATACTTTTGCTGCTGCCACGCTGTGCTCATGGCAACGATGTGACTCGTCGCATGCGGCGCAGTTCCCGGATCCGGGCATTTTCTTTGGCGAAATCTCGAAATCGACAGGACTACGGATGACGCGACATGCCGGGCGGCTGTGAGCCGATCCGCGCCCGAGCGTTGCTGGCGATATCGCCGCGCAAGTCGCCGCGCGGCACGGTTTGCCGGCTCGACGAGTTGGCGGCCGGCGGCTGGCGGAGGCTGTTGCGGTGGTCCTGCTGGCGATGGGGCGGCTTCGCGCGATCGTCGGCATGGGCCGGAGCGGCCAGCGCCACGGAAACGACAATGCCGCATGCAACGAGCAGTGACATTGTTTTCATGGCGGGGCTCCCTCTCAAGCCGTCCGTGCGGCCTGTTGATATGACGCTAAGGTAAGCGTGGGAGTGCAGGCTTGCTGTAAATATTGGTAAATAGATGTTTCGCGGCACGACAACGGTAATCGACGGCAAAGCGTGCGACGCAACGAAGTCGCGTCGCAGAAAGACACCGGGCGGCCGCAGCCGCCCGATCGAGCATTCGTTACGCCATCTTGACGGGCGCGCGCCAGGATTCCGGATTGGTCCAGAAGGCGCCGCGCAGCCGGTCGCGGCTCGGCGGAGCGGGCGGCTTCGCCGCGCTTGCGCCGATGCGTCCGCGCAGCGAGATTTGCCGACCGCTCGTGCCGAGTCGTTTCACGATTTCGGCGAGCGTACCGTCCGCCTGCCATTCGTCGAAGCGGCGGCGGCAGGTCGGCGGGGACGGGTAGCGGCCCGGCAGTTTCGACCAGCCTTCACCCGTCGACAGCACCCACAGCACGGCGTTGACCACCGACCGGGCTTCCACGCGGGGACGGCCGCGCCGCTCGCTCCGCGCGGGCTCCGAGCAAAACAGACCCTCGACCAGCGCCCACTCGTTATCTCTCAAATCGTCGAACAGCATCATGTCCTCACCTCAGCGAAGCTAACTCCGGTGCGCTGCCCTGCGCCGCGCACTCTTCAAGCACTCGAGCGTCGAGTGCCGGGTGGGGGCGTCCGGTTGGCCGGCAGCGGCGTTTCTGCTCTTCCGTCCGACGAACCTGCACCCTGTGCGCAAGGTAATGCACGAAGCGTGCCATGTCGGAGGTGAATCCCTCGAGAGCCGCTTGGCAGCGAGCTAACGGCTAAGTCAGCTAGGGGCGTATAAGACGCCAAAATAACCCGTCAGCAAATCGGGACAATCACCAATCTTGTGCAATTCGCCCATGTCACGTGCGTTTGCGAATCTATTGCACCGCAGCGAAACATGGACGGCGGGGGCCAGATTCGCTCACCGCGGACGGCTTCGCACATTAGAATCACGCATCGATATCGGCGATTGATGAGGTCGGGACATGAACGTTACGCTGCGCCAGCTTCGCGTGTTCATCGAGGTCGCGCGGCTCAAGAGCTTCAGTCGGGCGGGTGACGAGATCGGGCTCACGCAGTCCGCGGTCAGCCGTTGCGTGCGTGAGCTCGAGGCCGAACTCGGGTTGAAGCTGATCGACCGGACGACGCGCGACGTGCAGCTGACCGACGTCGGCGGAAACCTGATCGCGAGCGTGTCGCGCCTGCTCGACGATCTCGACGACACGCTGCGCGAGATTCGCGAAATCGGCGAGCAGCGTCGCGGGCGCGTGATCGTCGCGGCAAGCCCGACGATCGCCTGCAGGCTGATGCCGCGCGTGGTGGCGTCGTGCGAGCGCCAGTTCCCGTTCGTGACGCTCGGCCTGCGCGACGACGTGCAGAGCGACGTGCTGCGCAAGGTGAAGTCGAGCGAAGTCGACTTCGGCGTCGTGATCGGGCCGCTGACGGTCGCCGATATCGTCTGCGAGCCGCTGATGACCGATTCGTTCTGCCTCGTCGCGCGCGCCGACCATCCGCTTGCGGCGCGGGCCGAGGTGCCGTGGACGGCGCTCGACGGCGAGCGCCTCGTGCTGCTCGATCATGCGTCGGGCAGTCGGCCGCTGATCGACGCGGCGCTGGCCACGCATCGCGTCAACGCGACGGTCATGCAGGAACTCGGGCATTCGGCGACCGTGTTCGGGCTGGTCGAGGCCGGTGTCGGCGTGAGCGTGCAGCCGTGGCTGTCGTTGCCGCTGCCTGCCGGCTCGACGCTGGTCGCGCGGCCGCTCACGCCGCGCACCGAACGCACCGTCGAGCTGGTGCGCCGCCGCGACCGGTCGTTGTCGCCCGCCGCGCAGGCGATCTGGGAGCTCGTGCGGCAGATGCCGGCAAGGGCCGAGGATCTCGACTGACGTGCGCCGCCGTGCGCCGGTCCGGCTTGCCGGCCGGTACACTACGCGGATCGTGTTCCTCCGCGGTGTTCTCGATGACGCATTCCGCAGGTTTTTTCCCGCCGCACAATGAGCCGGCGGCGCGCACCGCGGTGCATGCGCTGCGGCCGTCGCTGATCCGCGAGGTCGCGAACGCCGGTTTCGGCGTGCCGGACATGCTGCCGTTCTGGTTCGGCGAATCCGATCGCGTGACGCCGGACTTCATCCGCGACGCCGCGGCGGCGGCGCTGCGCGACGGCGCGACCTTCTACACGCACAATCTCGGCACGGCGCCGCTGCGCGACGCGATCGCGGCCTACGTCAGCGCGCGTCACGGTGCGACGGCGGCCGACACGGTCGCCGTGACGAGTTCGGGCGTGAGTGCGCTGATGCTGGCCGTCCAGATGCTGGTCGGGCCGGGCGAGCGTGTCGTCGCCGTCACGCCGCTGTGGCCGAATCTCGTCGAGATTCCGAAGATTCTGGGAGCGCAGGTCGATTGCGTGCCGCTCGGCTACGGCGACGCGGGCTGGCAGCTCGACGTCGGCCGGCTGCTCGCGGCGCTGACGCCCGATACGCGGATGCTGCTGATCAACTCGCCGAACAACCCGACCGGCTGGACGATGTCGCGCGACGATCAGCTGGCCGTGCTCGCCCATTGTCGTCGTCACGGCATCTGGCTGGTCGCCGACGAGGTGTACGAGCGGCTTGCCTTCGACGAGGGCGGCGCGCCGTCGTTTCTCGACATCGCGTCTCGCGACGAGCGCGTCGTGGTCGTGAATTCGTTCTCGAAGGCATGGGCGATGACGGGCTGGCGGCTCGGATGGCTGATTGCGCCGGCCTCGGTGATGGGCGACCTGTCGAAGCTCGTCGAATACAACACGTCGTGCGCGCCGGGCTTCGTGCAGGCCGCGGCCGAGGTCGCGTTGCGCGACGGCGAGCCGTTCGTGCGGTCGTTCGTCACGGCGCTGCGCGACGCGCGCGATCACCTGGTCGCCGCGCTGCGGACGCTGCCGGGCGTCGAGGTGCCGCCTCCGCCGGGCGCGATGTACCTGTTCCTGCGGCTGCCGGGGGCGGCCGACAGCCTGGCGTTCTGCAAGACGCTGGTGCGCGACGCGGGGCTCGGCCTGGCGCCCGGGCGTGCGTTCGGCCCGGAGGGGGAGGGGTTCGTGCGCTGGTGTTATGCGTGCGATCCGGCGCGGCTCGACGCGGGCGTCGAGCGGCTGCGCCGGTTCCTTGCGCATGGCGCGGGCGCCCGCTGAAGCGGGGACGGAGCGGGTGCGCCGCCCGGGCGGCGGCCTGTTCCACTCATCTTTACGCACCGGGCAATTTTGCGTAATATGGCGCTCAGTCACGCGGTTCCGTCGTTGAGCCGTGCTGTTCCGTCCGGTTTGGGCCTGGCCTGAAGTTGGTTCGCCGCCCCCGGTTCGTGCTCCCATCAATATGACCGATCAGAATCGGGCGAGCGCGTCTTCCGTTCCTTTCGTCTGTTTGTTGATCCGGTTCGTTTGACCACAGGGTCTGGCCTAGCTGCATGAATACCCAAGAGGCGAAGATCGTCCTCGAGACTGCTTTGATCTGTGCGCAGGAACCGCTGAAGCTTGGCGATTTGCGCAAGCTCTTTGCCGACGGCGTGTCGGCTGACACGGTCCGCACGTTGCTCGAAGACCTGAAACAGGATTGGTCCGGTCGCGGTGTCGAACTGGTGGCGCTGGCGACCGGGTGGCGCTTTCAGAGCAAGCCGGCGATGCGTCATTATCTGGATCGCCTGCATCCCGAGAAGCCGCCGAAATATTCGCGTGCGGTGCTCGAAACGCTCGCGATCATCGCGTACCGGCAGCCCGTCACGCGCGGCGACATTGAAGAGATTCGCGGCGTCACGGTCAATACGCAGGTGGTCAAGCAACTCGAGGACCGCGGCTGGATCGAGGTGATCGGTCATCGCGACGTGCCGGGGCGTCCGGCGCTGTATGCGACGACCAAGCAGTTCCTCGACGATCTCGGCCTGAAGGCGCTCGACGACCTGCCCGCGCTCGAAGAGCCGGCCGCGAACATCGAGGCCGCGCTGCTCGCGCAGCAGGCGATGGATTTCGACGGTGACATGCCGGCGGCCGACGCGCCGCAGGCGCTGGCGGATGAAGCAGTCGCCGGCGAGTCGACCGACGGGGCCGGCGATGCCGCGGCCGACGTCGCGTCGACGCAGGAAATTCCGGGTCGCGATACGCTCGATGCTGATCGCGGGCAAGCGGAACAGATTGAACAGACGGAACAGGTTGGCGCCGAAGCAGTGCCGACCGATGTGCAGCCCGAGCCGCAGCGTGCGGATTGGAGCGAGGAAGATCGCAAGCCGGCCGCCGAAGCGGCTGCCGGAGACGGAGCGGAAGCGGCCGGCGGCATGCCCGGCGAGGCCGATCAGGCCGACGCATCCCGCCCCCGTCCTGTGGACGACGAGACGCTGGACGACACGTCCGACAGTCTCGCGGATGCCGTGCGAAGCGCCAGTGCGCCCATCGGCGCCGACGCGCTGCCGGACGACGAAGCAGAACCCGAACAGCGTCGCGCCTGATCGCGGCCAACTTCTTGCCGCGCCCGCGCCGGGCGCGAGACCTGACATTTTGAGGTTGTTTTGACAGATATCCACGATATTGAATCGTCCGCGCCTGCCGTGCAGGCAGCGCGTGCCGACGATGCGCCGGAGCAGGATGCTTCGGCCGCGGGTGGCGACGAGCGTCCCCGCCGCGGTCTGCGGCGCGGCCCGCGCAGCCTGATCGCGCGGCGTCGCGCGGCGGCCAAGTCGAAGGGCGCCGAAGGCGAGCAGCCGGGTGCCGAGGGCGCGGATGCGCAGCCGGCCGACGCTGTCGACGCGCAGCCGGCGCGTGCGCCGCGCAAGGAAGGCGCGGCCAAGGGCGGTCGCAAGCCGGCCGCCAAGCGCGAAGGCGCACCGAAGGGTGGCCAGGGCGGCCAGGGCCGTCGTGGTGCGGCGAAGGCTGAAGGCGGCCCGGCGAAGGCGGCGGAAGGCGATGCGTCCCAGGACGAGCTGTTCGCATACGTGACGTCGCCCGCCTTCGATGCGGACAACTCCGCGGGCGGCAGCGGCGTGCGTGCGCCGATGCTGCGCCGCGGCCGCAGCCAGCCGGCGAACAAGCGCGTGCTGTCGCCGGACGACGACGCGCCGAAGCTCCACAAGGTGCTGGCGGAAGCAGGCATGGGTTCGCGCCGCGAAATGGAAGAGCTGATCGTCGCCGGCCGCGTGTCGGTGAACGGCGAGCCCGCGCACATCGGCCAGCGGATCATGCCGACCGACCAGGTGCGGATCAACGGCAAGCCGGTCAAGCGCAAGCTGCCGAACAAGCCGCCGCGCGTGCTGCTGTATCACAAGCCGACCGGCGAGATCGTCAGCCACGCGGATCCGGAAGGCCGTCCGTCGGTGTTCGACCGTCTGCCGCCGATGAAGACGGCGAAATGGCTCGCGGTGGGCCGCCTCGACTTCAATACCGAAGGTCTGCTGATGCTGACGACCTCCGGTGATCTCGCGAACCGCTTCATGCATCCGCGTTACAGCGTCGAGCGCGAGTATGCGGTACGCGTCGTCGGCGAGCTGGCCGAAGGGATGCGGCAGAAGCTGCTGCACGGCGTCGAGCTCGACGACGGTCCGGCGAATTTCCTGCGCATCCGCGATGGCGGCGGCGAAGGCACGAACCACTGGTATCACGTCGCGCTGGCCGAAGGCCGCAACCGCGAAGTGCGCCGGATGTTCGAGGCGGTCGGCCTGATGGTGAGTCGGTTGATCCGGACGCGTCACGGCCCGATTCCGCTGCCGCGCGGCCTGAAGCGCGGTCGTTGGGAAGAGCTCGACGACGCGCAGGTGCGCAAGCTGATGGCGACCGTCGGCCTGAAGGCGCCGGCCGAAGAGAAGGGCAAGCGCGGCAGTGCCGGTCCGGCCGAGCGTCGCCAGCCCGACCCGATGGAGACGTCGATGGGCTTCATCAGTCGCGAGCCGGTGCTGACGACGCACGGGCAACTCGACCAGCCGCGTCGCGGCGGTGGCCGACGCGGCGGCCCGGGTCTGCCGGGCCTGAGCGGCTACGGCAGCCTGCCGGTTGCGCCGTCGGGTTATGGCAACC
The DNA here is from genome assembly GCF_017815045.1 of Burkholderia sp. CpTa8-5. NCBI lineage: Bacteria > Pseudomonadati > Pseudomonadota > Betaproteobacteria > Burkholderiales > Burkholderiaceae > Burkholderia > Burkholderia sp. CpTa8-5. The sequence goes on from NZ_JAGIQD010000006.1 coordinate 12,321, forward strand.
GCGCGGGCGGCGGCCGTGATGGCAACCGCGCAGGCGGCGGCCGCGACGGCAATCGCACCGGCGGTGGCCGCGATGTCGACGGCAATCGCGCGTCGTATGGCGCGGGCCCGAAGCGCGATGGCGCCGGCCCGAAGCGCGGCGGCAGCAAGGGTGGCGGCAATCGCAATCCGAACGGCAATCGTGCGGACGGCGCCGGCAACGGCGGCGGCGCGCGCGGTGGCCAGCGTCCGCAGCGCAGCCGCACGCGCGGCCGCTAAGCGTCTATTGGCGCACGGCGGCGTAGAGCCGCCGGCGTGCCGGTTCGATCGGCGTCCGGCCGATTTTTCCGGCACGACGCATCGCGTCGATGATCTTCGGCTGTATCCATGCCGCGTGCCGCGGCAATGCCGATCATCGGCGCGGCGGGATGCGCCGGTCGACCGGACAAGCCCGATTTCGCATTTTTGGTCCGTAAAGGCGGCCGACGCGCTGCTTTTACCGGCTGGCTTGGCGTTTGCGCCAAAAATCGCTATAATCGCGGAGTCGCTGGGCGTACGGATTCAATGTGCGGCTCAGGTGCGACCACCAGTAAGAAGATGGGCGTTCCGCCCATTTTTTTTTGCTGAAACGGTTAGGCATCTCGGGTAGCGCTTCCTGCGCCGGCTAAGGCGCGCGCCCGCGGGTGAATCGCGAGCGGCGGGCGCGAACACCTGAGAGGACACTGTGCAACTGACGGAACTGATAGAAACCACGGTCACCGGGCTCGGCTACGAGCTGGTGGAACTCGAGCGCACCGGGCGCGGCATGCTTTGCATCTATATCGATCAGCCTGCCGGCATCTCGCTCGAAGATTGCGAAAAGGTTACGCGTCAGCTCCAGCACGTCTTGACGGTCGAAAATATCGATTACGAACGGCTCGAAGTCTCGTCCCCGGGGCTCGACCGCCCGTTGAAGAAGCTGGCCGACTTCGAGCGCTTCGCCGGCAGCGAAGTTTCCGTGACCTTGAAAAAGCCGCTGGACGGGCGCAAGACGTACCGGGGCATTCTGCACGCGCCGAATGGCGAAACGATCGGTTTGGAATTTGAGGGGAAGAAGGGCGAGGCAGCCATGCTGGATTTCACGCTGGCCGATATCGATAAAGCCCGCCTGATTCCGCAAGTTGACTTTAGGAGCCGCAAATAATGAGTCGCGAAGTGTTGATGCTGGTGGATGCGCTGGCGCGCGAGAAAAACGTCGACAAGGATGTGGTGCTGGGCGCCCTCGAGGCTGCGCTCGCGTCCGCTTCCAAGAAGCTGTTCGACGAAGGCGCCGAAATCCGCGTCCATATCGATCGCGAAAGCGGCGAGCACGAAACCTTCCGTCGCTGGCTCGTCGTGCCCGACGAGGCAGGCTTGCAGGAGCCGGATCGCGAGATCCTGCTGTTCGAAGCACGTGAGCAGAAGCCCGACGTCGAAGTCGGCGAGTATGTCGAGGAACCCGTTCCGTCGATCGAATTCGGTCGGATCGGCGCGCAGGCCGCGAAGCAGGTGATCCTGCAGAAGGTGCGCGACGCGGAGCGCGAGCAGATCCTGAACGACTACCTCGAGCGTGGCGAAAAGATCATGACGGGTACGGTGAAGCGGCTCGACAAGGGCAACTTCATCGTCGAATCGGGCCGTGTCGAGGCGCTGCTGCGCCGCGATCAGCTGATCCCGAAGGAAAACCTGCGCGTGGGCGACCGCGTGCGGGCATACATCGCGAAGGTCGACCGCACCGCGCGCGGCCCGCAGATCGAGCTGTCGCGCACGGCGCCCGAATTCCTGATGAAGCTGTTCGAGATGGAAGTGCCGGAAATCGAGCAGGGCCTGCTCGAGATCAAGGCGGCCGCCCGCGACCCGGGCGTGCGCGCGAAGATCGGCGTGATCGCGTACGACAAGCGGATCGATCCGATCGGCACCTGCGTCGGCATCCGCGGTTCGCGCGTGCAGGCCGTGCGCAACGAGCTCGGTGGCGAAAACATCGACATCGTGCTATGGTCGGAAGATCCCGCCCAGTTCGTTATCGGCGCGCTCGCGCCGGCAGCCGTCCAGTCGATCGTCGTCGATGAAGAAAAGCATTCGATGGACGTCGTCGTCGATGAGAACGAACTGGCTGTCGCGATCGGCCGCAGCGGTCAGAACGTGCGCCTTGCCGGCGAACTGACCGGCTGGCAGATCAACATCATGACGCCGGACGAATCCGCGCTGAAGCAGGGCGAAGAGCGCGACCGGCTGCGTGCGCTGTTCATGGCGCGTCTCGACGTCGACGAAGAAGTTGCCGACATCCTGATCGACGAAGGCTTCACGAGCCTCGAGGAAATCGCGTACGTGCCGCTCAACGAAATGCTCGAAATCGAGGCGTTCGACGAGGACACCGTGCACGAACTGCGCAACCGCGCACGCGACGCGCTGTTGACGATGGCCATCGCGAACGAAGAAAAGGTCGAGAACGCAGCGCTGGATCTCAAGAGCCTCGACGGCATCACGCCGGAGCTGCTCGCGAAGCTGGCCGAACACGGCGTGCAGACGCGCGACGATCTCGCCGAACTGGCTGTAGATGAACTGGTCGACATGACCGGAATGGAAGAGGATGCCGCTAAGGCGTTGATCATGAAAGCACGTGAACATTGGTTCCAGTGAGAAATGACCATGGCGCACTGATTTGATGGCGGCCGTATGGCCTGACCCGATGCTAACCGCAAGGAATCGGTCCTTGCACTAAGAGGAATGAATGGCGAGTAACAACGTAGCCCAATTTGCCGCGGAACTGAAAATGCCTGCTGGTGTGCTGCTCGAACAGCTGCAGGCAGCGGGCGTCCAGAAAGCGAGTGAAGACGATGCGCTGTCCGAAGCGGACAAGGCGCGTCTGCTCGATCATTTGCGCAAGTCGCACGGCGCAACCGACGGCGACAAGCGCAAGATCACGCTGACCCGCAAGCATACGTCGGAGATCAAGCAATCTGACGCGACGGGCAAGGCTCGCACCATTCAGGTCGAGGTCCGCAAGAAGCGTACGTTCGTCAAGCGCGACGACGTGGCCGACGGCGCGGAACAGGGTCAGGCGCAGGTCGCCGAAGCGGACGACGATGCAGAACTGAAGCGTCGCGAGGAAGAGGCGCGCCGCGAGGCCGAGCTGCTCGAGAAGCAGGCGCAGGAGCTGCGCGAGCGTCAGGAGCGCCTCGAGCGCGAGGAAGCCGAACGTCGCGCCCGCGAGGAAGCGGCCGAGGCCGAGCGCCGTCGCGCCGAGGAAGAAGCGGCGACGAAGCGTGCCGCGGCGGAAGCCGCCGCAGCCCAGCAGCAGGCGGCAGCGCAGCAGGCTGCTGCTGCCGAGCAGGAAGCGACGCCGACGCAGTCCGCGCAGGACGAAGCACGCGCAGCCGCCGAACGCGCGGCGCAGCGCGAAGCGGCGAAGAAGGCCGAGGACGCTGCCCGCGAGGCAGCCGACAAGGCGCGCGCCGAGCAGGAAGAGATCAGCAAGCGTCGCGCGGCGGCAGAAGCCGAAGCACGCGCGATCCGCGAAATGATGAACACGCCGCGCAAGGCCGTGGTCAAGGCAGTCGAGCCGCCGAAGCCGGTCGAGCCGCCGAAGCCGGCTGAAGCGAAGGGCACGCTGCACAAGCCGGCGAAGCCGGAAGGCGCACAGGCGCGTCCGGCCGTGAAGAAGCCGGCGGGTGCGGCGGCTCCGGCCACCACGCAGGCGCCGGCAGGCGCGGGCGACCGCAACAAGAAGCCGGGCGCAGGCAAGGGCGGCTGGCAGGACGACGCATCGAAGCGTCGCGGCATCAAGACGCGCGGCGACTCGAGCGGCGGCGTCGACCGCGGCTGGCGCGGCGGCCCGAAGGGTCGCGGCCGTCACCAGGACAGTTCGACGTTCCAGGCGCCGACCGAACCGATCGTTCGCGAAGTGCATGTGCCGGAAACCGTGTCGGTTGCCGATCTCGCGCACAAGATGTCGATCAAGGCCTCCGAAGTCATCAAGGTGATGATGAAGATGGGCCAGATGGTCACGATCAACCAGGTGCTGGACCAGGAAACGGCGATGATCATCGTCGAGGAACTGGGCCACCGCGCGGTTGCCGCGAAGCTGGACGATCCGGAAGCGCTGCTCGTCGAAGGCGAAACCGGTACCGATGCGGAGCAACTGCCGCGTCCGCCGGTCGTCACGGTGATGGGTCACGTCGACCACGGCAAGACGTCGCTGCTCGACCACATCCGCCGCGCGAAGGTTGCAGCGGGCGAAGCGGGCGGCATTACGCAGCACATCGGCGCTTACCACGTCGAAACGCCGCGTGGCGTCATCACGTTCCTCGATACGCCGGGTCACGAAGCGTTCACGGCAATGCGTGCACGCGGCGCGAAGGCGACCGACATCGTGGTGCTGGTGGTGGCGGCCGACGACGGCGTGATGCCGCAGACGAAGGAAGCCATCGCCCACGCGAAGGCGGGCGGCGTGCCGATCGTCGTCGCGATCAACAAGATCGACAAGCCGGATGCGAACCCCGATCGCGTCAAGCAGGAGCTGGTCGCGGAAGGCGTCGTGCCGGAAGAATACGGTGGCGATTCGCCGTTCGTGCCGGTATCGGCGAAGACCGGCGCGGGTATCGACGATCTGCTCGAGAACGTGCTGCTGCAGGCCGAAGTGCTGGAACTGAAGGCACCGGTCGAAGCGCCGGCCAAGGGCATCGTGATCGAAGCGAAGCTCGACAAGGGTAAAGGCCCGGTCGCGACGATCCTCGTGCAGTCCGGTACGCTGAACCGCGGCGACATCGTGCTGGCGGGTACGGCCTACGGCCGCGTCCGTGCGATGCTCGACGAGAACGGCAAGCCGACGAAGGAAGCCGGCCCGTCGATCCCGGTCGAAATCCAGGGTCTGTCGGAAGTGCCGGGTGCGGGCGAGGAAGTGATCGTGCTGCCGGACGAGCGCAAGGCACGTGAAATCGCGCTGTTCCGTCAGGGCAAGTTCCGCGACGTGAAGCTCGCGAAGCAGCAGGCCGCGAAGCTGGAAAGCATGCTCGAGCAGATGGGCGAGGGCGAAGTGCAGAACCTGCCGCTCATCATCAAGGCCGACGTGCAGGGTTCGCAGGAAGCGCTCGTGCAGTCGCTGCTCAAGCTGTCGACCGACGAAGTGCGCGTGCAGATCGTGCACAGCGCGGTGGGCGGCATCAGCGAAAACGACGTCAACCTCGCGACGGCATCGAAGGCGGTCATCATCGGCTTCAACACGCGTGCGGATGCTCAGGCACGCAAGCTGGCCGAGGCGAACGGCATCGATATCCGCTACTACAACATCATCTACGACGCAGTGGATGAGGTGAAGGCGGCGATGTCGGGCATGCTGGCGCCGGAGAAGCGCGAAGTCATCACCGGCATGGTCGAGGTGCGCCAGGTCTTCAAGGTACCGAAGATCGGCACGGTCGCCGGCTGTATGGTCACGGACGGTATCGTCAAGCGCTCGTCGTCGGTGCGCGTGCTGCGCAACAACGTCGTGATCTTCACGGGCGAACTCGAATCGCTGAAGCGCTTCAAGGACGACGTGAAGGAAGTGAAGCAAGGCTTCGAGTGCGGTATGTCGGTGAAGAACTTCAACGATATCGTCGAAGGCGACCAGTTCGAAGTCTTCGAAGTGACCGAAGTCGCGCGTACGCTGTAATCGTCGCGCATCGGCTCATGGGCGGGGCAGGCTTGGGCCTGTCCCGCCCATTTTCATGGTGGCGTGCCGAAAACGGCTGCCGCTTCATCCTGATAAACGGATCACGGATCGATCATGTCCAGGAAACGTACTTCCCCCAATCGCAACGTTCAGATCGCCGACCAGATTCAGCGCGATCTGTCCGAACTCATCATGCGCGAGGTCAAGGATCCGCGCGTCGGCATCGTGACCATCCAGAGCGTGGAACTCACGCCGGACTATGCGCACGCGAAGGTCTATTTCACGGCGCTCACCGGCGATCCGGACAAGACGCAGGAGGCGCTGAACCATGCGTCGGGTCACCTGCACAACCTGCTGTTCAAGCGCCTGCACATTCATACGGTGCCGACGCTGCATTTCCATTACGACCAGACGATCGAGAAGGCCGTCGAAATGTCGCGCCTGATCAAGGAAGCGAACTCGACCCGCGCGAAGGACGACGACGAGGCCGACGCGCCTGCCAAGGACGACTGAGCTCGACGGGCCTATGACGAATGCGGCACCCCAACGTCCGCGCGTGCCCCGGCGCGTGCTGGACGGCGTTCTCCTGCTGGACAAGCCGGTCGGCCTGTCCAGCAACGATGCGCTGATTCGCGCGAAGCGCCTGCTTCTCGCGAAGAAGGCCGGTCACACCGGCACGCTCGATCCGCTGGCTTCGGGCCTGCTGCCGTTGTGTTTCGGCGAAGCGACCAAGTTTTCGCAGGATTTGCTCGACGCCGACAAGACCTATGAAGCGACGATGCGTCTCGGCCAGCGCACGGCCACCGGCGACGCGGAAGGCGACGTGATCGACACGCGGCCGGTCGAATGCGATCGGGCGGCGGTGGAAGCCGCGCTCGTGCGCTTCACCGGCGACATCGTGCAGGTGCCGCCGATGTATTCGGCGCTCAAGCGCGACGGCAAGCCGCTGTATGAATATGCGCGCGCAGGTCAGACCGTCGAGCGGGAAGGCCGCAACGTGACGATCCACTTGCTCGAACTACTCGCGTGCGAGCTGCCCGACGTGACGTTTCGCGTGACCTGCAGCAAGGGCACGTATGTGCGCACGCTGGCGGAGGATATCGGCGAAGCGCTGGGTTGCGGCGCGCATTTGACGATGCTGCGTCGCACGGGCGTCGGTGCGCTGACGCTCGAGCATGCGGTGACGCTCGACGCGCTGTCGGACGCGGCCGAATCGGCGCGCGATGCATGGCTGCAGCCGGTTGATGCGCTGCTGTCGACGTTTCCGCTGGTGCGTCTCGACGAAGCTAGCGCGAAGCGGTTTCTGCACGGGCAGCGGCTACCGCTGTCGGCGCTCGAACCGATCGACGCGGGCGAGGGCGAGCGCGTGCGCGTGTACGACGCAACGCGGTTGCTCGGCGTGGCGCGCAAGGCGAATGGCGTGCTCGCGCCGGAGCGGCTGGTCGTGACGGCTGAGTGATGCGAGGCGCGCAAGCGCCATCGCCGGCACAAAAAACCCGGTCGAAATCGACCGGGGTTTTTGTTGGGTGCATTGCGTTGAACGTGGTGCTCAGTGCGCGGCCGACGCCGCCGCACCCGCATCGCCGCCGCCCGCGCGTTCGGGCTTCGTGATCCAGATCAGTCCGATCAGCAGCACGAAGATCGCCGCCGAAATGTAGAACAGATCGTTCACGCCCAGCTGCGCAGCCTGCTGCGTGGCCATGTTGTTGATCAGGCCGTGTGCCTGCTGCTGCGTAAGCCCGAGATTGCCCATCTGAGTGACGGCCTGATTGAACGTCGGGTTGTACGGATTCGTCTGCTCGACCAACTGAGCGTGGTGGAAGTTGTTGCGGTGGTCCCACGCGGTCTGGAAGATCGACGTGCCGATGCCGCCGCACATGATCCGCACGAAGTTCGACAGGCCGGACGCCGCCGGAATGCGGTGGCCGGGCAGGCCCGACAGCGTGATCGACACCAGCGGGATGAAGAAGCCCGCCATCGCGATGCCCTGCACGAGCGTCGGCAGCGTCAGCGACCATTCGTCGACGCCGGTCGTGTAGCGCGAACGCATCCAGAAGCACAGCGCGAACGTGAGGAACGCGGCGGTCGCGATGTAGCGCGGATCGGTGCGCGGCAGGAACTTGCCGGTCAGCGGCGACAGCAGGATCGCGAACAACCCCACGGGCGCCATCACGAGCCCCGCATCGGTGGCCGTATAGCCGATCTGGGTCTGCAGCCACAGCGGCAGCAGCACGAGATTGCCGAAGTAGAGCCCGTAGCCGACCGCGAGCGCGATCGTGCCGCCCGTGAAGTTGCGCATGCGGAACAGCGACAGGTCGACGACCGGATGTTCCGCGGTCAGCTCCCAGATCACGAAGAACGCGAACGAGATGACCGCGATCAACGCGAGCGCGACGATCGTGGTCGACGCGAACCAGTCGAGATCCTTGCCCTTGTCGAGCATGATCTGCAGCGAGCCGACCCACAGCACGAGCAGCGCGAGGCCGACGCCGTCGATCGGCGCGCGGCGCACCGTCGATTCGCGCGTACGGTAGATCGACCACGTGGCAAGCGCGGCGGCGATGCCGACGGGGATGTTCACGTAGAAGATCCAGGGCCACGAATAATTGTCCGAGATCCAGCCGCCGAGGATCGGCCCCGCGACCGGCGCGATCAGCGTCGTCATCGACCACAGGGCGAGCGCCATCGGCGCCTTCGCGCGTGGATAGCTCGACAGCAGCAGCGATTGCGACAGCGGAATCATCGGGCCCGCGACGGCACCCTGGAGCACGCGTGACGCGAGCAGGAATGGCAGGCTCGGCGCCAGCCCGCACATCCACGACGAGATGACGAACAGGATGATCGACGCGAGGAACAGGCGAACTTGCCCGAAACGGTCGGTCAGCCAGCCGGTCAGCGGCACCGAGATTGCGTTGGCGACCGCGAACGACGTGATGACCCACGTGCCCTGGTCGGACGACACGCCGAGGTCGCCCGAGATGGTCGGGATCGCGACGTTCGCGATGGACGTGTCGAGCACGTTCATGAACACCGCGAGCGACACCGCGATCGTGCCGAGCACGAGTTGCCCGCCCTGCAGGGGCGGGTAGGAGACAGGAGCCTGTGCCATGTCGGTTGTCTTTCCGGAGTCGGAACGGTTACATCATTTTCGCGGCGGTGTTCTGCTTCGCCGCGACCGGCGCCGACGCGTTGCCGCCTGCGTTCTCGGCGATGATGCGCGCGATTTCGGCGTCGGCTTCGTCGCCGTATTTCGCGAACACGTTGGTCTCGTAGACGGTGTTCGGCGCGTTGACGAGCTGGTCGCCGCGTTCGTCCTTGATGTCCACGTCGACCTGCATCGACAGGCCGATGCGCAGCGGATGCTTGTCGAGATCCTTCGGGTCGAGCTCGATACGCACCGGCAGGCGCTGCACGACCTTGATCCAGTTGCCGGTCGCGTTCTGCGCCGGCAGCAGCGAGAACGCCGAGCCCGTGCCGGCCGAGAAGCCGACGACCTTGCCGTGGTACGTGACCGACGAACCGTAGATGTCGGCCGTCATCTCGACCGGCTGGCCGATGCGCATGTGCTTCAACTGGACTTCCTTGAAGTTCGCGTCGACCCACACGGCATTGAGCGGCACCACCGACATCAGCGGGTTGCCGGGCGATACGCGCTGGCCGACCTGCACCGAGCGCTTTGCGACGTAGCCGGTGACCGGCGCCGGCAGCACGTTACGCGCGTTCGCGAGGTATGCGTCGCGCACCTTCGCGGCGGCGGCCATCACGTTCGGGTGCGATGCGATCGTCGTGTTCGCGGTCAATGCGCGATTCGATGCGAGCTGCTGCTGGGCGGCGTCGACCGATGCCTGCGCGGCCTTCACCGCGTCGCGGGCGTGCGAGATTTCTTCCTGCGACACGGCGCCCGTCTGCGCGACGGCGAGGCGACGACGCAGGTCGTCCTGTGCCTTCGACAGGTCGGACTGGCGCAGCGCGACTTGTGCGCGGTACTGGTCGTCGTTGACGAACAGGCCGCGCACCTGGCGCACCGTCTGCGCGAGGTTGGCTTCCGCCTGCTGCAGCGCGACCTGCGAATCGGCCGGGTCGAGCACGACGAGCGGGTCGCCGGCCTTGACCGTTTGCGTGTCGTCCGCCTTCACGGCGATCACGGTGCCGGTGACCTGCGGCGTGATCTGCACGACGTTGCCGTTCACGTACGCATCGTCGGTGTCTTCATGGAAGCGGGCGACGAGGAAGTAGTACAGGCCGTATGCGATGGCCGCGATCACGATGACCGCGACGAGCAGCGTCATCATTCGTTTGCGCTTGCCGTTGTTCTGCGGCTGCGCGCTGGCGGCGTTTTGTTGGTCGCTCATGGCGATTTTCTCCGTCCGTTATTTCGAGTGTCTGCGTAGTGGTGGCGCCGGCTCAGTTGGCGGCTTGTTTGGTCGGCGTGGCCGCATCGGGCGCGGCGAGCGGCGTGCCCGTCGCGTCGAACCCGCCGCCGAGCGCCTTGATCAGCGCGAGCTGCATGTCGCGGCGACGCATCTTCAGGTTGGTCACCGTCTGCTCCGATGCGAGGCGGTTGCTGTCCGCCGTCAGCACCTGCAGTTGCGGCGACAGGCCGGCCTTGTAGCGGATGACCGCGAGATCGTACGCGCGCGTCGATGCGTCGAGCGCACGTTGGGCGTCGCCCATCTGGCGATCGACCGCGCGGATCGACGCGACCTGCGTCGCGACGTCGTTCAGCGCGCTGATCAGCGTCTGGTTGTAGTTCGCGACCGACAGGTCGAAATCGGCGTAGCGGCCCTTGAGCTGGGCGCGCAGCGCGCCGGCATCGAAGATCGGCAGGTGGATCGCCGGGCCGAACTGCGCCTGGCGGCTCGCGAAATTCAGGAATTTGCCCCAGCCGAATGCATCGAAGCCGAAGCCGGCCGCGAGGTTCACGTCGGGGTAGAACTCGGCCTTCGCTTCCTTCACGTCGTGCATCGCGGCTTCGACCTGCCAGCGCGCGGCGACGATGTCGGGGCGGCGCGACACGAGATCGGCCGGCAGGTTGCCGGGCAGCGTGACGTCGCCGCTCGGGTTCATCACGGGCGCCGCGATCTGCAGCCCGCGATCCGGGCCCTTGCCGAGCAGCGCGGCGAGCTGGTAGCGCACCGTCGTGATCTGGCCGTCGAGGTCCGACAGCGAAGCCTGCGTCGTCGCGATGTTGCCGCGGGCCGTCTGGCGTTCGACGTTGGTGTCGAGGCCGGCCGATACGCGGCCGTCGGTGATCTTGCCGACCGTCTCGCGGTTGCTGATCTCGCGCTGCGCGATGTCGCGCAGCGCATAGAGCTGCGCGAGCGAGTTGTAGGTGCGCGCGACCGACGACGCGAGCGTGATGCGCGCCTGCTGCATGTCGGCTTCGGCGGCCTTTTCCTGCGACACGGCCGTGTGCAGGCGTTCGCGGTTCTTGCCCCACAGGTCGAGTTCCCACGACGCGCTCGCGAGCGCGTTGTTCTCGCTGTACCACTGGCCGCCGTACGGAGGCGGGAACAGTGCGTTCGACGAATACAGCTCGCGCGTCCACGAATAGCTGGCTTCGGCCTTCGGCATCAGGTTCGAGCGGGACGATTCGATGTACGACGACGCCTTCGCGATGCGTGCCTGCGCCTGCGCGATCGACGGGTTGCCCTGCAGCGCTTCGTCGATCAGCTTCGGCAGTTGCGGATCGCCGAACTGGCTCGCCCAGTCGAGCGCCGGCCACTGGCCGCCCTGGGCCGGCAGGCTCTGGGCGGATTCGAATTGCGACGCGGGGGCGATCTGCTTGTCGCTCTTGATGCCGATGTAATTCGCGCAGCCCGCCAGCGCCAGCGCGGCGACCGCGGCGGCGACGGCGGCGCGGCACGACCCGGCGCGCACGGACAACGGGGAGGTTTTCATCGCGCTAACCCCTGACTCGGAATGAATGATGGACACTGCAAGGATTTCCTTACATTAATCTGTCAAAAGTAATTGTTATGGCAACTATTACGTGACGCTGCCGCCGGCCGTCTCGCAATAGTTGCTGAGAATGCGGCGCAGCATGCTCTTCAGGAATCCGACTTCTTCCGGCGTAAACCCGTCCAGCACCTGGTCGAGCACGCTGCGAAAAATGGGCGGCAGCCGTTCGGCTAGCGCACGGCCTTCGTCGGTGAGTTCGAGGCGCACGACGCGCCGGTCCTCGATGCTGCGCACGCGCGACAGCAGGCCGCGTTTCTCGACCCGGTCGAGCAGGCGCGTGACCGCGCTCGCGTCGATCCCGTATTCGCGCGCCAGTTCGGCGGCCGTCGAGCACTTGCCGACCGCGATCATGAACAGCATGCTCGCCTGCGTGCCGGTGATGCCGAGTTCTTCCTGCGTGCGCTGCGTGACGAGGTTGGTCATCACGGACTTCACGCGCGACATCAGATAGCCGACGCTGTCGTTCATCTGATACGTGGACAACGGCGAAACGGGCGGTGGGGTAGGAGAATCCGACATAAAACCCTGAAGCTGCAATAGTTGACTAGGCAGCAGTATAGGCACAATTGCTTGCCGCGGCAAATGTTAATCGAACGGCTAAGCGCGTGCTCGGCACGGCGAGAATCCCTTGTCTCGATAAGGTTTTTCGTCCGGGCGCGGTGGGGCGAGGCGGATTGGCGCAGCCTGTTTTGCTGCGTTGCAACGCGCGGGACAGCTGTCGACACGCACACGTGCTATAATTTGAGGCTCTCCAAGCTGCAACGCGCGCGCCCCGTGAAAAACGAGCGCGCGCGTTTGCGCGTTCAAACGATTTCCAGGTTTCTATGACCCGCGCCCTTCGCAATATCGCCATCATCGCCCACGTCGACCACGGCAAGACCACGCTCGTCGACCAGCTGCTCCGCCAGTCCGGCACCTTCCGCGACAACCAGCAGATTGCGGAGCGGGTGATGGACTCGAACGACATCGAAAAAGAGCGCGGGATCACGATTCTCGCGAAGAACTGCGCGGTCGAATACGAAGGCACGCACGTCAACATCGTCGACACCCCGGGGCACGCGGACTTCGGCGGCGAAGTCGAGCGCGTGCTGTCGATGGTCGACTCGGTGCTGCTGCTCGTCGACGCGGTCGAGGGCCCGATGCCGCAGACGCGCTTCGTCACGAAGAAGGCGCTCGCGCTCGGCCTGAAGCCGATCGTCGTCGTCAACAAGATCGACCGTCCGGGCGCGCGGATCGACTGGGTGATCAACCAGACCTTCGACCTGTTCGACAAGCTCGGCGCGACCGAAGAGCAGCTCGATTTCCCGATCGTCTACGCGTCGGGCCTGAACGGCTATGCGTCGCTCGACCCGGCCGCGCGCGAAGGCGACATGCGCCCGCTGTTCGAGGCGATCCTCGAGCACGTGCCGGTTCGCCCGGCCGATCCGGAAGCGCCGCTGCAGCTCCAGATCACGTCGCTCGACTATTCGACGTACGTCGGCCGGATCGGCGTCGGCCGCATCACGCGCGGCCGGATCAAGCCGGGCCAGCCGGTCGTGATGCGCTTCGGCCCGGAAGGCGACGTGCTGAACCGCAAGATCAATCAGGTGCTGTCGTTCAAGGGCCTGGAGCGCGTGCAGGTCGAATCGGCCGAAGCGGGCGACATCGTGCTGATCAACGGGATTGAAGACGTCGGCATCGGCGCGACGATCTGCGCGGTCGACACGCCGGAAGCGCTGCCGATGATCACCGTCGACGAACCGACGCTGACGATGAACTTCCTCGTCAACTCGTCGCCGCTCGCCGGCCGCGAAGGCAAGTTCGTGACGAGCCGCCAGATCCGCGACCGTCTGATGAAGGAACTGAACCACAACGTCGCGCTGCGCGTGAAGGATACCGGCGACGAAACGGTGTTCGAAGTGTCGGGCCGCGGCGAGCTGCACCTGACGATTCTCGTCGAGAACATGCGCCGCGAAGGCTACGAGCTGGCCGTGTCGCGTCCGCGCGTCGTGATGCAGGAAATCGACGGCGTGCGTCACGAGCCGTACGAGCTGCTGACGGTCGACGTCGAGGACGAGCACCAGGGCGGCGTGATGGAAGAGCTCGGCCGCCGCAAGGGCGAAATGCTCGACATGGCGTCGGACGGCCGCGGCCGTACGCGCCTGGAATACAAGATCTCGGCACGCGGCCTGATCGGCTTCCAGAGCGAATTCCTGACGCTCACGCGCGGCACGGGCCTGATGAGCCACATCTTCGACTCGTACGCACCGGTCAAGGACGGCTCGGTGTTCGAGCGCCGCAACGGCGTGCTGATCTCGCAGGACGACGGCGCGGCCGTGGCCTACGCACTGTGGAAGCTGCAGGATCGCGGCCGCATGTTCGTGAAGCCGGGCGACGCGCTGTATGAGGGCATGATCATCGGCATCCACAGCCGCGACAACGACCTCGTCGTGAACCCGATCAAGGGCAAGCAGCTGACCAACGTGCGCGCGTCGGGTACCGACGAAGCCGTGCGTCTGGTACCGCCGGTCCAGATGTCGCTGGAATACGCGGTCGAATTCATCGACGACGACGAGCTCGTCGAAGTGACGCCGCAGTCGATCCGCCTGCGCAAGCGCTTCCTGAAGGAGCACGAGCGTCGCCGCGCGAGCCGCGAAGGCGCGGTCGACTAAGCATCGACTGTTCCCGCGCACGACGAAAGAGGCTGCCTTCGGGCAGCCTTTTTTGCATTCGCGCATCGCGCAACCGGAGTGCCTGCAAAACACTGTTCCGGCGGGTCGCGGCAATCCGGCAAAACCCCGCCACGCGGTGCTTTCGGGCACATTTCACCGTGAACTCCGGTATCGGTTCTGTGATATGCTGCGCGCACGCAAGTTTTAGGTCCTTCCAAGCAAGACTTGATTCGCAATCCGCTAAACGGTCAGGCCGTGTCGCGGAAGGTTGAGTAACCCGCTATTTCTCGAGAAGCTCGAAGAAAGGTGAGCGTAAAATGTCAGATGTAATGAAGCAGTTTCAGCTGAACTCCTATCTGTTCGGCGGCAATGCTTCGTACGTTGAAGAACTGTACGATGCATACCTCAACAATCCGGCGTCGGTGCCGGAGAACTGGCGAGAGTATTTCGACGCGCTGCAGAACGTGCCCGCGACGGACGGCTCCAACGCCAATGACGTCGCTCACTTCCCGATCGTCGAATCGTTCGCCGAGCGCGCGAAGGCCAATGCCTTCATCCCGCGCGAAAGCACCAGCAATCTGGCAACCGCGCGCAAGCAGGTGCACGTCCAGTCGCTGATCAGCGCCTACCGCTTCCTTGGCTCGCAATGGGCCAACCTCGATCCGCTGAAGCGTCGCGAACGTCCGGCCATTCCGGAACTCGAACCCGCGTTCTACGACTTCTCCGAAGGCGACCTCGACCAGACGTACAGCGCAAGCAACCTGTACTTCGGTTTCGACCAGGCTTCGCTGCGCGACATCGTCAAGGGCCTGCGCGACACGTACTGCGGCACGATCGGCGCCGAGTACATGTACATCAGCGACCCGGAACAGAAGCGCTGGTGGCAGGAGCGCCTGGAATCGACCCGCGCGACGCCGGCTTTCTCGGTCGACAAGAAGAAGCACATCCTGAATCGCCTGACGGCCGCCGAAGGCCTCGAGCGCTACCTGCACACCAAGTACGTCGGCCAGAAGCGCTTCTCGCTCGAAGGCGGCGAAAGCTTCATCGCGGCGATGGACGAAGTCGTCCAGCACGCGGGCAAGAGCGGCGTGCAGGAAATCATCATCGGCATGGCTCACCGCGGCCGTCTGAACGTGCTGGTCAACACGCTGGGCAAGATGCCGGCCGACCTGTTCGCCGAATTCGAAGGCAAGCACGTCGACGACCTGCCGGCCGGTGACGTGAAATACCACAAGGGCTTCTCGTCGGACGTGTCGACGGAAGGCGGCCCGGTCCACCTGTCGCTCGCGTTCAACCCGTCGCACCTCGAAATCGTGAACCCGGTGGTCGAAGGTTCCGCGAAGGCGCGGATGGACCGTCGCGGCGACGAAGACGGCCTGCAGGTGCTGCCGGTGCAGATCCACGGCGACGCGGCCTTCGCCGGCCAGGGCGTCGTGATGGAAACGCTGAACCTCGCGCAGACGCGCGGTTACGGCACGCACGGCACGCTGCACATCGTCATCAACAACCAGATCGGCTTCACGACGTCCGACCCGCGCGACGCGCGCTCGACGCTGTACTGCACCGACGTCGTCAAGATGATCGAAGCGCCGGTGCTGCACGTGAACGGCGACGATCCGGAAGCCGTCGTGCTCGCGATCCAGATCGCGATCGACTACCGGATGCAGTTCCACAAGGATGTCGTGATCGACATCGTCTGCTTCCGCAAGCTGGGTCACAACGAGCAGGACACGCCGGCGGTCACGCAGCCGCTGATGTACAAGAAGATCGCGCAGCACCCGGGCACCCGTGCGCTGTACGCCGAGAAGCTCGTGCAGCAGGGCGTGATCACCGCGGAAGACGCCGACAACTACGTGAAGGCGTACCGCAAGGCGATGGACGACGGTCACCACACCGTCGATCCGGTCCTGTCGAACTACAAGAGCAAGTACGCGGTCGACTGGGTTCCGTTCCTGAACCGCAAGTGGACGGATGCAGCCGACACGGCCGTGCCGCTCGCCGAACTGAAGCGCCTGGGCGAACGCATCACCACGGTCCCGGAAAACTTCAAGGTTCACCCGCTCGTCGAGCGCGTGATCAACGACCGCCGCAACATGGCGCGCGGCGACCAGCCGCTCGACTGGGGCATGGGCGAACACCTCGCGTTCGCGTCGCTCGTCGCATCGGGCTACTCGGTGCGCCTGACGGGCCAGGACTCGGGCCGCGGCACGTTCACGCACCGTCACGCGGTGCTGCACGACCAGAACCGCGAGCGCTGGAACGACGGCACGTACGTGCCGCTGCAGAACATCGCCGACGGTCAGGCGAAGTTCACGGTGATCGACTCGGTGCTGTCGGAAGAAGCGGTGCTGGGCTTCGAATACGGTTACTCGACCGCCGAGCCGAACACGCTCGTGCTGTGGGAAGCGCAGTTCGGCGACTTCGTCAACGGCGCGCAGGTCGTGATCGACCAGTTCATCTCGTCGGGCGAAGTGAAGTGGGGCCGCGTGTCGGGTCTCACGATGCTGCTGCCGCACGGCTACGAAGGCCAGGGTCCGGAACACTCGTCCACGCGTATCGAGCGTTTCCTGCAACTGTGTGCCGACCACAACATGCAGGTCGTCCAGCCGACGACGCCGGCGCAGATCTTCCACCTGCTGCGTCGTCAGATGATCCGTCTGTTCCGCAAGCCGCTGATCGTCGCCACGCCGAAGTCGCTGCTGCGCCACAAGGAAGCGGTGTCGGATCTGTCGGAACTGGCGAAGGGTTCGTTCCAGCCGGTGCTGGGCGAAACCGACGGCGGCATCGACGCGAAGAAGGTCAAGCGCGTGCTGGCATGCTCGGGCCGCGTGTACTACGACCTCGTCGCGCATCGCCGTGAAGCGAAGGCGAACGACGTCGCGATCATCCGTATCGAGCAGCTGTATCCGTTCGCGCACAAGCAGTTCGAAGCCGAAATGAAGAAGTACGAGAACGCGACTGAAGTGGTCTGGGTGCAGGACGAGCCGCAGAACCAGGGCCCCTGGTTCTACGTCGAGCACCACCTGAAGGAAGGCATGAAGGAAGGGCAGAAGCTGGCATACAGCGGCCGTCCGGCTTCGGCCTCGCCGGCGGTTGGCTACTACGCGAAGCACTACGAGCAGCAGAAGGCCCTGATCGAAGGGGCATTCGGCCGCCTGAAGAGCGCATCGATCGCGAAATAACCGACGTCAAGCGACACGGGAAGGCGCGCGGCGCTTTCCCGTCCCTTTTGGCCCCCGCGCGCGTCGCGCGCCGCACCGGCCGAAGGAATCGCACGAACCTCGTCACACCCCAGATTAAGCATCCAGGAAAATCACATGGCTATCGTAGAAGTCAAAGTCCCCCAGCTGTCGGAGTCGGTGTCGGAAGCCACCATGCTGCAGTGGAAGAAGAAGCCGGGCGAAGCAGTCGCGCAGGACGAAATCCTGATCGAACTCGAGACCGACAAGGTCGTCCTCGAAGTGCCGGCGCCGGCAGCGGGCGTGCTCGCGCAAGTGCTGCAGAACGACGGTGACACGGTGGTCGCCGACCAGATCATCGCGACGATCGACACCGAAGCGAAGGCAGGTGCTGCCGAAGCAGCGGCAGGCGCCGCCGAAGTCAAGCCGGCCGCCGCGCCTGCAGCAGCCGCGCCGGCCGCCCAGCCGGCTGCCGCGACCGCATCGAGCTCGGCCGCCGCATCGCCGGCCGCCGCGAAGCTGCTGGCCGAAAAGGGCCTGTCGACGGGCGACGTCGCAGGGTCGGGCCGCGACGGCCGCGTCACGAAGGGCGACGCGCTGGCAGCAGGCAGCGCACCGAAGGCGGCTCCGGCCGCCGCACCGGCGAAGACCGCCGCCGCGAAGCCGGCGCTGCCGGAAGTGAAGGTGCCGGCGTCGGCAGCGACCTGGCTGAACGACCGTCCGGAACAGCGCGTGCCGATGTCGCGCCTGCGTGCGCGTATCGCCGAGCGTCTGCTCGAATCGCAGCAGACCAACGCGATCCTGACGACGTTCAACGAAGTGAACATGGCGCCGGTCATGGAGCTGCGTAACAAGTACAAGGACAAGTTCGAGAAGGAACACGGCGTGAAGCTCGGCTTCATGTCGTTCTTCGTGAAGGCGGCCGTGCATGCGCTGAAGAAGTTCCCGCTCGTGAACGCGTCGATCGACGGTAACGACATCGTCTATCACGGCTACTTCGACATCGGTATCGCGGTCGGTTCGCCGCGCGGCCTGGTCGTGCCGATCCTGCGCAACGCGGATCAGCTGAGCCTCGCCGAGATCGAGAAGAAGATCGCCGAATTCGGCCAGAAGGCGAAGGACGGCAAGCTGTCGATCGAGGAAATGACGGGCGGTACGTTCTCGATCTCGAACGGCGGCGTGTTCGGCTCGATGCTGTCGACCCCGATCATCAACCCGCCGCAGTCGGCCATCCTCGGCGTGCACGCGACGAAGGAGCGTCCGGTCGTCGAAAACGGCCAGATCGTGATCCGCCCGATCAACTACCTCGCGCTGTCGTACGACCACCGCATCATCGACGGCCGCGAAGCCGTGCTGTCGCTCGTCGCGATGAAGGATGCGCTGGAAGATCCGGCACGCCTGCTGCTCGACCTGTAAGCCGAGTCTCACCGCATCGATCCGTTCCGTGGGTTCGCGCCCAAGCGCGAACCCACGGGCGTACAAGTAGAAAGGATTGTCATGTCCAAGGAATTTGACGTCGTCGTGATCGGCGCCGGCCCCGGCGGCTACATCGCCGCGATTCGCGCCGCGCAGCTCGGCAAGACCGTTGCCTGTATCGAGAAGTGGAAGAACCCGGCCGGCGCGCTGAAGCTCGGCGGCACTTGCCTGAACGTCGGCTGCATCCCGTCGAAGGCGCTGCTCGCGTCGTCGGAAGAGTTCGAGAACACGTCGCATCACCTGGCCGACCACGGCATCACGGTCGACGGCGTGAAGATCGACGTCGCGAAGATGCTCGGCCGCAAGGACGCGATCGTCGAGAAGATGACGAGCGGGATCGAGTTCCTGTTCAAGAAGAACAAGATCACCTGGCTGAAGGGCCATGGCAAGTTCACCGGCAAGACCGACGCCGGCGTGCAGATCGAAGTGAGCGGCGAGGGTGAAACCGAAGTCGTCACCGCGAAGAACGTGATCATCGCGACGGGCTCGAAGGCGCGTCACCTGCCGAACATCCCGGTCGACAACAAGATCGTGTCGGACAACGAAGGTGCGCTGACGTTCGACGCGGTGCCGAAGAAGCTCGCCGTGATCGGCGCGGGCGTGATCGGCCTCGAGCTCGGCTCGGTGTGGCGTCGCCTGGGTGCCGAAGTGACGGTGCTCGAAGCGCTGCCGGCGTTCCTCGGCGCAGCCGACGAAGCGCTCGCGAAGGAAGCGGCGAAGCTGTTCAAGAAGCAGGGCCTCGACATCCATCTCGGCGTGAAGATCGGCGACGTGAAGACGAGCGCCGACGGCGTGTCGATCGCGTACACGGACAAGGACGGTAACGCGCAGACGCTCGACGCCGACCGCCTGATCGTGTCGGTCGGCCGCGTGCCGAACACCGACAACCTCGGCCTCGAGGCCATCGGCCTGAAGGCCAACGAGCGCGGCTTCATCGACGTGGACGACCACTGCCGCACGGCGGTGCCGAACGTGTACGCGATCGGTGACGTGGTGCGCGGCCCGATGCTCGCGCACAAGGCGGAAGACGAAGGCGTGCTGGTCGCGGAAGTGATCGACGGCCAGAAGCCGCACATCGACTACAACTGCATTCCTTGGGTGATCTACACGTACCCGGAAATCGCATGGGTCGGCAAGACGGAGCAGCAGCTGAAGGCCGAAGGCCGCGAGATCAAGTCGGGCAAGTTCCCGTTCTCGATCAACGGCCGCGCGCTCGGCATGAACGCGCCGGACGGTTTCGTGAAGATGATCGCGGACGCGAAGACCGACGAACTGCTCGGCGTGCATGTGATCGCGGCGAACGCGTCGGACCTGATCGCGGAAGCCGTGGTGGCGATGGAGTTCAAGGCGGCGTCGGAAGACATCGCCCGCATCTGCCATCCGCACCCGTCGATGTCGGAAGTGATGCGCGAAGCGGCGCTCGCGGTCGACAAGCGCTCGCTGAACAGCTGAGCGCGGTATAGCGCCGGCCGGCCACCGGCTGGCGCAACCGTCTCATGACGAGGGCGGGCGGGTTTTTCCCGCTCGCCTTTGTTTTTTCCGGTTTGCCCTGATGAACGTCACCGAATACTACACGCGCGAACTGACCACGCGCGGCTATCAGTCCGATCCCGCTCAGCGCGCGGCCGTCGATCGCCTGCAGCGCTGTTTCGACGAATGGGTCGACTACAAGGCGCGCCGCTCGAACGCGTTCAAGAAGCTCATCAATCACCCGGATCTCCCGCGCGGCGTCTACATGTGGGGCGGTGTCGGCCGTGGCAAGAGCTTCCTGATGGACAGCTTCTACGCGGTGGTGCCCGTGCAGCGCAAGACGCGCCTGCATTTCCACGAATTCATGCGCGAAGTGCACCGCGAGCTCGAGGAACTGAAAGGGCAGGCCGATCCGCTCGACGAACTCGCACGACGCATCGCGAAGCGTTACCGGCTGATCTGCTTCGACGAGTTCCACGTGTCGGACATCGCCGACGCGATGATCCTGTACCGCCTGCTCGACCGCCTGTTCAACAACGGCGTGCAGTTCGTGATGACGTCCAATTACGATCCCGACGACCTGTATCCGGATGGCCTGCATCGCGACCGCATGCTGCCGGCGATCGCGCTGATCAAGGAAAAGCTCGACGTGCTCAACGTCGACGCGGGGGTCGACTATCGCCAGCGCACGCTCGCGCAGGTGAAGATGTATCACACGCCGCTCGGCGCGGAGGTCGATCGCGAACTACGCCATGCATTCGGCAAGCTCGCGGCCGTGCCCGACGAGAGCCCGATCCTGCATATCGAGAAGCGCGAGCTGAAGGCGCTGCGCAAGGCGGACGGCGTCGTGTGGTTCGATTTCGCGACGCTGTGCGGCGGCCCGCGTTCGCAGAACGATTACCTCGAGCTGGCAAGCCGCTTCCATGCGATCGTGCTGTCCGAGGTGCCGCAGATGTCGCCGCGGATGGCGTCCGAAGCGCGCCGCTTCACGTGGCTCATCGACGTGCTGTACGACCACAAGGTCAAGCTGCTGATGTCCGCGGCGGTGCCGGCCGAGGCGTTGTACGTCGAAGGGCCGATGGCCAACGAATTCGCGCGTACGGTCTCGCGCATCGTCGAGATGCAGTCGAAGGAATATATCGAGACGCCGCGCCGCATCGTCGATACGTCGTTGACCTGAGCCGATTGCCGGCTCGGGTAATTGGCGACATTTAAACGTCAATTTCGGTTAAATTCAGCGAATCTCAGGGTATTTTCGGATTTGTCTTATATTCATCGTTGAGGTGAGCCGATATTGTGGTGTCATGGTTATTAAGGCTGGAGATGTCCATGACCCCGTATCGCGATTTGACCGACCACCAATGGCGCTGCGTCGCGCCGCTTCTGCCCGAAATGCAGCCGCGCACCGAATTGCGCGGCCGGCCGTTAGCCAATACGCGCGCCGTGCTGAACGGCGTGCTCTGGGTGATCTACAGTGGCGCGACATGGTCGGCCATGCCGCGCCGTTACCCGTCGTATCAAACATGCCATCGACGCTTCAAGGCGTGGCACGAAACGGGCACGCTGATGAACGTGATGCGTGAGCTCTATGGCGACGTCGGCATGAATCTCTGCAATGAGCTGTCCGCGCGGATGCGCAAGCACACGCAATCGAAGGCGGCGGAGGCGCGTAGCCACGCGGCACCCGCATATCGTGCGCCGGGCAGCTATCCATCGGATGCGATGAAGCACGCGGCGTGAAGCCCATCGGTTTTTCGTTGTGCGTGCACCAAAAGAAATCGGCCTGGCGACGTCGTCGCAGGCCGATTTTTCATTGAGCCGCGGGTATTCGCGCGTACGGCGTTATTGCTGGCGCACCCAGGTCTGCGACCGGCCCAGCAGCGACACGCCGATGTAGCCGCGCACCACGAGCTTCTGGCCGCCGTCTTCAAGCGTCATCTTGCACTTGTAGACCTTGCCGTTCTCCGGGTCGAGAATGTTGCCGCCGTCCCAGTGGTCGCCGTCCTTCTTCATCGCCTTGATGATCGTCATGCCCTTGATGAGCTGATCCTTGCGCTCGTCCGTGCATGCGGTGCAGCGGCGATCGGGCGTATCATTCGCGCCGAGGCCCTTGACGACCTTGCCCGTCAGCGCTCCGTCGCCGTCCTCGGCGATCTGCACGAGCGCCTTCGGTTGATGGGTGTTGTCGTCGATCGTTTGCCACATGCCGATGGGGCTGTCGGCTTGTGCGAACGTGGGGGCTGCGCACGCGAGCAGGGCGCCGGCGATGGCGAGTGCACGCAACGGGCGAGTCAGTTGAATCATTGTCATCCTCCTTGTTTTGCATGTCTGTTCGATTCGCTCGCACGACCGTCTGCATGGGGCGGGCATGTTGCGAGCTTCGCCAGAATACGTGAAACCGCACGCCGCGTTTGATAGAGGGGACTCTAATCGAAACGGCCAGCATGACGCTGGCCGTTCGTGACTTTGGTGACCGATCAGTTGAGCTGATAAGAGAACGCCGCGTTGATGCGCGGGCTGCGTGACGCGCTTTCGACCGGCGCATCGCCGACCGGTTTGGCGACGTTCAGGTCGAGGCTGTAGTAGCGGCTGTCCGTGAGTCGCACGCCGATGCCGACCGACGACATGCGATTCGGCGATGGCGTGCCCGCGTGCAGATACACGCGCGCCATGTCGTATGCGATGTACGGCGTGATCGATTTCAGATACGTCCAGCCCGGCGTGAAGCCGCGGTTGACTTCGAGCGACATCCCCCAGCCCGAGTCGCCCGACGTTTCACCCGGCTGATAGCCGAGCGCATAGCGGGTCGAGCCGAACGAGATCTGCTCGGACGTCGGCAGCGAATCGGGACTGTATTGCCCGGTCAGCGACACCGACGTGCCGATGCGGAACGGCCATTCGTTCGTCTGCGTGAAGGTCGCGCCGGTTCGAACGAAGGTCAGCGAGATCGGGCTGTCCGCCGAGATCGTCGTCGTACCGATAGTCGTGTCCTGCGCTTTCGACGCGCCGAGGATGTTGAAGCCCTTCGCGACGTTGACGCTCAGCTTCTGCACCTGTTTCGGCTGGACGCTCGTGTAGTCGAGCTGCATCTGCAGCACGCGGACTTGCGAGCGCGTATCGATGCTGTTGCCGTTGATTTTGCTCTGGTAACGGTCTTCGTTGTGCGACGCATAGCCAGACACGGTACCGAGCAGGCTACGCTGATTGTTCAGCAAGATCGGATAGGAGGCCGAAAGACCGAGCTTCTCGTTCTTGACCGTGCGCTCGACCGACGACGGCAGGCCGGGGTTGTCGGTCGGCTTGCCGCGATACGTGCTGGCATCGAGGCGCGTGATGAGGCCGTTGCTGCCGATCGGCACCGCGCCGCTGAACGCGAAGTAGGTCTGCTTGTCGCGTCCCGGCGGCGCGAGCGCCGAGATGCTCAACTGCTCGCCGAACCGCGTGAGGCCGTTTTCGGTCGCGGTGATGAGGCCCTGGACGCCCGGGTGGTTGAAGTCGATCCCCGTGCTGACGTTGAACGGCTTGCGATCGACCGCGAGTTCGAGCGTCGTCGCGCCGTCGGTGGTTTGCGGCGGCGGCACGTTCGCCTTCACCGTGAGGCCCGGCAACAGCCCGAACGTGTTCACGTAACGCTCGAACGTCGCGCGGCGCAGCGGGCGATCGTCCGTGATGTGGGCAGCAATCGCGCGAATCTTCGGTTCCATCGCGCCGGGTTTGCCGGTGACCTTGACGTCCGACACATAGCCTTCCACCACCGTGATGCGCACGACGCCGTTCTCGAACGTCTGCGCGGGAACGAACGCGAACGACAGCGCGTAGCCGCGTTCCTGGTACAGCTTCGTCACGCCGTTGGCGGTTTCGATCAGCTCGCCGATCGTGATGTCCTTGCCGACGAGCGGTGTGAAGCGGCGCGTGATTTCCTCGAACGGTATCGACTTCACGCCTTCGACCTGGAACGTCTTCGGCGTCAGGTGCCGCGACAGCAGCTCCTGCAATTGCGGCGCCTGCGGCGCGACCTGAACGGTGACGTTCGGGCCCGTCTTCGGTGCGTTGATCTGGGGAAGGGAGTCGAGCGGGTTGCCGCCGACGCGCGTTTGCGCCTGTGCCGTGCCTGCTGCCGCGATGGCGAGCAGCATCATCCATCTGTCGAGTCTGGATTTCATTGTTCTTCCTCGTAGGCCTTGCTTTTCGTCTTCTTTGTAATGCCGGCGCGCGACACCCAGGTGTCGCGCGCCGCGTGCCGCCATGCCGGTTGTGTTCGTACGGCCGCGTCATTCGCTCCGGCTGCGATGACGCGACCGTCCTCCTTACTTGCCGACGCTACCCAGCGTACCCAGCAACCCCGTGACCGGTGCCAGCAGGCCCGTCGAACCGCTGCCCGACGATGCCGTACCCGACACGCTGCCGACCAGCGACGTGACCGGCGCGAGCGGGCTCGAGCCCCCGGACCC
Source organism: Burkholderia sp. CpTa8-5 (assembly GCF_017815045.1). Classification (NCBI taxonomy): domain Bacteria; kingdom Pseudomonadati; phylum Pseudomonadota; class Betaproteobacteria; order Burkholderiales; family Burkholderiaceae; genus Burkholderia; species Burkholderia sp. CpTa8-5. The sequence goes on from NZ_JAGIQD010000006.1 coordinate 37,155, forward strand.
TGCTGCACCGCCCACTGCTCCGGTGACAGTATTCAGCAAACCGGTGACGGGCGCGAGAGGGTTTGCACTGCCTGCGCCGCCCGTCGCGCCGCCGAGCGCGCCGGTGACCGTCGAGACGAGGCCCGTGACCGGTGCGAGCGGGCCGCTGCCCGAGCCGCCCGTTGCGCCGGTGAGCGAGCCGAGCGGTGTCGAACCGAGACCCGACAGCAGGCCGCCGAGCGGATTCGTCGAAGCGGAACCCGACGACGAGCCGTTCTGGACGGTTGCCGTCGAGCCGCCGACGAGGCTTGTGATCAGGCCGGGGATCGGTGCTGCGCCGTTCGGGCCGTTCGGATTGACGAGGCCGCCCGCGTTGGTCACGGTATTGCCGACCGCGGTCACGAGCTGACCGACGTCGCCGACGAGCGGCTGGCTCGACGTCCCGCCGACCTGCTTGCCGGCCGAGCTGATCGCGCCGCCGATCTGGCCGAGCAGGCCCGACACGGGTTGGCCGAGACCGGTCGTCGTGCCGACCTGCTGCGTGACCTGGCCGGCCGTGATCACGAGCGGCGTGATCGCCGAGCTGATCGGTTGCGTGACCTGCTGCACGGCGCCCGACGACAGCGTCGAGCCGATCGTCGTGCCGGCGGCCGTCAGGCCGTTGGCGACCGTGTCGAGCACGGTGCCGACCGGCGTCGTGACCGGTGCGAGCGGCGCCAGCGGGCCCGCGCCCAGCGCCTTGACCGTCGAGCTCAGGCCGGACACCGTGTTGCTCGTCGCGCCGACGACGTTGCCGAGACCGGCGACCGTCGTGCCGACCGGATCTTTGATCGAGCCGGTCTGGCCGAGCCCGTTGCTCAACGCATCGGCGGCCGCGTCGATGATCGTGCCGGTGCTCGACACGGTGCTGCCGACGCCCTTCGTCACGCCGTCGCCGAGGCCCGGCAGGCTGACGTTCCCGATGGTGCTGCCAAGGTCGGTGGCGGTTTGGCCGAGCGTGCTGACGGCGCCCTTGGTACCGGTCGTCGTGCCGCTGGTGCCGCTCGTCCCGCTGGTACCGCTCGTGCCACTGGTGCCGCTCGTCCCGCTGGTGCTGCCGCTCGGCGGCGCGCTGACGCTGTTGCCGCCGCACGCGGCGAGCAGGCAGGCCGTCGCGAAAACGGTAAGGGGTACGCGCCATTGGCGCAGGGTGGTCGTCGTGTTGGAACGCTGGGACATGATGGACTCCTCGCTGTCTTGTCGATGAATGGATGTCGGATTACTTGTGCGTGCCGCCGAGCAAGCCGCCGATCAGCGACGTGACGGGTGCGAGCAGGTTCGTGCCGGAGCCGGAGCTCGTGACGGCACCCGTGCCGCCGCTCAGCGCCGGCGCGCCGACGGTGCTGGTGGCTGCGGGGACCGGCGCTGCAATCGGATTGCCGCCGCCCGTTACGCCGCCGAGCGCGCCGGTGACCGCGGAGACGAGGCCCGTCACCGGGGCGAGCGGGCTGCCGCTGCCGCCTGCCGCACCGCCGAGCGCGCCCGTCACGGTGGAGACCAAGCCGGTGACGGGTGCGAGCGGGCTGCCGCCCGCGCCGCCCGCCACACCGCCGAGCGCGCCGGTGACAGTGGAGACCAGGCCGGTGACCGGAGCCAGCGGGCCGCCACCTGCGCCGCCTGCGGCGCCGCCAAGCGCGCCGGTGACGGTGGAGACGAGGCCGGTGACCGGAGCCAGCGGGCCGCCGCCTGCGCCGCCTGCGGCGCCGCCGAGCGCGCCGGTGACGGTGGAGACGAGGCCGGTAACCGGAGCCAGCGGGCCGCCGCTCGTGCCGCCTGCTGCACCGCCCAGACCGCCGACGGTGCCGAGGAGGCCGGCGAGCGGCGCGAGCGGATTCGTCACGCCGCCCGTGCCACCCGTGAGCAGGCCGCCGACGGCCTTCACGGTGTTGCCCGTCGACGAGACGGTGCCGCCGAGGCCCGTGGTGACCGGGTTGCCGCCCGTCGATGCGATCAGCGCGCCGGCCTGGTTCAGCCCGTTGCCGATCGTGCCGAGCAGCGTGTTGACCGGTGCGCCGAGGCCGGTTGCCGCGCCGATCGTCTGCGTCGTCTGGCCGACCATCGTCGTGATCGGCGTGATGGCCGAGCTGACCGTTTGCGTGACTTGCTGGATCGGGCCGGTCGACAGCGCGTTGGTGAGCGTGGTGCCGCCGTTCGACACGGCGCCGCCGAGCGTCGATACGAGGCCGCCGACGGCGCCCGTGACCGGCGCGAGCGGCGACAGCGGGCCGCTGCCAAGGCTCGTGACCAGATTGCCGGTTTGCGTGACTGCGCCGCCGAGCTGATTGACCACGCCGCCGGTGCTGGCGACCGTGGTGCCGACCGGATCCTTCGTCGCGCCGAGCTGGCCGAGGCCGCTGCCGAGGCCATTGCCCAGCGCGGTGACCGCGCCGCCTACGCTTTGCACGATGCCGCCCGCGGCTTGCGTGGTGCCCGGATTGACGCCCGGCAGCGACTGGCCGGCGATGACGGTGCCGAGACCCGAGACGGCGCCGCCGGCATTCGTGATGATATTGCCGCTTTGTGCGAGGACAGTTCCCACTGCGTTCGACGAGACACCCGAGGTGCCTGACGTACCGCTCGTACCCGACGTACCGCTGGTGCCCGAGGTGCCGCTCGTACCCGAGGTGCCGCTCGTACCCGAGGAGCCGCTGGTGCCGGACGTGCCGCTCGTGCCCGAGCTTCCGCTGGTGCCGGAGCTGCCGCTCGTACCCGAGGTGCCGCTCGAGCCGTTGCCGCCCGACGTGGAGATCGTATCGCCGCCGCCCGAGCTGGAGCCGCCGCTGATGCCCTTGCTGATCGAACCGGAGCCGCCGCACGCGGAGAGGGAGAGCATGGCTGCAACGGTGGCCGCGATCAGAGTCGTCCGGAACACGCCATGAGGGATAACCTTAATGTCCATTTCTTCCTCGCATTAAAAATGTGTTGTGAACTGCGTTGTGTTGAGTGATGCGAGGACTACTCTGCAACTGTCGTGCCATTTCGATGGCCGATGGTTCGACAACAGGTTTTAAACGTGGCAATTCCTTGTCGGAAAAGGAAGTCGCGGGAATTGAAAGATTGTTGAATCTGTTTAAAAGCAGATGAATGAGAACGGTTTCGGCCGTTTCGTAACGTAACGTCACAACATTGGCGTTACGCGTGCGGCGTAACGTGGGCCCCACGCAGGCTTGGTGGACACGGCAATGGTTTTACTGATGGATTAGGTGTGCACATCTAACCTATCGTAAATCCTATGTGTAAGTCGTACCGAAACGCCGTACAAATACGTCGTGCTCCTGGTCTTTTTTTCCGTCAGAGCGGTTAAAAGAGGTTGGAATTTAAATAGGAACGGATATAGAATCGGGAGCAGATGTAAGGAAATGTACGGTTCGGTACACTACGTTCGAGGAGGAGCGCTATCGCGAATGTTAACTTGCATCAAATCGTGAGCAATGCCCTTCGGGGCGACCTATAAAGAAAGCGCACCCGGTTGACGTTACAGCAGATGTGACGAACGGTTGGGGCAAACGGCCAGAATGCGGGGATGTATACGTATAAAGGCCAGAAAACGTAAATACAGGCACGAGGAATAAAATGAAAGCAATCATCAAGCGTTTCCTTAAGGAAGAAGACGGGGTTACCGCAGTCGAGTATGGCCTCATCGCAGGGCTGATCGCCGTTGCTCTCGTCACTGCCGTTGGCACGTTGACGGGCGGCATTTCCGGGGCGTTCAGCTACATCGCGAGCCAGCTACCGAAGGCATAACGAACGAGCTTTTGCTCATTTCCCTGTTGTCAGGGGCGCGGATTGCTTCGGCAATCCGCGCGGTAAGTTTTGCCGTTCGGGGCGTAAATGATCCTGCTAACTGGCGTCGGGGTTTTCCTCGCGTGGGCGACGCTCGTCGCGCTTGAGGACATCCGGCATAGGCGCATACCGAATTCACTGGTGATCGGTGGGTTCGTATCCGCATTTGTGCTCGCCGGACATAATCCATTAGGCATATCCGTGAATCAGGCGCTCATTGGCGTACTGGTCGGCTTTCTCGGTCTTTTCCCGTTTTTCGTGCTGCGCGTCATGGGCGCAGCAGACGTCAAGGTATTCGCGGTGCTGGGCGCGTGGTGCGGCCCGCAAGCATTGCTGTGGCTCTGGATCGTCGCAAGCCTGCTGGCATTCGCGCATGCGGGCATGCTGGTCTTCTCCACCCGTACGCCGGTGTCGGCCCTGTGGCAGCGGCGTTCCCCGACGATGCAGATCGCCGGTTTCCGGGCCTCGCCGTATGCCGCGTTTCTCGTGATCCCCGCGGCCCTGTGGTGCCTGTACCGGATCGCGACCGGGGGAGTGCAATGACGGCGGTTCGTCCGGCATCCGGGACGCGGCGTCGCGAGCGTGGCGCGACGGCGATCGAATTTGCGCTGATGCTCCCGGTGTTTTTCCTGATCCTGTACGCGATCATCACGTACGGGATGATCTTCGCGGCCCAGCAAAATCTGACGCTTGCCGCAACGGAAGGCGCGCGCGCCGCGTTGAACTATCAGCAGGTCGGTGCGGCCGCATCGGTGCAGGCAGCGCAGCAAGCCGCGCTGGCGGCGCGGGCCCAGGCCGCATGCACGGCCGCGACGAACCTGACCACCTGGCTGAAAGGGTCGACATGCTCGCCCACGCAGCAAGGTAACTGTTCGTACGACGCGACGATGCTGTGCGTCCAGATCACGCTGACCTACCCGTACGCGCAGAGCCCGCTGATTCCGTCGTTCCCGCTGCTCGGTTCGCTGTTGCCGGTGCCGTCGACACTCACCGGAACCGCGATGGTGCAGATCAGCCCGGTCAACATCATGTAGACGGCGGCGACCGCGCCGTGCCGGTCGAGGGCGCCCGGTCGGCGACGTCGCGCGGAGAATTCAATCGTGAGTAGCGGGGAAGCATAACAACACCATGGCCAACAACCTGACGAAGATCATCGCGGGCTTGCTGATCGCGATCGCGATCCTGCTCGGCATCTATGCGTGGATGCTCGGTCGCAAGCCGGCCGACGTCGCGCCGGTTGCGTCGACGGTCGCGACGCAGAGCGTGCCGGTCGTCGTGACGACGCGGCAACTGCAAGCCGGCCAGCCGATTCCGGCCGATGCGCTGAAGGTCCAGCAGTCGAGCGCCGCTCCGCAGGGGGCGTTCGCCGATCCGCTGCAACTGGTCGGCCGCATTCCGGCAGCGGACATTCCCGCGCAGGCGGCCGTCGTCGGGAGCGCATTGTCGTCCGGCCTCGCCGAGCAGATTGCACCGGGAGAGCGCGCCGTGGCGATCAAGGTCGACGAGACCAACGCGGTTGGCAACCGCGTGCGGCCGGGCAACTATGTCGACGTGTTCGTGAATCTGAAGCGCGACGGGAGCGGCGTGGCGATCGGCGGGACGTCGACGGCCGAGATCGTGAATACTCAGGCGCGGCTGCTGATGTCGAAGGTCCGCGTGCTGTCGTTCGGCGATGCGACGACCGAGCGGGACAGCTCGAACGGCTCGGTGATCGGCACGCGGACCGCGGTGCTGGCCGTGCCCACGGCGCAGGTCGACGCGCTGACGCTCGCCGAGCAGAGCGGCCGGCTCGTGCTCGCGCTGCGTAGTCCGCGCGACAACGACGTCGCGGCGCAAACCGTCGCCGTTCGTGTCGGCGACGACAAGAGTCCGTCGGCGCTTGCCGCGGCCGGCATGGTGCTGGGCGAGTTGTCGAAGAGCGCGACGACGGCGCCGGCCCCGCGTGCGGCGCCACGGGTGGTCGCGCGGCATCCGAGCGGCGGCAGCATCGAAGTCATTCGGGGTGGGCGGACCGAAACGGTCGCTTATTGAGCGGGACGAAGACGGCAAAACAATGAAAAAGAAACTGGTTGGTTTGGCGATTGCATTGAGCGCACTGGCGATGCCGCCGCTGTCGGACGCGGCCGACACGAGTGGCACGATCAGCCTTGCGGTCGGCGCGCAGCGGCAGCTTGCGACGGGGCGCGCACTGCAGCGGGTCGCGGTCGGCGATCCGTCGGTGGCCGACGTGCTCGTCGTGAAGGGCGGGCGCGGCGGCGTGCTGCTGGTGGCGAAGAATGCCGGTGCGACGAACGTGATGATCTGGGAGCGCGGCCGCGACGAGCCGACCGTCTATAACGTGAACGTTACGAGCGGTGCGGCGCGGGCGCTGCTGGACGGCGCGTCGCCGAGCGTGAACACGTACGGCGGCGCGACGGTGATCGGCGGTGCGGCCGCAACGCTCGACGGACATCAGCGGGCAGTCCACGCAGCGAAGACGGTCGGCGGCAAGGACGGAACGACGCTCGATGCGTCGACGATCTCCGGCAAGAATGTCGTGCAGGTCGACGTACGTGTCGTCGAATTCAGCCGTTCGGTGCTGAAGCAGGCGGGCCTGAACTTCTTCAAGCAGAGCAACGGCTTTGCGTTCGGCGCCTTCGCGCCGACGGGGCTCACATCGATTACCGGTACGCCGGGCGGTTCGCTCACCTACAACACGAACGTGCCGATTTCGTCGGCGTTCAACCTCGTCGTCAATTCGGTGACGCACGGGTTGTTCGCCGACCTGTCGATTCTCGAGGCGAACAACCTGGCCCGCGTGCTCGCGCAGCCGACGCTCGTCGCGTTGTCCGGCCAGAGCGCGAACTTCCTCGCGGGCGGCGAGATTCCGGTGCCGGTGCCGCAATCGCTCGGCACGATTTCGATCGAATGGAAACCCTATGGCGTCGGGCTCACGGTCACGCCGACCGTGCTGAACCCGCGGCGGATCGCGCTGAAGGTCGCGCCCGAGTCGAGCCAGCTCGACTTCGTGCATTCGATCACGATCAACGGCGTGCAGGTACCCGCGCTGACGACGCGGCGCGCGGACACGACGGTCGAGCTCGGCGACGGCGAGAGCTTCGTGATCGGCGGCCTGATCGACCGCGAGACCACGTCCAACGTCAACAAGGTGCCGTTCCTGGGCGATCTGCCCATCATCGGTGCGTTTTTCAAGAATTTGAGCTACCAGCAGAACGACAAGGAACTCGTGATCATCGTGACGCCGCATCTCGTTGCCCCGATCGCGCAGGGTGCACCGCTGCCGGCGACGCCGGGCGAGCTGTCCGAGCAGCGCGACGGTCCGGTGTGGCGTTCGTATCTGGGCGGCATGGCATCGCCGGACGCGGGGCCGGGGTTCTCGAAATGAGCGCGCCGAATCGTTACCGGACCGCGCAGGCCGTCGCGTACGACGCGATGCCTTGCTTCATTGGGAGTATCCAAGATGAATGCGAGAACCTACTCTTTGGCTGAGCCCGCCGTCACCGACTACTTCGTCTGTGCATCCGCGCTCGCGGAGCATGTGCACTGGCTGTCGCAATCGCTCGTGTCCGCCGGCGCGGTCGAAGGGGTGCCGCTCGACGGCGCCGCGCTGTCGCAGCGTATCGGCGTGCTGAATCCGGCACTGGTGTTCATCGATTTTTCCGGTGACTGCGCGGCGGCAAGCACGGTGGTCGCCGCGGTACGCGCGGCGCATCCGGGCGTGCCGGTCGTCGCACTGGGCTCGCTCGCGCAACCGGAAGGGGCACTCGCCGCGCTGCGCGCGGGCGTGCGCGATTTCGTCGATTTTTCCGCGCCGGCCGATGAGGCGCTGCGGATCACGCGCGTATTGCTCGACAACGTCAGCGAGCCGGCCAACCGTCACGGGAAGGTCACCGCGTTGCTCGGCGCACGCGCCGGGATGGGCGTGAGCACGCTCGCCGCGAACCTGTCGGTGCTGATGCAGCGGCGGCCGGCCGACCCTGCGCGCACGGCGGCGCTGCTCGATCTCGGGCTGCCGGCCGGCGACGGCGCGTTGTTCCTGAACACGCGGTGCGAATTCCATTTCGTCGAGGCCGTGCGCAACCTGCGCCGGATCGACCGCACGTTCGTCACGACCGCGCTCGCACGTCATTCGAGCGGCGTCGCGTTGACGACGCTGCCACCGAATCTCGCGGAGTTGCGCGACGTGGCGACGGCGTCGTGCGCGGCGTTGCTGAACCGGCTGCGCGCGTTCTTCGATCACCAGATCGTCGATCTCGGCGGCTTCCCGAATCGCGAATTCATCGCGCAGGTCGTGAACCTGGCGGACGAAGCATGGCTGGTCTGCGACCAGGGCGTGGCATCGGTCGTGTCGGCGGTAGAGATGCTGGACGGGTTGCGCGAGGCAGGCGCGGCGACCGGCCGGATCCGGCTCGTCGTCAACCAGTTCGACGCCGAGCTTGGGCTGATGCCCGCGCAGATCGCCGAACGGCTCGACCTGTCGCTGGTCGCGACGCTGCCGTCGCGGCGCGTGTCGATCGGGCATGCGGCGAACCAGGGCAAGCTGATCGCCGAGGTCGCGGAACGCGATCCGTACGTCCGCGCGCTCGGGCCGCTGGTCGAGCGCCTCGCGGGCGCGCCGGCGCCCGGAGCGACACAGCGTGCGGCCGGCGGCCTCTCGGCGCTCAGGCGAATCATTCAATCCTCAACGAAGCGGTCGTAAGCGATGGCACACGACATTCAATTTGCCGACGGCGCAGCGCCGTTCTCGCAAACGCAACAGTTCCACGACATCAAGAATGCCGCGCACGAGCATCTGCTCACGCGGATCGAGGAACTGGGTGCCGAATTCGGCCGTTGGTCGCGACAGGCGATCAACCAGTTCGTCGATCTCGAAATCGACAGCTTCGTGCGGCTGCGGCGCATCCCGCTCAACGAGAGCGAGGTGCGCGCGGTGGCCGAGGCGCTGACGAAGGAGCTCGCCGGCTTCGGGCCGATCGAAGACCTGTTGGCGGACCCGCATGTCGAGGACATCCTGATCAACGGCTACAACGACATCTACGTGTCGCGCCACGGGATCCTGTCGAAGCTGCCGATCCGCTTCACCGACAACGCGCATCTGCTGCGGATCGTGCGGCGGATTCTCGCGCCGGTCGGCCGGCGGCTCGACGAATCGAACCCGATGGTCGATGCGCGGCTGCCCGACGGCGGGCGGGTCAACGTCGTGATCGAACCGCTGTCGATCGACGGCCCGGTCGTGTCGATCCGGAAGTTCCGCAAGGATCCGCTGAAGCCCGAGGACCTGCTGGGCAACGGCACCTACAACGAGGAAATCGGCCGGCTGCTCGAGGCTGCGGTCGATGCGCGCTGCAACGTCCTCGTGTCGGGCGGCACCAGCTCGGGCAAGACGTCGCTGCTGAACGCGCTGGCGTTCCACATCCCGATGGCGGAACGCGTCGTGACGATCGAGGATACGGCCGAACTGTCGTTGAATCACCCGCACGTCGTGCGGCTCGAGAGCCGTCCCGGCGGGTTCGACGGCAGCGGCATCGTGACGATTCGCGACCTGCTGCGGAACACGCTGCGGATGCGGCCGGACCGGATCATCGTCGGCGAAGTGCGCGGCGGCGAAGTGCTCGAAATGCTGCAGGCGATGAATACCGGCCACGACGGATCGATGGGCACCGTGCACGCCAGCTCGCCGCGCGAATGCCTGTACCGGCTCGAGATGCTGGCCGGTTTCGCCGGTTTTCAGGGCACCGAAGCAAGCCTGCGGCGGCAGATCGCCAACGCGATCGACTTCATCGTGCAGATCGGGCGGCTGTCCAACGGTCGCCGCCGCATCCTGTCGATCACCGAAGTCACCGGCATGTCGGACAACATCGTGTCGACGCAGGAGCTGTATCGTTACGAGGCGCGCGTCACCCCGGAGGGCGAAGAGATCGATCATTGGGAGTCGCTCGGCATTCATCCGCATTCGCCGAAGCTGGCACGTTTCCGCAGCACGCTGGTGTCGTCCGGCGGCGGCGGGTTCGGTGGCCACTTCGGGCGAGGCGGAGGCTTCAATGTCTAGCGCCACCTTGCTCGCGCTGATGTTCGCGCTGATCTGCGCGGCGGCCGGGTTGCTGCTGTGGCGTGCAAGCCAGGTGCGGGAAGGGCGTGCGCATGCGCAGCGGTTCTTCGACAGCCGGGTGGGACAGGGCGCGCGCGCCGCGGCCCCGGCCGGCGAGACGCGCACCGCACGCGCCCCGGCGGCCGGTACGGCCAACGCGCAGGAGCCCGAACAGGGGTTCGCGCGATGGCGCGCGTCGGCGTTCGGTGCATGGGCCGTGCTGTCCGACCGTGCGGGCCTCGACGAAGTGCGCACCGGCCTCGTGCTGGCGCTCGGGGTCCTTGTGATGCTCGCGCTGTGGGCCGGCATGGCTGGCGGCGTGCTCGCCGCGGCAGCGGCGGTCGTTGCCGGCAGTGTGCTCGTCGTGCTGTGGATCACGTCGCGCATCAGCCGGCGCCGCCTGAAGATCGTCCGTCAGTTGCCGTCGTTTCTCGACGGGATCGTGCGGCTCGTGACGCTCGGGAACAGCGTGCCGGCGGCGTTCCAGTCGGCGCTTCAGACGACCGAAATGCCGCTGCGCCGCTGCCTCGACGACGTGTCGCGGATGCTGCGCTCCGGTGTCGAGATCGATCGCGCGATGCTGCACATCGCGCACACCTATCGTATCCGCGAATTCGAACTGGTCGGTGCGGTGCTGCGTCTGTCGGTCCGCTACGGCGGGCGGGCGGACGTGATGCTCGACCGGATGTCGACGTTCATGCGCGATCTCGAGCAGGCGGAGCGCGAACTGTCCGCGATGTCGGCCGAAACGCGGCTGTCCGCATGGGTGCTGGCGCTGTTGCCGATCGCGGTCGGCAGCTTCGTCATCGCCACGAGCCCGCGCTATTTCACGACGATGTGGAGCGACGATAGCGGGCGTCAGATGATTTATCTGGCGTTCGTGCTGCAGGCGGTCGGCGGTTTCTGGCTGTACCGGCTCGCGCGGCTGAGGTGAATCGATGGATGCAAACCGTTTAGGCGCCCTTGCGCTGGTGCTCGGATCGGTCGGCGTGCTGCTGCTCGCCGCGCTCGCGATCGTTCGCATCGTGCTCGTGCAGCGTGCCGAGCGCGCGCTGGTGGATGCGCTCGATCGCCGGACAGCGGCGATCGAAGCGGCCGCCGCGCGCGCCGGTGCCACCGAGCCCGCGCGCGACGCGGCGGCGCCTGCCGCGCCGCGCGTCCGTTTCGCGGGGCTGCGCGAACGCTTCGAAGACGTCGGGATGCGGTGGCTCGAGACCGGCTTCAGCCGGTATCTGATCGCCGACGAAGACCGCCAGTTGCTCGAGCAGTGCGGTTTCGTCGACGTGCGCGCCAGAGCGCTGTTCGTCGGCGCGCGCATCGTCTGCGCGATCCTGCTGCCTGCGCTCGCCGTGCTGGTCCTGATCGGCCGCGGGCAGCAGACGCGCTGGCCGTTGTGGATCTCCGTCGCGCTCGTGACCGGCTACATGCTGCCGAAAATCTACGTGCGGCGGCGCGCGACCGCGCGCCGGCAGAGCATCGGGGCCGAACTGCCGCTGCTCGTCGACATGTTGCGGCTGCTGCAGGGCGTCGGCCTGTCGCTCGACCAGAGCATCCAGGTCGTCACGCACGATTTTCAGACGATGCTGCCGGTGCTGTCGTGGGAGCTCGGCGTCGCGCAGCGGCAGTTCGCGGCCGGGCGCACGCGCGAGCAATCGCTGCAACGCCTGACGAACAGTTTCGACAACGAGGATCTGCGCGCGATCGTGCGTTTGCTGATTCAGGTCGACAAGCATGGCGGCGCGGTGCAAGAGCCGCTGAAGCAATTCGGCGATCGTCTGCGCGAAGGGCGTCGCGCGACGCTGCGCGAGCAGATCGGCCGCCTGACGGTGAAGATGACCGGCGTGATGATCGTCACGCTGTTGCCGGCACTGCTGATCGTGACCGCGGGGCCCGGGATCATGACCGTGCTGTCCGCGCTCGCTGCGTTTCAGCGCTGATGCGGCATGAGGGGAAGGAGCGACACAAGATGAATCGATTGGGGTGGGTTCGCACGATTGCAGGCGCGACGGCGTGCGCGTTGCTGGCCAGCGGGTGCGCGATGTTCAAGGAGTCCGGATACGGAATCGGTGCGCAGGCCGAACGTGGCGCGCTGATGCAGGCCGCCGCCGACAAGAATGCGACGCCCGATACGCCGGGCATGTATCTGGGCCTGATCGAGCGGATGCAGGCGCAGGGGCTGTATTTTGCGTCGCTCGCGCACATCGATCAGTACGAGAAGCAATATGGCGCATCGCCGGATACGATCCTGCTGCGCGCCGACGCATTGCGCGCGACCGGCCAATACGACGCCGGCGTGGCCGCCTATACCCAATTGCTGACGACGCCGCTCGCCGCGCGCGGCTATCGCGGGCTGGGCCTGACCGCCGGCGCCCGCGGCGATTTCGCGCTGGCCGCGCAGAAGCTCGAACAGGCGACGACGCTTGCGCCGACCGATGCGGCGACGTTGTCCGACCTCGCGTATTCGAAGATGCGCGAAGGCGATCTGGCGGGCGCGCGCGTGCCGCTGCTGAAGGCGGCCGAACTCGAGCAGAAGAATCCGAAGATTCTCAGCAACTTCGTGCTTTACCTGTTCGCGACCGGTCATGCGAAGGACGCGCGGCGGCTGATGGATCAGCAGAAGCTGTCGCCCGCGGTGCGCGGCCAGATTCGAGACGACGAGACGAAGGTCGCGGCCGCGATGCGCGCGAAGCAACGCGCCACCGCCTATGCGCCGGCCAATGTGCCCGTGCCGTCGGTGGCGAGCAGCGACAATCTGGATCTTGCCGTGCCGCTGCTGCAGCGTTTCGCGCGATAACGACGATATTCACGGAGGCCATCATGTTTCACCTTTCCTCAATCCGCGTGTGGGCCGTGGGCATCGCGTTCGCCTGCTCGCTGGGGGCGGGCGTCGCGCATGCGCAAGGCGACACGCCGGCGGCCGAAATCGGTCATGCGACGAGTGCGCTGTTCGACCTGCAGCGCTCGAACCGCGCGGCCGCCACGCCGCAACCGATCGATGGCGCCGCCGGTACGTTTGCCTATCAGCGCTATATCGACTCGTTCAAGACGCCGATTCCGCAGTGGTTCGGCACGATGTCGGCGTCGGGCGGCGGTAGCGGCGGCGGCAGCGGCGGACTGTCCGGTGGCGATCTCGCGCGCTGACGGAGCACCACGGTGACTATCCGGCACAGTGGCGGCACGATCCGTCGCGCGTCACGACAGCGCGGCGCGTTCTCGGTGATGGCGATCATCGCGACGCTGATCGCCATTACGACGCTTGGCGCCATTGGCGTCGGTAATCTCTTTTACCAGCGTCGGGACGTGCAGCGGATTGCCGACATGGCCGCGCTCGCGGCCGTGCAGAGGATGGACGACGCCTGTTCGCAGCCGACTGCCACCGCGACCAGCAACGCGCAGTCGAACGGGCTCAACGCGTCGAACGGCGACACGATCAACATCGAGTGCGGCCGTTGGGATACGTCGGTCAACCCGTCACCGAGCTACTACGCTGCCGCGACATCCGGGGCCACGCAGTTGAACGCGGCCAAGGTGATCGTCAGGCGTCAGGTGCCGTTCTTCTTCGTCGGACCCCCGCAGACGATATCCGCGGTATCGACCGCGCGTTCGACGAACATCGATACCTTCTCGGTTGGTGCAACCCTGGCCGCGCTCGGCGGGGTCGGTTGCGCGGGCGGATCCGCGCCGGCGTCCGGCAATCCGGGGCTCGTCAACGGGCTGATCGGCGCGCTGCTGGGCGCCAACCTGAACCTGAACATCGCATCGTATCAAGCGCTGGCGTGCACGAACGTGACGATCGGCGATCTCGTTGTGGCGGCGGGCGTCGGCACGGTCGATCAACTGCTCGCGCTGAAGCTCACGTTGCCGCAACTGATCCAGTTGATGGTGAACGCGGCCACGAAGACGGCCGTCGCGAACGCAAGCCTGCAGGCGAGCATTGCGACGCTGCAAGCGATTCTGAACGCGAACGTTCCGGGCACGTCGATCGGTCTCGGCGGCGCGGGCGGGTTGCTGAACGTCGCGCTCGCGGATACGCAGGCGGCGCTCAACGCGCAGGTGGATCTGCTTGATCTGCTGATGGTCGGTGCGGAGATCGCGGCAACGGGCAAGCCGGCGGTCGCGGTTAACGTGCCGTCGGTGAATCTCGGCGGGCTGACGGGGACGCAGTTGCAGGTGCAGATCATCAGCCCGCCGTCGATCGGTGTCGGCGAGGGTGGGAAGGATCCGGCGACGGGAACGTGGCGGACGAAGGCGTCGACGGCGGCGGTGGGTGTGTATCTGAATGTCTATCTTGGGACGGCGCAGTTGCCGCTGCTGGGCGCTTTGCTGGCGTTGCTGAACGTGAAGGTCGATGTCAATTTGCCGATTTATCTTCAGGCCGGTACCGGCACCGCCACATTGAACTCGACGCAATGCGCTTCCACGCAGGCGGCAAGCACGGCCGTCATTACCGCCCAACCGGGCGTGGCCAATCTGTGCATCGGCAAGCCGCCGCTCGATTCATCCGGCAAGATCAGCCTGTCGTCGAATTACAGCTGTACGTCGCCTGCACAGATCATCAACTCCAATGTTCTCGGGCTGGCCCAGTTGACAGTTTCCATGTCCAACATATCGGTTCAGGTCCAAGGCGCGTCCCAATCGCATACGTTCAGTGGCGTACCGGGGATCGATGCGAATTACTGGACGGTGAACTCGAATGCGCTCGGTTCGGCGCTTAGCTCGGCTTTGACGCAACTCGCGGCTGCGAATATCACCGTCAACCTCGGCCTGTTCGGCGCCAACGTCCTGACGGTCCCGGGGAACTTCGTCTCCACATTGCTCACGTTTTTGACCGGCCTGCTCGGCCCGCTCCTGTCGAGTCTCGACGCAGTCCTCGTTCCGCTGCTGAATCTCCTCGGCGTCCAGGTCGGTGCGGCGACGGTCCATCAGATCTCGCTCAATTGCGGGGTCGCCCAAACGGTTTACTGAAGAAGCAGATCAGATGAGAAATACGCCCGCAATCGAAGAGCTCGACCTGTACGTCTGGGAAGGCAAGGCGGACATCGTCGACCGCGTCGCCCGGTGCATGGCGAGCTTCGACGTCGAAGTGATCCGCGCCGACAACGCGACGGTCTCGCCCGAGCGCGCCGCGATGCGGCGGTCGCTCGCGATCATCAGCGTGACGATGATCGAAGGCGGCGCGGCATTCCTGCGCGACTGGCAGGCCAATATCGGCATGCCGGTCGTCTGGGTCGGCGCGGCGCGCGACCACGACGCGTCGCAGTATCCGCCCGAGTACTCGCACATCCTGCCGCTCGACTTCACGTGCGCGGAACTGCGCGGCATGATCGGCAAGCTCGTCACGCAACTGCGCGCGCACGCCGCCGAAACGTTGCAGCCGTCGGAACTCGTCGCGCACTCCGAATCGATGCAGGCGCTGCTGCACGAAGTCGATACGTTCGCCGACTGCGACACCAACGTGCTGCTGCACGGCGAAACCGGCGTCGGCAAGGAGCGCATCGCGCAACTGCTGCACGAAAAGCATTCCCGCTATCGGCACGGCGAGTTCGTGCCGGTGAACTGCGGCGCGATTCCGGATGGCCTGTTCGAATCGCTGTTCTTCGGCCATGCGAAAGGGTCGTTCACGGGCGCGGTTGTTGCGCATAAAGGCTATTTCGAGCAGGCGGCCGGCGGCACGCTGTTCCTCGACGAAGTCGGCGATCTGCCGCTGTACCAGCAGGTCAAGCTGCTGCGCGTGCTCGAGGATGGCGCGGTGCTGCGCGTCGGCGCGACGGCGCCGGTCAAGGTCGATTTCCGTCTGGTCGCGGCGAGCAACAAGAAGCTGCCGCAGCTCGTGAAGGAAGGGCTGTTCCGCGCGGACCTCTATTACCGGCTCGCGGTGATCGAGCTGAGCATTCCGTCGCTGGAAGAGCGCGGTGCGGTGGACAAGATCGCGCTGTTCAAGTCGTTCGTCGCCCAGGTGGTCGGCGAGGAGCGGCTCGCCGAGTTGTCGGACCTGCCGTACTGGCTCACGGATTCGGTGGCGGACAGCTATTTCCCCGGCAACGTGCGCGAACTGCGCAACCTCGCCGAGCGCGTCGGCGTGACGGTGCGGCAGACGGGCGGCTGGGATGCCGCGCGGCTGCAGCGGCTGATCGCGCACGCACGCAGCTCGGCCCAGCCGGTGCCGGCGGAGAGTGCGGCCGAGGTGTTCGTCGATCGCAGCAAGTGGGACATGAACGAGCGTAACCGTGTGATCGCGGCGCTCGACGCCAACGGTTGGCGGCGTCAGGACACGGCCCAGCAGCTCGGCATCAGCCGCAAGGTGTTGTGGGAAAAAATGCGCAAGTACCAGATCTTCGACGAAGAGCCCGAGACCCGCGAAAGCGAGTAATTAATGAGATAAAATCGCGTGGAATGACAACGATCCGCGCGGGAATAAAACTTCATGAGCCATATGACGGGGTTGGGGCGGGTGAGCGTATTGCTCGCCCTGGTAGGAGGCATGCAAGGCGCGTTCGCGCAGGGGCTGGCAGGCAGCGATCCGTCGGCGGTGCAGCCGGCGTCGGCGCCGGTGGCCGCGATTCCGGTGATCGATTCGCAGGCACCGACGTCGGCGCAGCCGCAGGCCGGCGAGTCGACGGGGCCGAGCACGGTCGACGATTTGCAGCGCCAGATCCAGGCGCATTCGCTGACGGAAATGCGCACGAGCTACAACGGCAGCTACGGCGCGAGCCTGCTGTTCAACGTCAAGGACGGTGCGTATTTCGTCGCGCTGTTTCAGCAAAAGGCGTTCTGGCGCGTGATCAAGACTTACAACGAAGCGCGGGCGGAAGCGATCTATCGCGATTTCTCGCACCAGGCCGAGCGGCTGGCCGTCGACGAACTGCGCGCGGCGAAGCTGGAATCGCAGAAGGCGCAGATGGACAAGCAGATCGAAGTCGTGCAGGACCGCGCGCGGCGTCTGCAGGCGGACATCTCGATCGCCCGCCAGCAGCAGGCGGCGGTGGCGGATCGCCAGAAGAGCGTGCGGAGCGAAACGGCGACGCTGCAGGCGCAACAGGCTCAACTTCAGTCGCAACTGCGGGCATTGCAGCAGCAGGTGCGTTCGTTGCAGCGAGAGGCCAACGCGGGCCTGCCGACGACGGCACGCTGAACCCGGTCGCGGCGGCGGTGCGGCGACGTGCCGCGCTGGCCGTACCAGTGAAAAGGGCAAGCCGGTTGGCTTGCCCTTTTGTTTTACTGGCCGTCCGGCACGATTCGCCGGCGCCGCGTCACGATGACCGGCCCGTTGCCGCCGCGGGAATCCGACGGCGCGGCGTTGCCGGATGCGTCGCCGGTGTCGCGCGGCGCGCCGTAGCTTTCGCGGGGTTCACGCGGAGCGCCGTAGCCTTCGCGCGGCTCACGCGAGCCGTAACCCTCACGCGGTTCGCGCGAACCGTAGCCTTCACGCGGCTCGCGAGAGCTGTAGCCGCCGTCGCCGCGCGATTCGCGCGGGCCGCCGTGCGAGCCGTACGGGCTGTGACCGCCGCCTTCACGGCCGCCGGGGCGACCGCCGGTGCGCGGGCCGCGGGGGCCGCCGCCGCCGGGCCGCGAGCCGCCCGTATCGAGCTGGATCGTGGAAATCGCGCGCTTGTAGATGCCTTGCAGACCCACGGGGGTGCGCAGCATCACCAGATACTGGTCGAACGACTCGATACATCCCGTCAGACGAATGCCGTTGACGAGATAGATTTCAACACGCTTACGTTCCTTGCGCGCCGAATTGATGAAGTCGTTTTGCGGATGGGATTCTGCGGGATTGGCCATTGAGGTGCGGCAGGAGCCTGCGTCAGAGAATATGTTGTGCGTGTGTGTGGCGTGTTCGTCCACAAGGCGTTTGGCGGAATTCTACCCTGTTCGATAGGGGAGCGCGCAGTCGCGATTGTGTCGAACCGTAACCCACTATAGACGTTCCGGCGCATTTTCGCGATTAGGCCGAACGGCCGAAGCCGTTTCGTTACGCTGCGTTACGACTCTCGCAGCCCCGTATCACCTCGGTGCGCGCGCCGCGCTTACATTGGTCGCGCGAGCCGGGCGGGCCGGCTTATCAGGGATGCGGAGCATGAACAAGAGGCAAGTCGCAGTGGTGATCGGGAGCATGGCGTTGCTCGTTTCCGGCAGTGCAATGGCGGGGCGTGTGGATCTGTCGGTCGGCATCGGCGTACCGGTCGCGCCGGTAGCACCGGTCTATGTCGAGCCGGCGCCGGTCTATGTAGCGCCGCAGCCCGCCGTCGTCGCCTATCCGGGCTACGGGTATGGCTATTACGGCGATGACGACGACGACCGCTACCGCAAGTGGCGCAAGCACTATTACAAGCACTGGCATCGTCACCACGACGACGATGACGATTGAACCCGCGGTGAGCCGCGCCGACGCGCGTCAGAACGCGTAATCCGGATTTTTCGGGTCGAATGCGGTGTCGTCGAGGGGCGTCGGCGCGATTTTCTCGATGACGATCCGCTCGAAGATCCTGCCGTCGTTGTCATAGGATTCGACGGTTCGGAAATAGGGGGCGTGCAGGTCGAGCCCCAGCACTTCCTTTTTCGCATAGAACTGCGGCCGGCCGGTCGGCGTTTCGTAGGTGAGTGCGACGACGCGCACGCCGTCGATCGTCCGGGCCTCCACGTCGGTCGGCCGCTGCACGCCGGCTTCCACGTATTTCTTCCCTTCGGTCAGGTACAGGTTCGCGATGAACTCGGTGCCGAGATCCTTCACCTGATGATTCGACTGGGCGCGCGCGAGCGCGCCGTCGATCGCCGTCCACAGCGGAATCTTGCCGAGCAGGCCGCCGAGGTGGCCGTACATCTCGTCCTTGCGCTGCGTCGTGTCGTAGATCGTCTCCTGTCCGGCGTGCGCGCCGCCCGGCAGCCATTTCGCATACAGGCGCAGCGGCTCGCGGGTCGTCTTCACGAGCATGCGATCGGGCGTGTCGGGCCATTTTCCGCTGATGCGCTCCTGGCGCACCATCGTGAACTGGTAGGACGGATAGCCGTTCGGGCCGTGACGGATATAGAGCGGCACGGCGAGCGGATCGAGCGCCTTGAAGAGCGCGGTGAGCGTCGTGTCGTCGAGCTGCGCGAGCGTGCCGCGCTGGGCCGCCGTGCGCAGCCAGCGCGCCTGTTGCGCAACCGGCTCGTGCGTGACCTTCGCGAGCTCCGCCGGCAGCGCGGCCGCCTGCGCCGCGCTCGCGGCGCCGGCCGTTTCCTGCGCATGCAGCGCGGCTTGCGCGAGCGCCAGCGCGCACGCGACGGTCGCCACGGCGGCATGCCGCGCGCGGCGTTTCATTCGTTCGTTCATCGACGGCGTCTCCCGGAGCGATGGATCGTTCAGCCTTGCTTCGCGGCCTTGAGTTTGGCGAGTTCCTCGTCGCGCAGCGCGCGGCGCAGGATCTTGCCGACATTTGTCTGCGGCAGCGCGTCGCGGAACTCGACGAATTTCGGCATCTTGTAGCCGGTCAGGTTCTTGCGGCAGTGCGCGAGCACGTCCTCGGCCGTCAGCGACGGGTCGCGCCGCACGACGAACACCTTGATCCGTTCGCCCTGGACCTCGTCGGGAATGCCGATCGCCGCGGCTTCGCTGATGCCGGGATGCATCACGAGCACTTCCTCGATCTCGTTCGGATACACGTTGAAGCCCGACACGAGGATCATGTCCTTCTTGCGGTCGATCAGGCGGATGAAGCCGCGCTCGTCCATCACGCCGATGTCGCCGGTGGCGAGCCAGCCGTCGGCGTCGATCACCTTCGCCGTCTCGTCGGGGCGCTGCCAGTAGCCGCGCATCACCTGCGGGCCGTGCACGCACAGCTCGCCCGGCTCGCCGATCGCGGCCCAGGTGCCGTCCTCGCGGCGAAAGCGCACGAAGGTCGACGGCGCGGGCAGCCCGATCGAACCGCTGAACGCGGCCATGTCGTTCAGGTCCACGGGATTCATCGTGACGATCGGCGAGCACTCGGTGAGGCCGTAGCCTTCGACCACCGGCCGGCCCGTCACCTGCTGGAAGCGCTCGGCGACCGCGCGCTGCATCGCCATCCCGCCCGCCATCGCGAGCTTGAGCTTCGAGAAGTCGCGCTTGCGGAATTCCTCGTTGTCGAGGAACGCGTTGTACAGCGTGTTGATGCCGGTGATGCCCGTGAACGTCTCGTGGCGGATGATCTTCATCACCATCTTCATGTCGCGCGGGTTCGCGATCAGGATGTTGCGCCCGCCGAGCCCCATGAAGATGAACGCGTTCACCGTCAGCGAATAGATGTGATAGAGCGGCAGCGGCGTGAGCACGGTCTCGACGTCGCCCGACACCTGGTCGGCGATCCAGGCCTTCGCCTGCAGCAGGTTCGCGATCAGGTTGCCGTGCGTGAGCATCGCGCCTTTCGCGACGCCGGTCGTGCCGCCCGTGTACTGCAGGAACGCGAGATCGTCGCGCGTGATCTGCACCGGTTGCGGCTTGCCGCGCGCGCCGAGCGCGAGCGCGGAACGCAGCCGGATCGCCTGCGGCAGGTGGTAGTCCGGCACGAGCTTCTTCACGTGCTTCAGCACGAAATTGATCAGGCGGCCTTTCGCGTTGAGGCCGTCGGCGAGCAGGTCGCCGAGCGCGGTGACGACGATGTGCTTCACCTGCGTTTCCGGCAGCGCGTCCTGCAGCGTGCGCGCGAAATTCTCGAACACGACGATCGTCTGCGCGCCGCTGTCCTTCAACTGATGCGCCAGTTCGCGCGCGGTGTAGAGCGGGTTCACGTTGACGACGATCGCGCCGGCCTTCAGCGTGCCGAACAGCGCGACCGGATACTGGAACGTGTTCGGCAGCATGATCGCGACACGGTCGCCGGGCTTCACGCCGACGCTTTGCAGATACGACGCGAAGGCGTCGACCTTCCGCGCGAGCGTGCGGTAGGTCATCGACGCGCCGGCGCTCACGTAGGCGACGCGCTCGGCGAAGCGGGTCGTGCATTCGTCGAAGAACTGCACGAGCGACGCGTATTGCGTGACGTCGATCTCGTGCGGAACGCCGGGCGGGTACGACGCGTACCAGATGCCGTCGGTGTTCGGCGGAAGTTGGGCCGAGGTGGGTGCTGCGGAAGATGACATGACGTGTCTCCGGTCTTGGCTCTCGGCGAGGGCCCGCGCGTCAGCGCCTGCCCATGCCCCGTGCTTCGCGGCGGGTCGACGCGGGCGTCTCGACGCCGCGCCCGACCGCGCGTATCAATCAAATCGTGAACAGGAAGCCGCGCGTGGCCTCGCGCGCTCAGTTCGTGGAATGCAGTGTCGTAGCCTCGGCGGTCGTCGTCGGGCACGACTGCGGCAGCCCGAACGCTTCGCTTGCACCCGCGTCGTCGAGTACGGCCGCGAAGATCGACAGTTGAGCGCTGTCGGGCATCGGCGCCTTCAGCGCGGCGACGATCAGCGACGACAGCCGCGCGATCATCTGCACGTCGTTCATCGTGCGGCCTTGCGAGAATTCGTCGATCAGGCTTTCCGTTTCGGCGCCCGCGAGCGCGCCGGACAGCGCGCCGATCGCGAAGTGCAGCCGCCAGCCGAGTTCGGTGCGCGGCAGGTGCGGCAGCGCGCGCTGGAACGCGTCGAAGAAGCGGCCCGCGACGCTCGCGTAGTGCGCGGTCAGGAAGTTGCGCACGAACGGCGAAGGATCGGTGTACGCGCGGCCGATCAGCCGCAGGAACCCGGGCCCGCCGCGTTCGGGATTGCGCGATGCCTTCAGCGCCGGAATGAACATCGCGCCGAGCACGTGCTCGCAGGTGATGTGCGTGCCGAGCTGCGCATCGAAGCGGTCGAGGATGCCGAGGCGTTCCTGGTTCAGCTGGTCGAGCCGGCGCGACAGCATCGCATGGATCAGCGCTTCCTTGCTGCCGAAGTGGTAGTTGACCGCGGCGAGATTGACCGTCGCGCGCGACGTGATCTGCCGCATCGACATCGCTTCGAAGCCATGTTCGATGAACAGGTCCTCGGCCGCATCGAGAATGCGCGCCTTCGTCCCGCCGGTCTGCCGCGTGCCGGATGACCGTGCCCCCGACGGCCGTCCCGCGGATGGCCGCCCCGCGGATGGCCGCCCCTCCTGACTTACTGCCATGTTCCGCCTCCCATGCCGGTTTCCCGGCCGCGAACTGGTGATTTGATTATCTGATTCAAACAGTCGTTTTTATTAAGATAAAAAATCGCGGGTGGACCGGGCAAGCGCGGAATCTGGATCAATTCCTCTAGTTCGATGTGCGGGTGCGGAAAGCGCGGCGCCCGCGCCCGGCGGGGCGCGGCGCGCGCGATGACGCGGTGCCGCAACGTGCGGGGTCACCCGGTAGTGGTACGCGTATTGACCGATTGCGTCATGTCGATGCCGCGCCGCTCGCGGCTGAACAGGATCAGCACGGCGATCGCGACGGCGACGATGCCGGCCACGAGCGCGAGCGCGAAGCCGTAATTGTCGTGGTTCGACACGGCGAGCGACGCCTGCATCGTCGCGTTGCCCGACGCGAGCAGGTTGCCGAGCTGGTAGACGACGCCGGGGAAGGTCGCGCGGATCTCGTCGGGCGAGATCTCGTTCAGGTGAACCGGTATCACGCCCCATGCGCCCTGTACCGAGATCTGCATCAGGAACGCGCCGGCGGCGAGCGCGATCGCTCCGCTGGAGAACGCCCACAGCGGCAGCACGGGCAGCGCGATCAGCGCGGCGATGAAGATCGCGCGGCGCCGGCCGATCCGCTCCGAGATCGCGCCGAACGACAGCCCGCCGACGATCGCGCCGATGTTCAGCACGATCGTGATCCACGACACGGTATGCGGATCGAAGTGATGCTGTTCGCGCAGGAAGGTCGGATAGAGATCCTGCGTGCCGTGCGAGAAGAAGTTGAACGCGGTCATCAGCACGATCGCGTAGATCGTGAGCTTCCAGTTCTGTTTCAGCGTGGCGCCGAGGCTCGGGCGCGCGCGCTTCTCCATCTGTTTCCAGGCCGGCGATTCGGGCACGTGTGCGCGGACGTACAGCACGAGCAGCGCGGGCAGCACGCCGACCATGAACATCCCGCGCCAGCCGATGTATTGGTAGAACAGGCCGAACACGACCGACGCGAGCAGATAGCCGCTCGGGTAGCCGGCCTGCAGCAGCCCGGACACGAGGCCGCGCGCGTGGGTCGGCACGGTTTCCATCGTCAGCGCGGAGCCGACGCCCCATTCGCCGCCCATCGCGATGCCGAACAGCGCGCGCAGTACGAGCAGCGCGGTCAGGCTCGGCGCGAAACCCGACGCGAGTTCGAGTAGCGAATAGCATGCGATGTTGACCATCAGCGTCGGGCGGCGACCGAAGCGGTCGGCGAGCCGGCCGAAGATCAGCGCGCCGAGCGGGCGCATCGCGAGCGTCAGCGTGAGCGCGAACGCGACGGCGGGGATCGTCGACGCGAATTCCGCGGCGATGTCCTTCAGCACGAAAACCATCAGGAAAAAGTCGAACGCATCGAGCGTCCAGCCCAGATAGGCGGCGATCGTGACGTTGCGTTGCTCGCGGGTCCAGCTCATGTGCGGGTCTCCTCGTTGGCTTGCGCGCTCGCGATTCTGCATGCGGATGCCGGCCCGGCTCGCGCGCGGCGCGGGGCACTGATCGAGTGTAGGCTTGCGCGCCGCGCGAGGTGGGGCGCGATAGCCGCGAATCGGGAATAATCCCTACGAAATGCACTGTTTCGGAAATGGAAACGGAGCCGCGCGAGGCGCGCGACCGGACTCTGTATCATTCCGGAAGGCTTTTTGTATCAGTTCTGTAATGCGCGCGCTGCGCATCGCCACCGAATCAGGAGTCCCGATGAACGACCGTTCCGCCGACCCATTGCCCGTGCTCGAAACCGCGCGGCTGTGGCTGCGTCCGCGCGTGCTGGCGGATCTCGATGCGTGCATCGAGATGGATCGCGATCCCGAGGTCACTCGCCACATCGCGGGCCCGTGGCACGACCCCGTCGAGCATCGCCGCTTCGTCACGCATCGGATCACCCGCGACTATCCGCCCGGTCTCGGCTACTGGTCGATCTTCGAGAAGGCCGCGCCCGGGGTGTTCATCGGCTGGATCCTGCTGATCCCCGACTACAAGGACGGGTCGCGCGACGTCGAGATCGGCTGGCGGCTCGTGCGTGCGACGTGGGGGCGCGGCATCGCGAGCGAAGCCGCGGCGGCCGTCGTGCGGCACGCGTTCGACACCGTGCGCCTGCCGCGCGTGATCGCCGATATCGCGGAGGCCAACAGCGGCTCGCTGAACGTGGCGCGCAAGCTCGGAATGCGGCGCGTGAGCATCGTGCACGACGGCATTCCCTACATTCGGCATCGTCTCGAACGCAACGATTTGCGCGCGTAGCGCGGCGTCGTGCAGGCAGCGGGCGTCGCGGATCGTCGACCGAACACGGATCAAGACGATGACGGATTAACGGCGCGCGCGATCAGGAGTATCGTTGCCGGAATTTCGCTACATGGGGTACGACCATGGCACTCGGCAACGACGTTCATCTCATTCCCGTCAGGCTCGACGCGCTGCGTCCGACCCAGATGACGGTCGGCTATCGCGAAGTGAAGGCGAAGCGCAAGCACTGGAAGGCGCTGAACCGGCGCGCCCGCAAGGCCGCGATCGAATCGCACTGGTTCCCGGCCGTGCTCGGCCCGGGCGGGCTGCACTACATCACCGATCATCATCATCTCGGCCTCGCGCTGATCGAGGAGGGCGAGGCGCGCGTGAACGCGATGCTGCTGAAGGATCTGTCGTGGCTCGACGACACGATCTTCTGGCGGATGATGGAACACAACCAGTGGGTGCATCCGTTCGGCCCAGACGGCTCGCGGCGCGACTATGCGCATTTGCCGAAGGCGCTGACGGGCCTCGAGGACGATCCGTACCGCAGCCTCGCCGGCGAGCTGCGCACGGCGGGCGGCTATGCGAAGGACGCGACGCCGTTCAGCGAATTCCTGTGGGCCGACTATCTGCGCCAGCACGTGACGCTCGACCAGATCCGCAAGAACTTCGCGAAGGCGCTCGACGTCGCGCTGCATCGCGCGCACGAGCAGGATGCGCGCTATCTGCCCGGCTGGTCGGGCGTGATTGCCGTCAAACCCTGACCGGCGCACGACGCGCACCGCCTCATGACGATCGCCCCGATCCGCCCCGACGCCGGCCCGCAACATCCGGACCATTTCGCGACGCTCGACGCGCCGCCCGCGCCGCGCACGCGGCGCATCGGCCTCGATGCGCTCGCCGGCCTGTCGATTGCCGGCCTGCTGATTCCCGAGGCGGTCGCGTATGCGGGGCTCGCCAACCTGCCGCCGCAGGCCGGCCTGATCGCGCTGCTGTCGGGGCTCGTCGTCTATGCGCTGACGGGCAGCAGCCGCTTCGCGATCGTGTCGTCGACGTCGTCGTCGGCCGCGGTGCTCGCCGCGACCGTGCTCGCCGAATCGGGGATGGCGCTGGCCGCGCAGCTCGCGCTGGCGGCGGCGCTCGTCGCGATGACGGGCGTGCTGTTCATCCTGGCCGGCGTCGCGCGGCTCGGCGGCATGTCGGATTTCGTCGCGCGGCCTGTGCTGCGCGGCTTCACGTTCGGTCTCGCGCTGACGATCGTCATCAAGCAGCTGCCGAAGATTCTCGCGATTGCCGTGCAGCACAGCGACGCGCCGCACGTCGCGCTCGACCTGCTCGCCGGCGCGCCGCACGCGAATCTCGCGAGCGTCGTGCTCGGCGCGACCGCGCTCGCGCTACTGTTCGTGCTCGGGCGCCGCTCGCGCGTGCCCGCGACGCTCGTCGTGATCGTGCTGTCGATCGCGGCGAGTTATGCGGTCGACTGGCAACGGTACGGCATCGCGATCGTCGGCCATATCGACTTCCGGCACCTCGAATTCGGCTTGCCGCATCTCGATCGCAATGCGTGGATGCGGACGGTCGAGCTCGCATTCGCGCTGATGCTGATCCTGTACGCGGAATCGTACGGATCGATCCGCAATTTCGCGCTGAAGCACGGCGATACCGTATCGCCGAACCGCGACCTCGTCGCGCTCGGCTGCGCGAACCTCGTGTCGGGCCTGCTGCACGGGATGCCGGTCGGCGCCGGCTATTCGGCGACGTCGGCGAACGAGGCGGCCGGTGCGCAATCGCGCGTGGCCGGCCTGTGGGCGGCGGGCGTGGTCGCGCTGATCGTCTGGCTGCTGCTGCCGCAGCTCGCGCGCACGCCCGAGCCGGTGCTCGCGGCGATCGTGATCTTCGCCGTCAGCCATTCGCTGCATCCGTCCGTGTTCCGGCCGTACTGGGCGTGGCATCGCGACCGGCTCGTCGTGATCGCGGCGCTGCTCGCGGTGCTCGTGCTCGGCGTGCTGCACGGGCTGCTCGCGGCCATCGGCGTGAGCCTGCTGCTGACGCTGCGCAAGCTGTCCGAGCCGAACGTCAGCGTGCTCGGCCGGCTGCGCGACAGCCACGATTTCGTCGACGTCGCGAGCCATGCCGAGGCGAAGCCGGTACCGGGCGTGCTGATCGTGCGCCCCGAGGCGCAGCTGTTCTTCGCGAACGCGGACCGGATGCTCAATCGCGTGCGGGCGCTGATGAAGACCGCGCCGGACACGCATACCGTGATGGTGAGTCTCGAGGAAACGCCGGATGTCGACGGCACGACGATCGAATCGTTGCGCACGTTCGCGGCCGAATGCGCGGCGCGCGGGCTGCGGCTCGCGCTCGTGCGACTCAAGGTGCACGCACTGCATGCGCTGCGCCGCGCGGCGGACGGTACGCTGCACGCCGACGTGATGTCGGAGCTGAGCGTCGACGAGAGCCTGCAACTGTTGCAGGCGGGCAGGCCGCCGAACGGCAGCGGCGGCAGCGAAGGCACGAGCGCCGCGTGACGGCGCGGCGCGTCGGCGCCGTCTATGGCGAAAGCGCGGCGCCGGCGGCGGTGCGCTCGATCATGTCGGCCACTTCCGCGGCCGTCGGCGCATAGGCGCCCGCATGTTCACACGCCACGGCCGCGCACGCGGCCGCGTGGCGCAGATGCTCGGCGGCCGACGCATCGGGCCGCGCAAGCTGGCTTGCGAGCCAGCCGCCGATGCTCGCATCGCCGCAGCCGACCGTATCGGCGACTTCAGTCGGGAACGCAGGCTGGAACAGCACGGTATCGCGATGCAGCAGTTGCATGCCGGCCGCGCCGCGCGTGACGAGCATCGTCGCGTCGGGCGCCCACGCGCGCAGTTGCGCGAGCGCGGCTGCTTCGTCGAGTTCCGGAAACAGCCCACGCAAATCCTCGTCGGATACCTTGATCCAGTCGGCGAGCGCGGTCAGCCGGCGCAGCGTGTCGCGATACGACGGCGCGGCCATCGGCGCGCGGAAGTTCGGATCGAACGAGATGCGCTTGCCGGCCGCGCGCGCGGCCTGCGCGAGCGCGATCAGGCGCGACGCGAGCGGTTCGCGCACGACGCCGAGCGAGCCGACGTGCACGATGTCGGCCGCGTCGAACGCGCCGGCCGGCAAGTCGGCCGGATCGAACGCGAGATCGGCGCTGTTTTCGCCGATGAAGAAATAGTCGGGCGGCTGCTTCGATACGACCATCGCGAGCAGCGGCGCGCGGTCGACCTGCCGGATGAAGCGCATGTCGAGCCCCGCGTCGGCGCTCTTGCGCATCAGCTCGTCGCCGAAGGTGTCGCGGCTGACCGTGCCGGCGAAGGCCGTCGGCACGCCGAGTCGCGCGCCGACGCGCGCGACGTTCCAGCACGAGCCGCCGGCGATGCTGTGCCAGTGGTTTGCATCGTCGCGGATGAAATCGGTCAGCGCTTCGCCGAACACGATCAGGCGGGGAAACGTCGTCGTCATGTTGAAACCTTGTGCCGCGGCGTCGCGCGCGGCCGTACGGCGGTTGATCTGAATCTGAACGGTCGGGCAGTACGGGCCGTCGCGCGCGGCGACGCGGCCCGCCACCGCCCGGCGTCGCGGGCGGGCGGCGCGCTCGCCGCGATCAGCGTGGGGCGCTCCAGCCCTTGTAGGCCTTCACGTTGTCGCGCGTGACGAGCGTCGGCTCGATCAGGATCATCGGGTTGGCCGGCTTCTGGCCGTTCATGATCCCGTAGCCGACGTTGACGGCCTGCTGCGCCATCGCCCACGGATCCTGGCTCGACGACGCCTGCACGAGCGTATTCGACTTGAGTGCGACCTCGATGTCGGGCGCGCCGTCGACCGACGTGATCACGATGTTCGGACGGTTCAGCTGTTTCGCCGCGAGATCGGTGCCGATCGCCTGCGGGTCGTTGATCGTGAACACGCCGTCGAGCTTCGGAAAGCGCGTCAGGTAGCCCTGCATCGCGTTCATCCCGCCTTCGCGCGAGCCCTTGCCGTCCTGGTCGCTCGACAGCAGCTTGATGCCGGTGTTTTTCGCGAGCACGGCCTTGCAGCCGTTCACGCGATCGATCACGGCCGACACCTGCGGGCCGTTCTCGATGATCACGTTGCCCTTGCCGTTCAGCTTCTTCGCGAGGTAGTCGCACGCGAGTTCGCCGGCCTTCACGTTGTTGGTCTGCACGGTCGCATTCGCGCCGGCCGCCGCGACGTCCACCGCGACGACCGTGATGCCGGCTGCCTGCGCCTTCTTCACCGCCGGCTCGATCGCCTTCGGATCGGTCGCGTTGAGCAGGATCATGTCGACGTGCGCGGAGATGAAGTTGTCGATCTGCGTGAACTGCTTGTTCAGGTCGTAGTCGGCCGAGACGGCCGTGACCTTCGCATTCGGGTTGAGCTGCTTCGCGCGCGCTTCGGCGCCTTTCACGATCGTGACGAAGTACGGGTTGCCGAGCGAGCCGACCGTGACGCCGATCGATTTCAGCGGCTTGTCGGCTGCATGGGCGGCGGCGCTGAAGGCAAGTGCGCAGGCGACGGCGGTCAGGG
This sequence comes from Burkholderia sp. CpTa8-5, assembly GCF_017815045.1. NCBI lineage: Bacteria > Pseudomonadati > Pseudomonadota > Betaproteobacteria > Burkholderiales > Burkholderiaceae > Burkholderia > Burkholderia sp. CpTa8-5. The sequence continues at coordinate 65,942 of NZ_JAGIQD010000006.1, forward strand.
CGGCGGTGTGCTTGAACATGTCGTTGTGTCTCCGTGAGGTCTGTTGGCGAACGGGCGCAGGAGGACCTGCCTGCGCCGCGATGGTGGAACGATAGGGAAGAAGTATCAGGTACGGGCCGAGTCGCGCTGGCGATAGCGGTCGAGCGCGACCGCGCCGATGATCACGAGCCCCTTGATGATGTACTGCCAGATGTCGGACACGCCGAGCAGCACGAGGCCGTTGGTCAGCACCGCGATGATCAGCGCGCCGATCAGCGTGCCGACGATCGAACCGACGCCGCCGACGAAGCTCGTGCCGCCGAGGATCACCGCGGCGATCGCATCGAGCTCGTACGACTGGCCGAGCTGCAGGCCGTTGGCCGCATACAGGCGCGCGGCCGACATCACCGCGCCGAGGCCGGCGAGCAGGCCCGACGCCGCATACACGAACATCTGGATCGCCCGCACGTTGATGCCCGACAGGCGCGCGGCTTCCGGATTGCCGCCGACCGAGTAGATCCGCATCCCGAGCACCGTGCGGCGCAGGATGAACCACGAGATCGCAATTACCGCGCAGGCGATCACGACGAGCCACGGCACGCCGAGGATCGAGCCGTTGCCGATGAACGCGAACGGCAGTTGCGGGTTGAACACGGTCGTGTCGTTGCCGATCAGCCGCGCGACGCCGCGCACGGCCGTCATCGCGCCGAGCGTGACGATGAACGGCGGCAGGCGCAGGAACGAGATCAGTCCGCCGTTGATTGCGCCGAACACGAGGCCGACGACGAGCGCGAACGGCACGCCGAGCCAGCCCCAGCCGGGAATGGTCGACGCGATCAGCGCCGCGACGGCCGCGGCGGCGAGCACCGAGCCGACCGACAGGTCGATGCCGCCCGTCAGGATCACGAAGGTCATGCCGGCGGCGAGCACGATGTTGATCGACGCCTGCTGCGTGACGATCGACAGGTTCTGCAGCGTGAAGAAACCGTCGGTCAGGAAGCCGAAGCCGACGCACAGGACCAGCAGCACCGGCAGCATGCCGGCCGTACGGATCAGCGATTGCATGCGGGCGCGATGATCGGCGCCGCGCATCAGGGGCGTGCGGTTGGTGACCGGATGGGCGGTCGCGGAAGCGAGGTTCCGCTGCTTGGTCGGGTTGATCATTTCGGTACCTTGAATGAAGAGGGAAATGAAGGGGCCGTGTCAGTGCGCGTCGGCCAGTTCGGCCTGCGAGCCGGTGGCGAGCGCGATGATCGCTTCCTGCGTGATCGGCGTATGCGTGTGCCCGCCGAGTTCGCCCGCGATCTCGCCTTCGCGCATCACGAGCACGCGGTCGGCGACGCCGATGATTTCCGGCAGTTCGCTCGAGATCACGATCACACCCACGCCGGCACGGGCCAGTTCGTTGATGATCCGGTAGATCTCGGATTTCGCGCCGATGTCGACGCCGCGCGTCGGTTCGTCGAGGATCAGCACGCGCGGCTTCGTCTCGAGCAGGCGCGACAGCAGCACCTTCTGCTGGTTGCCGCCCGACAGCGCGCCGACGTTGACGTTCGCGTGCGGGACGCGGATCGACAGCGATGCAATCGCGTCGCGCGCGCGTTCGGCGCCGCGCGCGAGGTCGAGCGCGCCGAGCCGCGCATCGCGGTTGCATACCGAGATGTTGATGTTGTCGCGCACGCTCATGTCGAGGAACAGGCCCTGGCGCTTGCGGTCCTCGGTCAGGTAGACGAGGCCCGCGTCGATCGCGTCGCGCGGCGCGTGCGCGCCGAACGTGCGCTCGCCCAGCTTCACGTCGCCGCGCACGCGCGGCTCAGCGCCGAAGATCAGCCGCGCGAGCTCGGTGCGGCCCGCGCCGACGAGGCCCGCGATGCCGAGCACTTCGCCCGCGTGCAGGTCGAGGCTGCAGCCGCGCACGCGCGCGCCGTCGGCGATGTCGCGGACCGACAGCAACAGGTGACCGGGGTCGTACGGCGCGTGTTCCTTCTTGTAGAAGCCGGAGATGTCGCGGCCGACCATCATCGCGACGAGCCGCTCGGCCGACAGCGCCTCGCGTTCGAGCGTGCCGACGTACGTGCCGTCGCGCAGCACCGACACGCGATCGGACAGCTCGTAGATCTCCGCCATCCGGTGGCTGATGTAGATGATCGCGAGGCCTTCCTCGCGCAACTGGCGGATCAGGCGGAACAGGTGTTCGGTTTCGCGCGACGACAGCGGCGTGGTCGGCTCGTCCATCACGAGGATGCGGGCGCGGGTATGCACGGCGCGCGCGATTTCGACGAGCTGCTGTTCGGCGATCGACAGCGTGTCGACGAGCGTGTCGGGCCCGAACGGCGCGCCCAGGCGCGCGAGCACGTCCTGGCAGCCGCGCGCCATCGCCGCGCGGTCGATCGTGCCCCAGCGCCGGTTGCCGCGGCGCAGTTCGCGGCCGACGTAGATGTTCTCCGCGACGGTCAGGTTCGGCGACAGGCACAGCTCCTGGTAGATCACCGCGACGCCGGCATCGCGCGCGGCGAGCGGGCCGTCGATGTCGATGCGTGCGCCGTCGATCAGGATTTCGCCGCCGGCGTCGGCGCGGTACGCGCCCGACAGGATCTTCATCAGCGTCGATTTGCCCGCGCCGTTCTCGCCCATCAGCGAATGGATCTCGCCCGGATAGACGGTGAGGCTGACGTTGTCGAGCGCGCGCACGGCCGGGAACGTCTTACTGATCCCGCGCATCTCGAGCAGCGGGCGGGGCGACTCAGAACGCGACATGGTGGACCTCCTGCGAATCGGTGCGGGCGCCCTTGAGGATGCCGGCCCGCGGGGAGAAGTTGAAAAACATCGGCAGCGTGGCGGCGCCGATCGCGCCGGCATCGGCGCCGAACGTGCCGCGCACGAGGACCGGCGTGCCGCGCGCCTCGGGCGCGGTGGCCACGAGCGCCGCGCGCAGGCGGGACGTAAGCGCGTCGAGCAGGCCCGCGTCGGTGTCGGCGTCGATCACGACCACCGGCGCGTCGATCACGCACAGCACCGCGCGCAACGCCGGCGCAAGCGCGTCGACGCAGTCGTCGATCCATTCGTCGACGGCCGGCAGGCCGCGGGCGATGCAGGCTTCGAGATCGGCGCGGTTCTCGACCGTCTCGCCGTGATGGCGCAGGTGGCGCACGAGCGCATGCAGCGAGGCGCGTGCGAGCAGGATGTCCCACGGGCCGCGCGGCGGCGGCGCGGAGGCCAGCCGGCTCGGCGGCACCGGAATCACCGCGATGTCGCCGGCATTGCCGGTCACGCCGCGCAGGCAGTCGCCGTCGATCGCGATGCCGCCGCCGATCGCCGGCCCGATGAACAGGTAGACGAAGTCGTCGCACTGCCGGCCGTACCCGTAGAACAGTTCGGCGATCGCGGCCGCGTTGCCGTCGTTTTCGCCGAATACGGGCAGCGACAGCGTGCGGCCGAGGTCGGCCGCGAAATCGACGTCTTCCCACGCGCGGAACGTGTCGGGCGCGAGGCCGAGCTCGCGCATCCACGCGCAGAGGTTGTACGGCTGCGCGACGCCGACGCCGGTCAGGCGCGCGCGTTCATGGTCGGGGAGCAGGGCCTGCATCGCGTCGATGTCGTGACGCACGATCTCGAGCACGTCGGCGGGCGGCGGAAGCAGCGTGTCGTGCGAGCGGCGGCCGAGCACGTCGCCCGCGAAATTGACGAGCGCCGTCTCGATGCGCATCCGGTCGAGATGGACGCCGATGCCGAACGCGCCGCGCGGATCGAGGCGGATCAGCGACGCCGGCTGGCCGCGCTGGCCTTCGGTGCGGCCCGCGAATTCGATCAGCTTCGCGTCGGCGAGCGACGCGATGATGCTGCCGACCGCCGTCCCCGTCATGCTCGCGAGACGGGCGAGGTCGGCCTTCGATGCGCTGCCCGCACGGCGCAGCGTCTTCAGCAGCAGGCGCTCGTTGTAACGGCGCACGTTGGCCGAATTGCTTCCCTGGCCGAAGTGCCGGCTTCTCATGGCGTCTCCTTCCATGGCGCGCCGTTCGATGGCGCATTAAATAAATCACGTTGATTTATTTAACCGCGCGAACGGCGGTCTGTCAGCCTAGGGAAATCCCGGTCGTATCCGGGAACGGCAGCGTGGCTCGGGCGTCCGCGGCTCGTTTCGGGGCCGGGAATTTCGAATTCGTCTGATGGATTTGCTGCCGGCCGCGCGTCACGATTGCCGGCTCGGCTGCATGCGAAAGCACAGCCGGAAGAGGGCGATGTCTGCGGGCGCCGCGTGATGCGGGGCCGGCAGCGTCGGTCGTTCATCGTTTACTGGACGCAGGGCGGCGGGAGCCGTCCGGCGTCTGCACTCGGGAGAAACGCCATGCATCGTACGACGCGGCCTTCGGTATCGCTGCTCGATCCTTATACCGGCAGCGAACCGCTGCCGCTTTACACGACGACGGTGACCGTCACCGGCGGCGAAGCGGCTCACGGCCGATCGTCCGGACGCGCGCGTTCGACAACCGGTGAACTCGATGTGTCGTTGCGTCTGCCGGTCGAATTGGGCGGAGTGGGTGGCGGTACGAATCCGGAGCAGTTGTTCGCGGCCGGCTTCGCGGCGTGCTTTCACGGCGCGTTGACGCTGGTTGCGATGCGGCGCCGGGTGCGCTTGCCGCCCGATCTCGCGATCACGGCCAGCGCAACGTTTCAGCGCGATCCGGTGGATGGCCTGTTTGCGATCGCGCTCGATCTCGAGGTCGGCATGCCGGGCGTCGGCGCAACTGCCGCGCGCGAGCTGGTCGCGGAGACGGAGGCGATTTGTCCGTACGCGAAGATGGCGAGGGACGGGATTCAGCATGTCGTGCGCGTCACCGGGACGGTGTAATCACGACGCCAGCCGGCTGCGCTTGCAAGCGCAGCCTTTCGAGCCCTCGCGCAAGGCGCACAGGCGCTTTGTTTCCTGGGCTTGAAATGAAAAAAGGCCGGCTAGAAGCCGACCTTTTTAGAAAACAGATGGTGCCCAGGAGAGGACTCGGTCACCCGAGCGCGACCCCGGCTGCGCTTGCAAGCGCAGCCTTTCGAGTCCTCACGCAAAGCGCGCAGGCGCTTTGCTTCCTGGGCTGGAAATGAAAAAAGGCCGGCAGAAGCCGACCTTTTAAAAACAGATGGTGCCCAGGAGAGGACTCGAACCTCCACGATGTTGCCACCGCTAGGACCTGAACCTAGTGCGTCTACCAATTCCGCCACCTGGGCACGTTTCGCTCGATACCGCATCCGCGAAAGGCCGCAATTATAGAACAGTCGCGACGGGCGTCAACAAGTTTTCCCCTTCCGGTCAAAAAACCTCGGCGCGCGCATCGAGCGACGCCGCGCGTTCGGCGAGCGTCACGTAATCGCCCGATGCGGTGCGCTCGACGCGCGCGTCGACGCGATACGCGCGCCGCAGGTGCGCGGGCGTCAGCACGTCGGCGACGCCGCCGTCGGCCACCACGCCTTCATGGCCGAGCAGCGCGAGACGATCGCAGAAGCGGGCGGCGAGATTCAGGTCGTGCATCGCGACGAGCGCAATCGCGCCGCGCCGCGTAACCGCATCCCGCATCGCCTCCAGCGCCAGCAACTGCCAGCGCAGGTCGAGCGCGCTCGTCGGCTCGTCCAGCAGCAGCAACGGCGTGTCGCGCACCAGCACCTGCGCGAGCCCGACCATCTGGCGCTGCCCGCCCGACAGCCGGTCGAGCGGCGTCGTCGCGAGCGCATGCAGGCCCAGCTGCGCAAACACGCGCTCGAGGCGGGCGTCCTGTGCGTCGGCCGACAAGCCGCCGCAGGTCGCGCGCAGCGCGCCGCGCACCGCCTCGTAGACCAGCAGCGAGGTCGGCTGCGGCAGCGTTTGCGGCAGGTACCCGACGCGGCGCATATGGTCGCGGCGCGCGCCGCGCAGCAGGTCGTGCCGGTCGAGCGTCGCATCGCCGCGCGCGGCGACGAGCCGGGCAAGCGCGCGCAGCAGCGTCGACTTGCCGACGCCGTTCGGGCCGAGCAGCGCGACGGCGCTGCCGGGCGGTACCGGCCGCAGCGACAGCCGCGCGAGGATCGTGCGCGCGCCGTACGCGACGTCGAGCCCGGCGATGCGCAATGCGTGTTGAGCGTTATCCATCGAGCCTCCTGCGACGGCTGATCAGCGTCATGAAGAGCGGCACGCCGACGAGCGCGGTGATGATGCCGATCGGCAGCACGACGCCCTCGACGAGCGTCTTGCTGAGCACCGATGCGGCCGACAGCATGATCGCGCCGGCGAGCGCCGCGCCGGGCAGGTAGTGGCGATGGTCGTCGCCGACCAGCAGCCGCGCGACGTGCGGGCCGACCAGGCCGACGAAGCCGATCGTGCCGACGAACGACAGCGCGGTCGCCGACAGCAGGCTGATGCGCATGAGCGTGACGAGCCGCAGCCGCTCGACCGCGATGCCCATGCTGCGCGCCTGTTCCTCGCCGGCGCGCAGCGCGGTCATCGACGCGACGCCCGGCGCGCTCCACAGCACGCTGGCGGCGAGCACGCACGCGAGGATCGCGATCTTGCTCCAGGTCGCCCGCGCAAGGCTGCCCATGCTCCAGAACACGATCTGCTGAAGCGCGTTCGCATCGGCGACGAACTGCAGCAGCCACAGCAGCGCCTCGAAGCTGAACATCAAGCCGATGCCGAACAGCACGACGGTTTCGGTCGTCGCGCCGTGCCGCCACGCGAGCCAGACGATCAGGAGTGTCGCGGACAGCGCGCAGCCGAACGCACCGAGCGACAGCGCGAGGTTCTCGTTCCACAGCACGAGGTGCCAGCCGGAGATCACGACCAGCGACGCGCCGACGCTCCCCGCGGCGGCGATGCCCAGCGTGAACGGGCTCGCGAGCGGGTTGTTCAGCACGGTCTGCATCTCGGCGCCGGCGAGCCCGAGTGCCGCGCCGACCAGCACCGCCATCAGCGCGTAGGGCAGGCGCACGTTCCACAGGATCACGCGCTGCTCGAGCGGCAGCGCGTCCGGACGGAACAGCCCGGTCACGATATCCGCGACCGGAAACGATGACGGGCCGGTCGCGATATCGACGACCAGCAGCGCGACGAGCACGCAGGCCAGCAACGCGAGTGCGCCGATGCGCCGCGCGGCGACCGCGCGGTAGCGGACCCGCAGAGAAGGGGACGGGACGGGCGTCGTCGCGTTCATGCGGCATCCCCTTCCGTATCCGGCGCGCGCGCGATGCGCACCGCGAGCGCGGCGCTCGGCATCACGACGCCGCCGTGGTCCTCGCCGTCGATCAGCCGGAACGTGGCGTCGAGGCCCGCGCGTCGGCCCACGCGCTGCACGAAGTCTCGGGCCGAGCTGACCTGCCGGCGCGCCTGTTGCCGGCGCATGCGTTCGGGGTCCGGGTTCGGTGCGCCTTCCTCGAGGCTGCCCGCGGTCACGACGAGGCGAAGCGACGGATCGAGCGGTGCCGTTTGCGCGGCGAACCGGTCGGCATACGGCAGCAGCGCGCGCTCGCCCCACCAGACCGACGGGCTCGCCGCGACGTAGCGCCGGAACAGGTGCGCTCGCGTCAGCAGCGCATAGAGCGTCAGCAGGCCGCCGTACGAATGGCCGAACAGCGTCTGCCGGCTGGCGTCGATCGGCCACTGGCGCGCGAGCCACGGCTGCACGTCGTGCTCGATGAAGTCGAGGAAGCGGTCCGCCGCGAGCCCTTGTCCGTGCGGCAGCGGCGCGAGCGTGTAGTCGTCGGCGCGCGCCTGCATGTCGTACGGCGCGTCGGTCGGATAGCCGATGCCGATCACGATCGGCGCGGGTTCGCGCGCGGCGTCGGGCCGCGCCGCGCGATTGCGCGCGAGCGGCGCGGCGAGCGGGAACAGCGCATTGCCGTCGAGCACGACCAGCACCGGATGCGGCTCGCTCGCCGAGCGCGCGGCCGGCAGCGCGACGAACAGGCGCCGGGTGCGGCCGGCGACCGTCACGTCGAACTGGTGACTGGCGGGGAGCCGCACGGGCGGGGTATCGGCGGCAGCGGGCCAGGCCGACGGGTGCGGTGCGGCGCCGGCGAATGCGCCGCGGGTCGCGAGCGCGCCCGCGAGGCCGGCGCACAGCAGGCCGCGGCGCACGGGGGAAGGATGTCCGTTCATGTCACGATCCTTCCTGAATCCAGTATTCGCCGTTCAGCGCGACTGGCTGGAAGCGGCGCACCATCGTGTCGAAGGTACGGTGCGGATCGAGATCCGCGAACAGGTCCGGATGCAGCCATTTCGCCATTGCCTGTACCGCGACGACATTGAACGGCGAATTGTAGAAGTGATGCCAGATTGCATAGGCGCGCCGCTCGCGCACCGCGCGCAGCGGTGCGATCGTCGGGCGCTGCAGCACGCGGTCGAACGAGCGGACAGCCGCATCGCGCGTCACGCCGGCGCCGAGCGCGATGCGCTGCGGCGCGCTCTGCAGCGTGCGGGCCGAGCCGATTCCGGTGCCGATGTAGAAATCCGGCTGGCGGCTCAGCAGGTATTCCGGGTTCAGCGTGCCGTGCTCGCCCGGCACGCTGCCCTTCGCGACGTTGTCGCCGCCGGCCGCGTCGAGGAGTTTGCCGAGCATGCCCGTCATCGTCTCGCAGCAGTCGCTCGACAGGCCGACGCGGCTTTCGAGGAACACCGTGGGTGCCGCGGGGCGGGCCGTCTTCAGGCGGGTGCGAACGAGATCGAGCTGTTCCTGCCAGAGCGCGTTGAAGTCGGCTGCGCGCCGCGGCGCGCCGAACACCTGGCCGAGCACAGCGATGCTGCGCGGCGTGTTGGCGAGCGGATCGTGGCGAAAATCGACGAACACGATCGCGACGCCCGCGGCTTCGAGCCGCGCCAGCGTTTCGCGGTCGCGCTCGCCGGGCCCGTGGCCGCCGCCGAGCCCGAAGATCGCGACCTGCGGGCGCAGCGCGAGCGCGCGTTCGTCGCTGAAGCTGCCGGCCTGCGAGCGACCGATACGCGGCACGTCCTGCAGCCGCGGAAAGCGCTCGACCCACTGCGCATAGCTCGCCGGATCGAGTTGCTCGAAGTCGCCCATCATGCCGACGAGGCGGCGCGACGGGTCGCCGGCGTCGACGATCGCGAGCGCCGGCAGCAGCCGTCCTTCGCCGAGCAGCACGCGCTCGACGCGCGCGGGAATCCGGACCTGCCGGCCGGCGAGGTCGGTGACGGTCGTCGTGTCCGCATAGGCGGCGTGCATCAAGAGCCAGCCGCACAGCCAGATGCCGAGCGTGGCCCACATTCCACTTGTCTTTCTCACGCTACTCCCGATACGATATAAATGAGAAGCATTCGCATTTAATTGTAGCCGAGAGGCGGGGACGGAGCAGCCGCTGTCCGTTTGATTGACCGACTAAATAGTTTGCGCGCGCACCGACCGCGCACGGGGGTATCCGAGATGACTGCATGGGCGCCAGGCGCTTCTCCTTCCGATCGCCATCGACACGACGCGCACGTCGCGCGGATTCGCGAAGTGCGGCCCGGCCTGCGCGTGCACGCGGACGACGCGACCGACGAATTCGACGCGGTGATGTCGGGCCAGTGCACGCCGGGCCTGCATCTGGTGCTGCTGCTGGAAGGCGCGCTCGACGTGTCCTACGGCGACCGGCGCGTGCTGCTGGCGACGGACGGCTGCGGCGCGTGCCGTTCCGGCGCGGCCCGGCCTGACGCGGCCCGGCCCGACGCGGCCCGACCGCGCGTGCGGATGCAGTCGTTTCTGCTCAACGCGCTGCAGCCCGACACGTTTCGTCGCCGGCTGAGCAAGGGCGGCTACGCGCGGCGGTTGAGCCTCGCGATGTCCGGCGAATGGCTCGCGCACCTGCGGGCCGCGAGCCGCGCGGCGTTGCCGGAGAGGCTCGATTCGATGCTGTCCGCGCATCTCGCGATCCGTTTCTGGCAGCCGACGCCGCGCGCCACCGCGCTCGCCGAGCAGATCGTGCGGCCGCCGTCCTACCAGCCGATGCTGCAGGCGATCTACCTGGAAAGCCGCGTGCTCGAACTGCTCGCCGAGGCGTTCGCGCCGCTCGAGGCCCAGGCGCCCCGGGCGTCGGACGCGGCGCTCGGTTCGCGCGATTACCGGCGGATGGCGGAACTGCGCGCGTTCCTCGCGAGCGACGCCGCGCAGGAGCTGTCGCTCGACGACATCGCGCGCCACGTCGGGATGAGTGCGAACGCGATGCAGCGTCAGTTCCGCGCCGCCTACGGCACCACGGTGTTCGACTTCATTCGCGAGCATCACCTGCAGCGTGCGCGGCTCGCGCTCGAGCGCGATGCGGTGAGCGTCAAGCAGGCCGCGGCGCTCGCCGGCTACACGAGCGCCGCGAATTTCGCGACCGCGTACAAGCGCCGCTTCGGCGTGACGCCGACGCTCGCGCGGCGCAGCGATCGGCGCTGATCGCTGCGGATCGACGCCGACGCGCATCGCGGCGGCGCTCAAACAAGATCGAAGCTTTCGCAAATATTTCGACGCATGACAGGTTCCATAATGCAAATGAGAATCAATCACATTGTGGAGCAGCGAAAGCGTCATCATGTCGAGTCACGTAGCGAAGTTTGCGTTGAAGCCGGCCGTCGTCGCCGGCCTGTATCTGATGGGGACATCCTGCGCGTGGGCGCAGGCGCCTGACAAGCAGCGCGAAACCGCTGCATCGGCCGCGTCCGCCGAGCCGGCGGCGATGAAGGAAATCGTCGTCACCGCGAGCCGCCGCGAGCAGGCGATCAAGGAGGCGCCGGCCAGCATCTCGGTGATCACCCGCGACGAGATCGAGGCGAAGCCTTACACGTCGGTCGCCGAGATCGTCGGCAAGGTCGAGGGCGTGAGCGTCGTCGGCGGGTCCCCGAACGACCAGGACATCTCGATTCGCGGGATGCCGGGCGAATACACGCTGTTCCTCGTCGACGGCCGCCGGCAGAACACCCGCGAAACGATGAACCGCGGCACCGCGGGCGTGCAGTCCAACCTGATGCCGCCGCTCTCCGCGATCGAGCGGATCGAGGTCGTGCGCGGGCCGATGTCGTCGCTGTACGGCGCCGATGCGATGGGCGGCGTCGTCAACGTGATCACACGCAAGGTGCCGAAGCGCTGGGGCGGCACGCTTACCGCGAGCAGCGTGTGGCAACTCGAGTCGGACCAGGGCGATACGCAGAGCGTCGATTTCTGGCTCGGCGGCCCGCTGAAGTCCGACGTGCTCGGGCTGCAGGCGTCCGGGCGGCTGCTGCACCGGGGCGAGGACGATATCTACTACCCGGCGAGCGGCGCAAGCGGCGCGAACGGGCAGCGCATCGGCAGCTTCGACGTCAAGCTGTCCGCCAAGCCGACCCGCGATCAGGACATCAGCGTGAACGTCGGGCGCGAACAACTCACCTATCTCAGCACGCCGGGCAAGAGCGAAGCGCCGCTCACGCCGCGCACCGCGACCTCCGCCGTCACCGAGACGCGCCACGTGCGCGACTACTGGGGCATCACGCACGACGGTCGCTGGGGCTTCGGCAACACGACGCTGTCGCTGTACGGCGAGCGCGGCACGCAGGAGCAGTGGACGCCGGTGGGGCGCTCGCCGTTGAAGCCCGCGCTGACGGATACGATCCTCGAAGGCAAGGTCGAGGTGCCGTGGTGGGGCGAGCGCAACATCCTGACCGTCGGCGGCCAGCACATCTGGTCGCGCTTGTCGGGCGTCGGCAGCCAGGACGCGGTGCCGAAGGGCCATGCGACCAACTCGGACCGCATTTCGCGCGACGCGTGGGCGCTGTTCGGCGAGAACGAGTACTTCTTCAACGACCGCTTCACGCTGACGACCGGCGTGCGGCTCGATCACGACGAGCGCTACGGCAGCCACGCAAGCCCGCGCGTCTACGGCGTGTACAAGCTCACGCACGCGTGGACGGTGCGCGGCGGCGTGTCGACCGGCTTCCGGCCGCCGTCGCTGCGCCAGAGCGCGGGCGGCTACTGCATGACGTCGGGCGGCGCGGCGGGCGCGGTGCCCGGCACGCTGTGCGGCAACCCGGACCTGAAGCCCGAGACCAGCGTGACCGAGGAACTCGGCGTGCGCTACGACAGGGGCGACACCTACGCGGGCCTGACGCTGTTCAACAACCTGTTCAGGAACAAGGTCACGAGCTTCGACACGGGCGTTGCCGATCCGCGTTCGCCGGGCCGCAACCTCTACAAGTACGACAACATCGACCGGGTCAAGCTGTACGGGCTCGAACTCGGCGCGGGCACGCGCGTGTCGCGCACGGTGACGGTGTCGGGCGCGTACACGCTGACGCAGTCGCGCCGCGAAGGCAACGGCGAGAAGGCATTCAACGGCGGCTCGCTCGACGGCCAGCCGCTCGACAAGACGCCGAAGCACAAATTCAACGTGCAGGTCGACTGGACGCCGACGCCGAAGCTCGACCTCTATGCGACGGCCAACTATATCGGCAACGAATACTGGGCGGCGTTCCGCAACGGCGCGCAGGGCGTGCGCGAGCGGCCGTCGACGACGACGTTCGATCTCGGCGGCCGCTACCGGATCGACAAGCGCTTCTCCGTCAATTTCGCGTTGCTGAACCTGACCAACAGGATGGTTCCGGTCGACGACCGCACGCGCGCGAACGGCCTGAGCGGCAACTGGCTCGTCGATCAGGGCCGCCGCATCGCGGTGAGCGTCACGGCCGAAATGTGACGGCGCGGCCGGCGCCCCATGTGCAGCCCCATTGTGCCGGCCTATTCAATCTCGAGGTCAATCTCATGAACATGGTTTCTCGTCCCGCGACACTATTGGCACCCCGAAACATCTGGGAAGTCTATCGCCCCGATACGCCGCTGTTCCTTGCGACGCCGGCTCATGCGCTGCTCGCGACCGATGCGGAAAACACCGTCCCGCACGCCGATACGCCGCTCGCGGCGCGCGTCGCGGCGGCGCTGCGCGAGGCCCGCGCGAACGGGCATGACGGCGCGGCGGTCGTCGGCGCGGTGCCGTTCGACGTCGACGCGCCTGCCGCGCTGAGGGTCGCGCGCACGCTGCTGCGCGCCGGCCCGCTCGGCTCGCTGCGCAGCCCGGCGCTCGCGGCAATGCGCCATGCGACGCGCGCGGTGCCGCCGGCGAACGTATATGCGAGCGCGGTCGCGCAGGCCGTCGCCCGCATCCGCGCGGGCGAGCTCGACAAGGTCGTGCTGGCGCGCACGCTCGAGATCAGCGGCGAACGGCCGGTCGACGTCGCGCCGCTCGTCGCGCGGCTCGCGGCGCGCAATCCGCACGGCTATACGTTCTCCGTCGACCTGGGCGCCGGCCGCACGCTGCTTGGCGCGAGCCCGGAACTGCTCGTGAACCGCTTCGGCGGCATCGTGCGTGCGAATCCGCTTGCGGGCTCGGCGCCGCGCAGCCCCGACCCGGTCGAGGATCGTCGCCGCGCGGACGCGCTGCTCGCGTCCGCGAAGGATCTCGACGAGCATCGGGTGGTCGTCGACGCGGTACGCGACGCGCTCGCGCCGTTGTGCCGGCGCCTCGACGTGCCCGCGCATCCGTCGCTGATCCATACCGAGACGATGTGGCACCTGTCGACCGAAGTGCGCGGAGAAACCGGTGTCGACGCGCTGACGCTCGCGCTCGCGCTGCATCCGACGCCGGCCGTCTGCGGCGCGCCGCGCGCGGCCGCCCGCGCATGCATTCGCGACGCGGAACCGTTCGATCGCGGCTTCTACGCGGGGATGCTCGGCTGGGTCGATACGCAAGGCGACGGCGAATGGGTCGTGACGATCCGCTGCGCGGAAGCGCACGATCGCACGCTGCGGCTCTATGCGGGCGCGGGCGTCGTCGGCGAATCGACGCCCGACGGCGAGTGCGCGGAGACCGCCGCGAAATTCCGGACGATGCTCGACGCGCTCGGCGTGAGCCACGACGTCGCGCCGGAGGCCGCATGACGCGCGCGCACGGCACGCCGTGGCCGGACGCATTCGCCGACGCGTACCGCCAGAAAGGCTACTGGCGCGGCCAATCGCTCGCGCAGTGGCTCGACGAGCGCGTCGCGCGGCATCGCGAGCGCATCGCGCTCGTGCAGGACGAGATCCGCTGGTCGTATCGCACGCTCGCCGACGAAGCGGCGCGGGTGGCCCGTGCGCTGATCGCGCGCGGCATCGCGCCGGGCGACCGCGTGGTCGTGCAGTTGCCGAACTGCGTCGCGTTCTTCGCGCTCACGTTCGCGCTGTTCCGGATCGGCGCGCTGCCGGTGTTCGCGCTGCCCGCGCATCGGCGGCGCGAGATCGGCTTCTTCTGCCGGCATGCGCGGGCGGTCGCCTACGTCGCGGCCGAGCGGCACGACGGTTTCGATTACCGGGCGCTCGCGCGCGACGTGCAGGCCGACGCGCCGACGCTGCGGCACCTGCTGTTTACGGCGCCGGGCAACGCGAACCTCGCGCTGGCCGACGCGCCGTTGGACGTCGCGCTCCCGCCGGGGCCGTGCGCGGGCGAGGTCGCGTTCCTGCAACTGTCGGGCGGCAGCACCGGCACGCCGAAGCTGATCCCGCGCACGCACGACGACTACCTGTACAGCGTGCGCGAAAGCGCGCGCATCTGCGGGCTGAGCGAGCGCAGCGCGTATCTCGCCGCGCTGCCGGCCGCGCACAACTACGCGCTCAGTTCGCCGGGCTCGTTCGGCGTGCTGCACGCCGGCGGCACGGTCGTGCTGTGCGACGGCGCGAGCCCGGACGTCGCGTTTCCGCTGATCGAGCGCGAGCGCGTGACGGTGGTCGCGCTCGTGCCGCCGCTCGTGCCGGTGTGGCTGGCGGCCGTGGCGCGGCGTCAGGCGGCGCTCGCGAGCGTCGAACTCGTGCAGGTCGGCGGCGCGCGCTTCGACCCGGCGCTGGCTGCGCGCGCGGAGGACGGCTTCGGCGCGCAGCTCCAGCAGGTGTTCGGAATGGCCGAAGGGCTCGTCAACTACACGCGGCTCGACGATCCGCGCGACCTCGTGATCGGCACGCAGGGGCGGCCGATCTCGCCGGACGACGAGATCCGCGTCGTCGACGACGACGACCGCCCGGTCGCGCCGGGCGAGGTCGGCCACTTGCTGACACGCGGCCCGTACACGATCCGCGGCTACTACGAGGCGGATGCGCACAACGCGCGCGCATTTACGTCGGACGGTTTCTATCGCACCGGCGATCGCGTGCGTGTCACGGCCACCGGCCATCTGATCGTCGAAGGGCGCGCGAAGGACCAGATCAACCGTGGCGGCGAGAAGATTCCCGCCGAGGAGATCGAGCATCTGCTGCTCGCGCATCCGGGCGTGGTCGACGCGGCGCTCGTGCCGATGCCCGATCCGTATCTCGGCGAGCGCAGTTGCGCGTACGTGATTCGCGGCACGCCGGCGCCGGGCGCGGCGGAGCTGATCCGGTTCGTGCGCGAGCAGGGCGTCGCCGCGTTCAAGGTGCCGGACCGGATCGAATTCGTCGACGGATTCCCGAAGACGCCAGTCGGCAAGATCGACAAGCGCGCGCTGCGCGAGCGCATCGCGGCGCAGTTGACCGCAGCAGCATGACCCGACCACCAACACGCGGGCGGCACGCATCGCCCGCGCATCGAAACATTCAACAGCACACCATCATGGCCATTCCGAAGATTCCTTCCTACCCGATTCCGGCCGAATTGCCGGCGAACCGCGTGACCTGGGGCTTCGCGCCGACACGCGCCGCGTTGCTCGTGCACGACATGCAGGACTACTTTCTCGATTTCTACGATCGCGACGCGGCGCCCGTCCCGGCGCTGCTGGCGAACGTGCGGCGCCTGATCGATTTCGCGCACGCGAGCGGGATGCCGGTCTGCTACACCGCGCAATCGGCGGCGCAGACGCCCGAGCAGCGCGCGCTGCTGACCGACATGTGGGGGCCCGGGCTCACCGCGCATCCGTCGCGCGAGGCGATCTGCGACGCGCTCGCGCCTGCGCCGGGCGACACGGTGCTCGACAAGTGGCGCTACAGCGCATTTCAGCGCTCGGACCTCGACAACCTGTTGAACGAGCACGGACGCGACCAACTCGTGATCTGCGGGATCTACGCGCACATCGGCTGCATGATGACCGCGTGCGATGCGTTCATGCGGGATGTCCGGCCGTTCTTCGTCGCCGATGCGCTCGCGGACTTCTCCGAGCGCGAGCATCGGATGGCGCTCGACTACGTGGCGGGGCGGTGCGGCAAGGTCGCGACCACCGCCGAGCTGATCGGCGACGCCGCGTCGCCGACGCTCGCGGAAATCGCCGCGCAGGTCGCGCACATCCTGCGGGTGCCGGCCGCCGACCTGCGCGCGGACGACAACCTGCTCGACAGCGGGCTCGATTCGGTGCGCCTGATGATGCTCGTGGAAACCTGGCGATCCGCCGGACACGATGTGACCTTCGTGCAGCTTGCCGAAGCGCCGACGCTCGGCGCGTGGGCGCGGCTGCTGCAACGCACGGCGCAGGTGAGCGCATGACGGCGCACTCGATTCCGGACGCGCGGCCGGCGCCGTTCGTCAGCATCGCGCAACTTTCATTGCCGAAGGCCGACCGTGTGCTGTTCAAGCTCTGCAAGCATTACGCGATCAAGGTGCCGGTCGTGTTCGACGCCCATCGCGCGACGGTCGATTTCCCGTACGGCGTGTGCCGGATGGTGCGCGCCGACGACGTGCTGAGCCTGCGTTGCGAGGCCGACGCCGCGGACAAGCTCGAACAGCTCCAGTACGTGATGGACGAGCACCTCGCGCTGATGTCGCGCAATCCGCAGCTCGTCGTCGCATGGCGCCGCGCGTGACGCGCGACGCGCGTTTCCCGATCAACGATTTCTCGTGACAGATCCCTTCATGCAACTCGAAGACCGACCGATGCGCGCAACGTCCGCGCAATACGGAATCTGGGTCGCGCAGCAGGTCGATCCGGACGATCCGGGCTACTTGACCGCCGAGTCGATCGAGCTCGACGGCCCGCTCGACGTCGCCGCGCTGACCGGCAGCGTCGAGACGGTGCTCGATCATGCGGACGCGCTGCACATGCGCTTCGCATGGACCGACGATGCGCTCTGGCAGCGCCGCCTGCCGCCGTGCGCACGTCTGCCGCTCGTCGATTTCTCGGCGCAGCCCGATCCCGCGCAGGCCGCGCGCGCGTGGATGCGCGCGTCGCTGTCGATCCGCTGCGACGTGACGTCCGATCCGCTTTACCGCACGGCGCTGTTGCGGCTGTCGCCGACGCGGCACTGGTGGTATCTGCAGGTTCACCACATCGCGCTCGACGGATTCGGCTACAGCCTGCTCCAGCAGGCCGTCGCCGCCCGCTACAACGCACGTGTCGCGGGCGTGGCGCCGCCCGTGCTGCCGGACTGGCGGATCGATCGCGTGATCGACGCGGAGGCGCGCTATCGCGCGACCGGCGGCTTCGACGCCGATTCCGCGTTCTGGCGCGCGCACTTGCGCGACGTGCCGGCGTCGCTCGTCCTCGCGCCGCAGCAGGCGGTCGGCGCGGATACACTGCGCGAGACACTCGTGCTCGACGGCGCGCGCGTGCAGACGCTGCGCGAAGCCGCCGAGCGGCTCGACGTCGACTGGAACGCGTGGCTGCTGGGCGCAATCGGCATCTGGCTCGCGAAGCAGGGCGGCCAGCGCGATCTGACGCTGGGCCTGCCGGTGATGAACCGTCTCGGCACGCCGGCGCTCGGCGTGCCGTGCATGGCGATGAACATCGTGCCGTTGCGTGTGCACGTCGACGCCGGGCGCTCGCCGCGCGAACTCGCGGCCGAGACTGCCGGGCGGCTGCGCGCGATTCGTCCGCACCTCTACTACCGGTACGGCTGGATTCGCGGCGATCTCGGCCTGCTGGAGCGCAATGCGTTCCTGTTCAACCAGGCCGTGAACGTGATGCCGTTCGAGCGGCAGGTCGCGTTCGACGGGCTCGCGAGCGACACGCGCGCGGTCAGCGGCGGCCCCGTGAAGGATTTGAACGTAACGGTCGCGGTGCGCGGCGGCGCGTGGCACATCACGCTCGAGGGCAATCCGAACGCGTACGATGCGACACGGCTCGCCGCGTATGCGCGCAGCCTCGCGGGCTGGCTGGACGCGTTTGCCGGGCACGCACCGGACGCACAGCTGGCGCCGCTGCTCGGCGACCTGCCGCCGCCGTCGATCCTGCGCGGCGCACCGCTCGCCGGGCCGTACCGCGACGTGCTCGCCCTCGTCGCCCGCATCGCGCGGGAAGCGCCGACGCGCACCGCGATCGAGGCAGGCGCGCAGCGCATCGACTACCGTACGCTGCTGGCCGACGTGGATGCGCTCGCGACGGCGCTCGCCGGGCGCGGCGTGACACGCGGCTGCCGGGTGGCGCTCGCCGCGCCGCGCGCGCCGGACGTGATCGCGGCAATGCTCGCGGTGCTGCAGGCCGGCGCGGTGCTCGTGCCGATCGATCCGGACGGTCCGCCGCAGCGGATCGCGGCGATGCTCGCCGACGCCGCGCCCGCGCTCGTGATCACGCGCGGCGCGTATCGCGTGTGCGCAGGGGGCCTGCCGACGCTGGATCTCGATGCGCGTCGCATGCCCGGCGCGCACGGCGTCGACGTGGCGCCATACGCCGATGCCGACCAGCCCGCGTACCTGCTCTACACGTCCGGCTCGACCGGCCGTCCGAACGGCGTGCTGATCGGGCGCGGCGCCCTTGCGCAGTTCGTCGCGAGCACGCGCGCGTGCTATCGCGTCGGGCCCGACGACAAGGTGCTGCAGTTCGCGCCGCTGCACTTCGATGCGAGCTTCGAGGAGATTTTCGTGACGCTGTGCAACGGCGCGACGCTCGTGCTGCGCGACGACGCGATGCTCGACTCGGTCGGCACGTTCGCGGCCGAGGTCGAGCGGCGCGGCATCACGGTGCTCGATCTGCCCACCGCATACTGGCACGTGCTCGCGCATGCGCTCGACGCGCATCACGCGGAGCAGCTTCGTCGCGTGCGCCTGACCATCATCGGCGGCGAGGCCGCGCTGCCCGAGCGGCTCCGGCGCTGGCGCGCGCGATTGCCGAACCAGACGCTGCTGAACACCTACGGGCCGACCGAGGCGACGATCATCGCGACCGCCGCGTGCGTCGGCGGCCCGGGCGCGGTCTGGCAGGACGGCGAGCCGGTGCCGATCGGCACGCCGCGCGCGGGCGTCGACGCGCGGATCGTCGACGCCCGCGGGTATCCGGTCGCGGCAGGCTCGACGGGCGAACTCGTGCTGAGCGGCGATGCGCTCGCGCTCGCGTACCTCGACAATCCGGCGCTGACGGCGGAGCGTTTCGTGACGCTGCCCGGCAGCGGCATGCGCGCGTACCGGACCGGCGATCTCGCGACGCTGCGCGACGGCCGGCTCCGTTTCGACGGCCGCATCGACCATCAGGTGAAGATCAGCGGCGTGCGCATCGATCCGCGCGAAATCGAGGACTGGCTGCTGCGCGCGCCGGACGTGCGGGAGGCGGCGGTCGTCGCTGTGCGCAGCGACGCGGGCGCGACGACGCTGGCGGCGTTCGTCGCCGGGACCGACGACGTCGCCGCGCTGCGCGCGCGGCTGGCCGATGCGCTGCCGGC
Organism: Burkholderia sp. CpTa8-5; assembly: GCF_017815045.1. Taxonomy (NCBI): domain Bacteria; kingdom Pseudomonadati; phylum Pseudomonadota; class Betaproteobacteria; order Burkholderiales; family Burkholderiaceae; genus Burkholderia; species Burkholderia sp. CpTa8-5. The sequence goes on from NZ_JAGIQD010000006.1 coordinate 85,465, forward strand.
CGCAGCGATCCCCGGCGTATGGCGCGTGCTCGACGGCCTGCCGCGCAACGCGAACGGCAAGACCGACCGCAACGCGCTCGTGCAGCTCGCCGCGCAGCGGGACGCGGAGCCGGGCGATGCGCAGCAGACCGGCGAACTGGCGCGCCGCGTGATGCGTATCTGGCGCGACGTGCTGGGCGAGGTCGCGCTCACGCCGGCGTCCAATTTCTTCGACGTCGGCGGGAAGTCGCTGCAGGCGATCCAGGCGAGCGCACGGCTCGCGGCCGAACTGGGCCGCGACGTGCCGGTGTCGATGCTGTTCCGGCATGCGACGGTCGACGCGCTGGCCGCCGCGCTGCAAACGCCGCTTGCGTACCGGCCGCGCGCCGCACACGACGCGTTCGCGCCGCATCTGGCGATCCAGGCGGGGCGCGACGGCGGCGCGCGGCTCATCTGCATCCATCCGGCCGACGGCCTCGCGTGGAGCTATCTGCGGCTCGCCGCGCAGTTGCCGGAGGTCGCGCTCGACGGCCTGCAGTTGTCGGTCGACGACACCCGGCGCGCCGCGGATTTCGACGCGCTCGTCGCCACCTATGTGGAGCGCGTGCGCGCGCTGCAGCCGCGCGGGCCGTACCACCTGCTCGGCTGGTCGCTCGGGGGCGCGCTCGCGCATGCGGTTGCCGCGACGCTCGCGCGTGACGGTCAGACGGTCGGCCTGCTCGCGCTGATGGACAGCTACCCGGCGTCCGCATGGGCGGCGCAGCCGCAGCCGGCGCCGGGCGACGCGCTGCGCATCCTGCTCACGGTGAATGGCGACTTCGATACGGCCGATCTGTCGGACGACGCGCTGCGCCAGCGGCTCCTGCGGGCGAACAGCCCGTTCGCGGCGCTCGGCCCGGCGGGGCTCGATGCGTTCGCCGACGCGACGCTGCGGCAGATGCGTCTGTTCCGCGCGGCAAGCACGCCGCGCTACGACGGCGCGCTGCTGCTGTTCAACGCGGCGCGCAAGCGGCCGGGCCTGCCGACGCCCGACAGCTGGCAAGCCCATCTGGCGACCGGCGCACTGAATTGCGTCGCGCTCGACTGTTCGCACGACGGGATGTCCGATCCCGAACCGATGGCGGCGATCGGCGCCGCGCTGGCGGAACGGCTTGCCGCGACCACCGTCGCCGGCGCTTTATGAGGAATCGAATCGATGAATGCACAGGCAGGCATGATTTTTCCGGGTGCGGTCGCCGTCGTGAGCGGCGCGGCCCAGGGTATCGGCGCGGCCGTCGCGCGCGCTGGCCGCGCGCGGAATCGAGGTCGCCGCGTTCGACGTCGACGGCGACGCGCTGGCGCGCCGCGCGGCCGACAGCGTGACGCGCGGCGCGCGGATTCATCCGTTCACGGTCGATGTCGCGGATGCGGCTGCCGTCAACGACGCGGTCGCACGCGTCGAAGCGACGATCGGCCCGATCGGGATGCTCGCGAACGTAGCGGGCGTATTGCGGCTGGCGGCGACGACGTCGCTGAGCGACGCCGACTGGGCGCACTGTTTCGCGGTGAATACGCACGGGGTATTTCACCTGTCGCGCGCGGTCGCGCAGCGGATGGTCGCGCGCCGCGCCGGCAGCATCGTGACGGTTGGCTCGAATGCGGCGCTGGTGCCGCGCGTGCAGATGGCCGCGTATGCGGCGTCGAAGGCCGCCGCGCACCAGTTCACCCGCTGCCTCGGGCTCGAGCTGGCCGGTCACGGCATCCGCTGCAACATCGTCGCGCCGGGCTCGACCGACACGCCGATGCAGCGCCAGCTCTGGGACGGCCCGGCCGGCCCGGCGGGGGTGATCGCCGGTTCGCTCGACACGTATCGCACGGGCATTCCGCTCGGTCGCATCGCCGCGCCGGACGACGTCGCCGAAACGGTGCTGTTCCTGCTGTCCGACGCGTCGCGTCACGTCGCGCTGCACAGCCTGTGCGTCGACGGCGGCGCGACGCTCGGCGTCTGACGGTGTGCGACTTCCCTTCGAGAGCGCTTCAGCGATGAAACATGTCCCCGCCGAAGCCGGCACCGTGGCCGAACCGTACGGCGACGAACGACCGTGCGTCGGCATGCGGCTGCCGACGCCGGACGCACCGCGCCGCGATCTGCCGGCGACTGTCGCGACCGGGGACGCGCTGCTGCGCGCGCGTCGCCGCTGGTTCGCGCGAGGCGGCCGTGCCGGCTGACGGCGGCATCGGCGTCTTTGCGTGCTGCGCACGCGTTCTTCTTCAACCCACAACGGAATGGACATGTCGACGACTTCCGCCGAACCCCTGCAAGCTCCGGCCGACGCCGGCTCCCGCTACCTCCCGCTATTGCTCGCGAATCTCGCGATGGTGGCCGGCACCTACGCCTTCGTCGCGATCGCCGGCCCGCTGGCGCGCCGGATGAACCTCGAACCCCTGCATATCGGCGCGGTCATCGCGAGCGTCGGGCTCATCTGGATCGCCGCCGCGCCGCGCTGGGGGCGGGTGGCGGACGCGCGTGGCCGGCTGCCGGCGATGCGCGCGTCGATCGTCGGCTTCGTCGCCGGCTTTCTGTTGCTGGCTGGCTATGTCGGCTGGGCGCTGCGCGACGGGGCGGTTTTGCCGCCGGTCTGGGCGAGCTTCGTCGCACTGCTGGCGACGCGCGCGGCGATGGGCGGCTGCTATGCGGGCCTGCCGGTTGCGGCGACTGCGTGGCTCGCGGACCGGACCGCGACCACCGGGCGCGCGGCGGCGCTCGCACGCTTCGGCGCCGCGGGGGCGGTCGGGATGGTGATCGCGCCGCCAGTTGCCGGCTGGCTCGCCGGTTACGACATGACGCTCGCGCTCGTGGTGTTCGCGCTGTTGCCGCTCGTCGGTCTGCCGGGGCTGCGCCGCCTGCGCGACGACGGGCCGCGGCTCGCGGGGCACGCGCAGGCGCGGCTGAAGCCGACCGATCCGCGCCTGCGCCTGCCGTGGTGGAGCGCGTTTGCGCTGTACAGCGTCGTGATGATCGCGAACAGCGCGCTCGGCTTCTACGTGATCGACCGGCTGCAGGTCGGCGCGCGCGACGCGTCGGCGGTGGTCGGCTACGCGCTCGGTAGCGCGGGCGTCGGCCTGATCGCGATGCAGGCGCTCGTCGGGCGGCTGCGGCGGGTCGCGCCGCGGCAGTGGCTGCGATGGGGCGCGCTCGTCGGCGGCGTCGGCTTCGTGTCGGTGCTGGCGGTCGAGCCGGCGCAGCCGTTGCTGATGTGCGCGAGCTATCTGGTCGCGGCGTGCGGAATGGGCGCGGCGTTCCCGGCAGCCGCGGCGCTCGCGAGCACGCGGGTCGAGCCGCACGAGCAGGGCGCGTGCGCGGGCGCGATGTCGGTTGCGCAGGGGCTCAGCATGGTGGTGGCGCCGCTCGTCGGCAATGGGCTCTACGAACTGCATCCGGCCGCGCCGTTCGTGGCGATCGGGGTGGTGCTGGCCGGGGTGTTTGTCGGGACGTGGCGGGAGCGGCGGGGGGCGTCGGGGCTATAGCACCGCGCGTTGGCGGGAAGCGAACCCGCCTGCTTGCGCAGGCGCTTTGCTTCCTGGGCTGGAAATGAAAAAGGCCGGCAGAAGCCGACCTTTTTTGAAAACAGATGGTGCCCAGGAGAGGACTCGAACCTCCACGATGTTGCCACCGCTAGGACCTGAACCTAGTGCGTCTACCAATTCCGCCACCTGGGCACGTTTCGCTTGCTGCGATGCGAAAGACCGCGATTATAGCGTGCTGACGAAGCCTGTCAATACAATTTCATTCGGGACGATAAAAATATGGTGCGGCGAGATCGTTACGCGCCGACCGGTTCCGCGCGCTTCGCCGTGAAGTTCCAGCGCCGTGCCTGGGTCGTATCGATGCGGGCGGGCAGCAGTCCGGCCGCCAGGAACGTATCGGCGATCTTCTGCTGTTCGCCGAAGTTTTGCGGCGTCACCGTGCGAACGAGGTAGCTGCGTCGCGCATTCGCCCGTGCGATCGTCGCGGCATCGAGCCCCCAGATCGGTGCAAGCGTGTTCGCGGCCTCCTGCGGACGGTCGCGCAGCCACGCGCCGGCCAGCGACAACTGGTCGAACAGAATCTGGACGACGTCGGGGCGCGCGGCCGCAAAGCTGCTCGATGCGAGGTAATAGCGCTGGTACGACGCGAGTCCGTTGCCGTCGGCCAGGATCCGCACGTCGGGATTCCGGTCGACCGACGCGACATAGGGATCCCACGTGATCCATGCGTCCACGCTGCCGCGCTCGAATGCGGCGCGGCCGTCCGCGGGCGTCAGGTAATGGATCGCCACATCGGCGGGCGCGAGCTTCGCGCGTGCGAGCGCGGCAAGCAGCAGGTAGTGGCTGCCGGCCGCCTTGGTGACCGCGATACGCCGGCCCTTGAGATCGGCGAGCGTGCGCAGCGCGCTGTCCTGCTTGACGACGATCGCCTGCGCCTTCGGCGAGGGCGCCTCCTGCGCGACGTACACGAAACGCGCATGCGCGGCCTGCGCGAAGACGGGGACCGTATCGGCCACATCGGCACTGACGTCGACGGCGCCGACGTTCAGCGCTTCGGTCAGCGGCAATCCGCTCGCGAATTCGTGCCATGACACGCGCAGGCCGAGCGGCGTCAGCGCCTGCTCGAGCGTGCCGCGCGTCTTGAGCAGCGTGATCAGCGTCGACGATTTCTGGTAACCGATGCGCAGCGTGGCCGGCGCGTTCTCGGCGTGCGCGCCGACACCGGCGGCAGCGAGGCCCGCGGCCAGCATCGCGCGTGCGAATGCGCGGCGGTTCATCGACGTCATGATGGGGGCTCCTCGTTGGATGCGTTGAAAGCGAGGCGGCTAACGTAACAACGGGGAGGGTGTTTGATAACCGATAAATTCTGCTATCGATCGGAGCGGCCGACATAAGGGCGCGAAGACAGGCGCTTTGCTTCCTGGGCTGGAAATGAAAAAAGGCCGGCATAAAGCCGACCTTTTAAAAACAGATGGTGCCCAGGAGAGGACTCGAACCTCCACGATGTTGCCACCGCTAGGACCTGAACCTAGTGCGTCTACCAATTCCGCCACCTGGGCACGTTTCGCTTGCTGCGACGCGAAAGACCGCAATTATAGCCGGTCCCGAGTAGCTGTCAACCCAATTTCATTGGGCCCCCGCAAAAAATATGCGTTCACGCTCGATCGCCCGTTCTCGCCTCGGCGAATCCGAAGTATCCCCGTTGCGCGGCGAGGTTCCGGCGCCGTGGTCCCGTCTCGCCGAGAGCCAGGCCCGCGATCCGTGGTCCGGCCGCGCAGGCAACGGCGACAGGATGCCGTCCATCTTTGTCATCGACCTGACGTTCAATTTCAAGCGATAAGACAAGTACTAAAGTTTGTATAAATCCTATGGGACAAGAGATAATTGACTCTGGCACTTGAAAAAAATCAAAGCGATTCGAGCACCATGTCGGCCTGGTAACCGGCAGCCCAACGTGGCGCGGTTGTGTGTTGATGAACCCGAGGGGATCGCCGGTGCGAAGAAGAATGCGGCCGATCCGCCGCAAGACAATTCAGGAAATGCGCACCATCGAACTCGGGTAAATAAAACAATAACGAGGAATGCCATCCGATGCCTGACTGGCTCAATCGAGTCTGGAAGATCGCGACATCCGCGCGGCCCGCCGTGTGGCCGCTGTCGGCCGGTGTGGCCTTGCTGGCCGTGCTCAGTTGTACGCCGGCGGCCGAGACGCTGCTGTCTCCGCTCGACCGTCTCTACTGGAATCTGGTGACGACCGGTATCGATTACGGCGCGCGAGACGATGTCGTCGTCGTCTCGATCGACAGGAAGACGGTCGCCGAACTGGGCGGTGATGCAAGCTATACGCGAGCGGCTCATGCGCAAGTGCTCGATCGTCTGGGCGGTGCATCGAGCGTCGTGCTCGACATGACGATGTTCAGCCCGGCGCGCGGCGACGACGCGCTCGTGGCTGCGCTCGCGCGGCACGGGCGGGTCGTGCTGCCCGCCCACGTGTCGCCGGAGGGCACGCGCGCCCACACCGTGCTGCTGCCCGCGCCGCGGTTGCGCGGCGCGGCGGCGGCCGTCGGCCAGCGCAGCGTCGTGCTCGGCAGCGACCATCTGGTGCAGGGCATTGTGCCGTACGTGCGGGCCGGCGATTCGGATCACGAACTGTCGCACGTCGCGCTGCAGGCGATTCGTGTCGCGGGAAGGTCGCTGCCGGCCGGCGACGTGCGCCTTCACGTACAGGATCACGTGTCCCGGATGGGGCATGTCGAAGCGCGCTCGCTTGCGCTGCTCCTGCCGGCGCGCTTCGATCTCGAGCGCTATTCGTACGTCGACGTGCTGAAGGGGCGAATCCCCGAGTCGGCGTGGCGCGGCCGCATCGTCTTCGTCGGCGACACGATGTCCGATCTTTCCGGCGTCTACGACCTGTCGACGTCGGCGGGCGGACAGCTGCGCCGCGTCGAGGTGGACGCGCTGGTGACGCAGGCGCTGATCGACGGCCACATCCTGTGGCGCGAGCCGATGGCGATCCGGGTCGCCGTCAGCATCGCGGTCGCGACGGGAATGCTGCTGATCTGCCTGCTGGTGCCGGGCTGGCGCATGTATGCATTCGCGATCGGGTGGCTGGCCGCGTTCGTCGCCGCCGAAATGCTGCTGCTCGTACATGGGTCGTACTGGACGCCGATCGGACCGTTGCTTGCCGTGTGCGTATTGATTTTCGCGATATGCGGCTGGCGGCGCGCCGGCAGCCTGCGGGCGTTCCTGCTGAGCGAATACGGGATGCTGCGCGGGCTGGCCGGCCAGCACGCGTTCGTCGGCTTGCCGCCCGCGGCCGGCGCGGACAGCGGGCTGCCGACGACGGATGAAGTCGACCTCGCGATGCAGCGCATTCGCGAATGGCGGACGGCGTATGTCGACATGATCGAGACGCTGCCGTATCCGATCTTCGTCGAACAGCGTGGCGAGATGCTGATGTGCAACGCACGCGGCCGCGCGATGCTGGCGGCGCTCGACGCCGACGGCGACGCGGCGGTACGGCGCGTGCTGTCGATCGTGCGCGACGAAGTGCTGACCGCGAAGGCGAGCGGCAAGATCCATTCGGCCGAGCTGGCGCTGAACGGACGCACGCAGATGGTGATGGTGACGCCGTTCGGCGATGGCGACCAGCACAGTTCGACCGCGAGCATGATCTGCCTCGTCGATATCCACAACATCAAGGCCGCGGTCGAAAGCGACCGGCGCACGCTGCGGCACATGGCGCACGATCTGCGCAACCCGCTGTCGACGGTGCTGTCGCTGCTCGAGGAGCGCAACCGGGCCGACGGCGCGAGCGACGAGGATTTCCTGGCCGACCTGCACAAGCTCGTCGACTACAGCCTGCGCGTCGCGCAGGATTTCACGCAGTTGTCGCGCGCCGAGCACCTCGACACGCACGCGTACGTGCCGATGTCCGCGAACGATCTCGCGACGGAAGCGACCGATCATGTCTGGCACAGCGCGAACGCGAAGCGCATCCGCGTCGAGGGCCCGCATTACGATGGCGACGACGTGTTCGTCCTCGGCAATCGCGACATGCTGTTGCGCGCGTTGACCAATCTGCTCGACAACGCGATCAAGTACTCGGCCGAGGAGACGGAGATCGACGTCTGGATCGACGCCGACGACCGGCACGTGTCGGTGGCGGTGCAGGATCAGGGGATCGGCATTCCGGCCGACGCGATGCCGAGGCTGTTCGAGCCGTTCTTTCAGGTGGCCGGCATGTATCGCGACGCAAGCCGCGGTGTCGGCCTCGGGCTGCCGTTCGTGAAGGCGGTGATCGAGCGCCACGGCGGAGCGGTCGAGGTGACGTCGGCGCCGGGGCAGGGCAGCCGCTTTACCGTACGCTTGCCGAGAGCCGCCGCGCAAATGCTCGAAGACGCGTAACCGCCGGGTACCGGAACGGCAGCGCGGGCGTGCGCTTTGCCGAAGCCGGGCGAGGATTGAAACTCGATCGATGAAAGGCCGGACCCCGTGCTGCGCGGGTCCGGCCTTTTTGCGTTTCGGCGCGGCATTCGTCACGACGACGAATACCGAGGCCCGGACAGCGTGTCGAATGACGTCACGTGTGCCCGGCTCGGGCGGAAGGAAGCGTGAAAGGGTTGCGTGCGTCTTGCTGTCGTACCGCCTACCGCTTACCGCACGACGGCGAGGCCGCGGATGCCGCCAGGCGATGACGATCCGGCGGCCCGGCCCTGTCGGCCGTCGCGCGCACCATCCGGCGCGTTTGCAGGCTGATCCTGCGGCGTACGGATGCACGCGCGGCGGCACGGCAAGCGCCGGAAGCCGACACGGGAGACCGACGCCTGAAACGGCCGCGCATCGCCCGGTCCCGAAACGAAAACGCCCCCGCACGAGGCGGGGGCGATTCAGGCATTTGCCGTTGTGCGTCGTTGGACGCGGGTTTCACATCGGCCGGGGCGCCGCGATGGCGCGGCCGGCCGGACCTGGCACGTCGTCGGTCTTACTCCTTGTGTTCCTCCCACGCCTGGTCCCATGCGGTGCCCTTGCCCGGCTCGTAAGCCCAGGCCGCCATCGAGCACCAGTTGGTGTACGGGAACGGCTTGCAGCGGTACAGCTTGCCGTTGTTGGAGACGACGTCGCCGGCGTTGTACTTCGTCCCTTCCTTGTACTGCGGGTGGTCGCCGCCGCCGTTGCCGCCGCCTTCACCGCCGCCTTCGCCGCCACCGTTGCCGCCACCGTTGCCGCCGCCTTCGCCGCCACCGTTGCCGCCGTCACCATGGAGCGTCCACGCGTCGTTCCACGCGAAGCCCTTGCCCGGTTCGTATGCCGCCGGCGCGCCGGAGCACCAGCCGCTGTACGGGAACGGCTTGCACTGGTACAGCTTGCCGAGGTTCGACACGATGTCGCCAGCGTTGTATTGCGTACCGGCCTTGTATGCCGGGTACTCGCCGCCGCCATTGCCGCCGCCTTCGCCACCGCCGTTACCGCCACCCGCATCCTTCGCCTTCACGAGGACCGTATGTTTGGCGCTGCTCGACAGCTTGCCGTCGCTGACGGTGACCGAGAACGTGAACGACTGGTCCTTCGCGAGTTCGGGCGCGGAGAAGTTCAACGTCGCGCCGCTCGGCGTTGCGTTGATGCCGGTCGGGACGTTCCACTTGAAGCTCAGCTTGTCGCCGTCCGGGTCGGTCGACTTCGCGGCCGACAGCGTCACGGCCTGGCCGGCTTCAGCCGTTGCCGGGCCGCCGAGGTGCGCGACCGGCGGACGGTTCTCGGCGGGCGGCGGCTCGACCGTCGCGTCCGCCTGCGCGGTCACGACCACCTGCGCCGTATCCTTCAGCCCGGCCGGATCGGTGACCGTCACGCGGAACGTGTACTTCGTGTCCTGTTTGACCGACGGCACGTCGACGCTCGCGGTCGCGCTCGTCGCATTGACGAGCTTCAGCGGATCGCCGCCGACCTGTTCCCACTTGAAGCTCAGCTTGTCGCCGTCGGGGTCGCGCGACTTCGACGCATCGAGCGTCACCGTCTGCGGCCCGGTCACCGTCAGATCGGCGCCCGCGTTTGCGACCGGCGGATGGTTTTCGGCACCGCCGCCGCCTTCGTCGCCGTGACCGAGGCCCTTGTGCATCGCGTTCAGGATGTCGCCGTTGTCCGCGTCGATTTCCCACGAGAACAGGCCGCCCAGCTGATGCGCCCGCACGTAGTCGCCCTTGGCGAGGACCGAGCGCTCGTCGTCGAACGTGAGAAGTTCGCCGGTGCCCTTGTTGAACACGTACGGCGCTTCGGCCGTCTGGTCGTAGTGGTATTCGTAGCCGTTGATGCCGGCGTTGTTCGGCCCGATCATCTCCGCCTTGAGCTTCTTGTAGTCGAGGATGCCCGGCTCCCACTGGCCCTTGTGCGGGCCCGTCGCCGTGCCGGTGAACGGATTGCCGTCGGCATAGCCGTGCACGCCGTTCCAGCCGCGCGCATACGCTGCCGCGCCGACCACGAGCTTCTTCGGATCGACGCCCTGCGCGAGCAGCGCCTTGATCGAGTTGTGCGTCGTGTACGCGGTGTCGGGCTTCCAGTTCGGTGCGTACAGCGCGGTTTGATGGCCCAGCTCCGTCAGACTGAACGCACCGTAGAAGTCGTACGTCATGTCGAAGATGTAGTCCATGTACTTCGTGGCTTCCTTGTAGTTCACCACGTCGATCTTGTCCTTGCCCGCGCCGATCGCCGACGTCAGCTCGTAGGTCTTGCCGGTTTCCTGCGACAGCTTGTCGAGCATCTGCCGCAGTTCCTTCATCAGCGTCACGTACAGCGGGCCGTCCTTCACCGGATCGCCGAGCGACGGATTCACGCCCTTGCCGCCGGGGAATTCCCAGTCGATGTCGACGCCGTCGAAGAATTTCCACGTGCGCAGCAGTTGTTCGGTCGAATCGACGAACACCTTGCGCTTCGCCGGATCGTGCATCCCGAAGAACGGGTCGGACAGCGTCCAGCCGCCGATCGACGGCAGGATCTTCAGGTTCGGGTTGCGCTTCTTCGCGGCCATCATCTGGCCGAGCACGCCCTTGAGCTTCGAATTCGCGGTCTGGCCCGGCAAGGTCTTGGCCATCTCGCCGTACGTGTCGTGGATCGCGACGCTGTAGTCGGGCAGGCCCTTGCAGCTTTGCATCAGTGTATTGAACGAGCCCGGCAGGTCCTTCGCGAGCGACGCGTTCACGTCCGCGCCGCCGCAGATCGGGATGAAGCCGTACAGCATGTGCGTGAGGTTCTCGACCGGCACGTTGTCGACGTTGAACTTGCGATCGTAGATCGACCAGGTCGCGAAGTAGGTGCCGACCACCGAGTCGGTCGTGTTCGCATACGGCTTGTGGTTCTTGCTCGCATTGTTCGGCAGGTCGTCCGCCAGTTCGGGAATCGTGTCGAACACGACCACGTCGAGCGGCGCGCTGTCGGTCGAGGCGCCGTTGGCGTCGATCACGCGGACCTGCATTTTCTTCACGCCGGGCGTCTTCACGTTCGCGACGACCTGGCCGCTTTGCGTGCCGCCGGGCGTCATCCGGACCTCGGACGCCGGATCGACGACGCCGTTGACCACCGCGACCGCCTTCACCGCGGTGCCGTTGCTCCAGATGTCGAACGGCAGCGGCACGTCGACCTTCTTGTTCAGCTTGACGATGTCCTTGTACGGCGCGACGCCGGCCTTCTGCATGTCGATCTCGACGAAGCCGTGCGGCTGCGACGTGATTTCGTACTGCTTCAGGCTGGGCTTGCCGGGCGCGGCCAGCGCGGCGTTCGCGAAGCTCAGTGCGCTGGCCGCGGCGAGCGCGGCATAGGCAACGTGCGCACGACGCAGGGAGCGGCGGCGGATCACGATGTCGGGAGTGCGTTTATGCGATTTCAATTTGATAACCATCCATCCGGGTGTTGAAAAAAAGTGCGGGAAAGCGAGCACATTCTTTTTCGAGGGCGGCATGGCGGCAACGATTCTCAACGCAATCTAAAAGCGGGCGGGCTGGGGGCGACGATTCTTTGAGAGATCGTTCAGGAAGGTACGCCGAAGCGTGGCGCCTGACGATACTGCACCCAGCGTTTCGTCAGCAGGACATACGTCACGCACATTCCGGCGGATCGTTCGCGATTCGCTTAACGAGGCAACTCCATTCAACGCTCAACCCAACGGAATCAGATGAGAACCCGATCAGCCAAAAAGACCCTCTTTACCCTGTCGCCGCTCGTAGCCTGCGCGTCGATGTTCTTCGCGCAAGCCGCGTTTGCCCACGGCTACCTGTCGGAGCCGCCGTCGCGCGGCCTGCTGTGCAGTTCGAAGGCGGGCAAGGTCGAAAACTTCAACTGCGGTTCGGTCACCTACGAACCGCAAAGCATCGAAGGCAAGCAGGGTTTCCCGGCAGCCGGCGCGCCGGACGGCGAGATCGCGAGCGGCGGCGTGACGCAGTTCAGCGAGCTCAACGAGCAGTCGGTCGATCGCTGGAAGATCACCGACATCAAGCCGGGCGCGCAGAAGTTCAAGTGGACGTTCACCGCGCCGCACGTGACGAAGGAATTCAAGTACTACCTGACGAAGCAGGGCTGGAATCCGAACGCGAAGCTCACGCGCGAGCAGTTCGACCTGGCGCCGTTCTGCACGATCGACGGCGGGATGAAAAAAGCCGACGAGATCGGCCCGCACGGCTGCACGATCCCGTCGGACAAGAAGGGCCATCACGTGATGCTGACGACGTGGCACGTCGGCGATACGGCCGGCATGTTCTATAACGTGGCCGACCTGAACATCACCGACGCCGGCGGCCCGACCGATCCGGGCAAGCCGAACTGGTCGAACGTCGGCAGCATCGCGCCGACGATGGACCTGAAGACTGGCGACAAGGTCACGAACCGCGTGTTCAAGTCGGGCGGCGAAGTGCCGTCGATGAAGACCACGGTGACGATCGGCTCCGCGCAGCAGGGCGAACGCAACATGTGGCCGATGCTGCTCGCGAAGGAAATCAACCGCACGCAGGCGGCGAACCTGATCGCCGGCGTCGAGCGCGACGGCCGCATCGAGCCCGCGCTTGGCAAGAACGACGTGTTCTCGAAGAGCACCAGCGGCATCGTGCGCACCGAGACGACGATCGATCACCAGCCGGAAGGCGGCCTCGACGAAGGCTTCAGCATTTCGAACAACGGCGAGTTCAAGATCCAGAACGGCAAGGCGACCGCGAAGTTCTTCCTGAAGTTCAATCACACGAAGGACACGAACGTCACGGTGAAGGTCTACGACGCGGCGAACTCGCTGGTCGGCTCGAAGTCGTCGACGATGCGCATGCAGGGCGACGTGAACGTCGATATCGCGAACGCGAAGGCGGGCGACCACACGGCCGTGGCGACGTCGCAGATCGAGGGCGGCACGCTGAAGCAGGAAACCACCACGTTCAAGCTGACCGGCGAATCGGGCGGCGAAGGCGCTCAGTGCCAGGCTGCATGGAAGCAGGGGACGGCCTACACGGGCGGTGCGAAGGTGCAGCACAACGGCCGCACGTACGAGGCGCGCTGGTGGACCCAGAACGAGGTCCCGGGCGATCCGGCATCGACGGGCGCCGACCATACCGGCAAGGTGTGGAAGGACCTGGGCGCCTGCAGCAAGTAACGACCTGACAAGGAGATGACTTGAGCCGCGCGCAGCCATGCGCGCGGCTTTTTTGCTGACGCGCGGTCGCGAGTCGGCCGATTCAAAACCGTTTTTGATATTTCGTTGATGAAGGTGGTGACGCTTCCCTTCCCCCGGGAAAATGACCTCATCGATCGGCGCTTTCCTTCAATCGAACCACCTCTCCGAAAGCGCCTCACTCACCTGCCGTCTGCAACACGACGGCCCCCGGCCGCGACGCCGTGCCGGGATCTCTACAGAGGGCAAACGACGTGAAACAGAACTACCGGAAATGGGCAACGCGCCGCGGCCAGCAGGGCTTTACGCTGCTGGAGCTGCTGGTCGTGCTGCTGATCATCGCGCTGCTGGCCGGCTATGTCGGTCCGAAGCTGTTCTCGCAGGTCGACAAGGCCAAGGTCAAGTCGACCGAAGCGCAGATGAAGACGCTGGGCGACGCGGTCACGCAATTCCGGCTCGACACGGGCCGCTATCCGACGGCCGACGAAGGGCTCGACTCGCTGGTCGCGCAGCCGCAAGGCAGCGACGGCTGGAACGGTCCGTACCTCGCGAAGGCGGTGCCGAAGGACGGCTGGGGCCGCGCCTACCAATGGAACGTGCCGGGCCGCGAAGGCGAGGCGGAGATCGTGTCGCTCGGACGGGACGGTCGTGTCGGCGGGAGTGGTCTCGATGCGGACCTCGTCTATGGCATGTAAGGGTCCGCGCCGCTGGATCGCGGGGGTGGCGCTGTTCGCCGCCTGCGCGTCCGGCGCCGCGGCCAAGGATTGCTGGACCCGGGCGGGCGATCGTCACGGCATCGATCCGTTGCTGCTGGTCGCGATCGCGAAAGTGGAATCCGCGCTGAACCCGCGCGCGATGAACTGGAACCGGAACGGCACCTACGACATCGGGCTGATGCAGATCAACAGTTCGCATTTGCCGCGTCTCGTCAAGGTCGGCGTGACGCACAAGCGATTGATCGACGAGCCGTGCACGTCGATCGACACCGGCGCGTCGATTCTCGCCGGATTCATCGACCGGCACGGCTACACGTGGAACGCAGTCGGCGCGTACAACGCCGGGTCGTCGACGAAACGGGAGCCCGCGCGCAAGGCTTATGCGACCAAGGTCTGGCGCGTGTACCACGCGCTGACGAGCGATCGCGACGCGAGCCTCGCGCTGCTCGACGACTGGCGGAGGTAGCGATGGACGCGTTTCGGGTACGCGTGCTTGCCGCCGGCAAGGTCACGCAGCAGGCGGTCGAAGCGGCAAGCGAGACGGACGTGCGGGCGCGCTTCGCGGCGCAGGGCGCGGTCGTGCTCGAGGTGCGGCGCGATGCCCGTTTCGGGCGTCGCAGACGGGCGCCGAAGTTCGCGCTCGCGCTATTCCTGCAGGAATTGTCGACGCTGCTCGACGCGGGCCTCGTGCTGATCGAGGCGCTCGAGGCGCTGCGCGACAAGGCGGATTCGGGCCGGGATGCGAAGCACGTGATCGACCGGATCCTGGCGGTGATGGTCGAGGGGCAGCCGTTGTCGAAGGCGCTCGCGCAGCAGCCCGCCATTTTTCCGCCGCTGCTCGTCGCGACGATCGAATCGTCGGAGGGCAGCGGTCAGTTGCCGCTCGTCCTCAAGCGCTATCAGCAATACGAAGTGCGAATCGAACAGGTTCGCAAGCGCGTGATCGGCGCGCTGATCTATCCGGCGGTCGTGATCGGCGTGGGCATCGCGATCCTGCTGTTCATGGCGTTCTTCGTGATCCCGCGTTTCGCGGTGGTGTTCGAATCGCTCGCCACATTGCCTGCGACCGCCCGCGCGATGCTCTGGTGGGCGAACCTGCTGCGCGAGAACGGGATGGCGGTCGGGCTCGCGGTCGCTGCGTCGTTCGTCGGCGCGGCGCTGGCGCTCCGCTCGGCCGCGTTCAAGCGTGCGGTGCAGCGCCTGATGTGGCGCGCGCCGAAAGTGCGCGACATCTGCGCGCTGTTCGCGCTCACGCGGTTCTACCGGACCGTCGGCCTGCTGATCGCGGGCGGCACGCCGGCGATCGTGGCGCTGGAGCTGTCCGGCAAGGTGTTGCCCGAGCACTTTCGCGCGCGGCTCGCCGTCGCGCTGACCGAGATGCGCGCAGGGCGGCCGGTCGCGGCCGTGCTCGCCGCGCATGGATTGACGACGTCGGTCGCCGAGCGGCTGTTGCGCGTGGGCGAACAGAGCGGCGACCTCGGCGGGATGTGCGAGCACATCGCGCAGTTTCACGACGGCGCGCTCGACCGCGCGATCGAGATGCTCAGCAAGGTGTTCGAACCGGTCCTGATGCTCGCGGTGGGCGCGACGGTCGGCGCGGTGGTCCTGCTGCTCTACATGCCGATCTTCGAATTGGCCGGCAGCGTCGGATAGCCCGGGCGCCAACGCGTTCGCGATTCCACTGTCCAACTGGAGAAAATTCAATGAAAACGGAACACATCGTTCAACGCTGGCAGTCGGAATCCGACGCATCGGGCGTCGATTTCGCGCAGTACGTCGGCGGGTTGCTGGCCGCCGATGCGGCGCTGCTCGCGCAAGCGGCCGCCTGCCTCGGCATCGGCGCGGTCGATGCCGAGGCGCTGCGCGCGGCGCGCACGCGCTTCGACCTGCTGCCGCTGCACGACGCGCTGACCTGGCGCGTGCTGCCGGTCGAACTCGACGGCGCGCCGTGCGTGGTCGTCGCCGATCCGTTCGCCCGCCACGTGCGCGACGAACTGCTTGCGCGCTTCGGCACGCGGCCGATCGAACTGGCGATGAGCGCGCCGGGCGAGGTCGAGCGGCTGCTCGGCGACATCGAGTCGAGCGAGCGGCTGATGGATGACGTGACGATCGATACGCAGGGCGATTCGCTCGCGCAGGCGATCGAGTCGATCTCGCTCGCGAGCATCGCGAAGGACGAAAGCCCGATCATCCGGCTCGTCAACACGACGCTCTACGACGCGCTGCAGAGCCGCGCCAGCGACATTCATCTCGAAGCGGTGCCGGACGGCCTGTCGATCCGCTACCGGATCGACGGCGTGCTGCAGTCGATCCGCCATATTCCGGGGCTCGAGGCGGCCGCGCAGACGCTGTCGCGTCTCAAGGTGCTCGCCGCGCTCGACATCGCGGAGAAGCGCGTGCCGCAGGACGGCCGCTTCAAGGTCGTGATGCAGGGCCGCGAAATCGATTTCCGCGTGTCGATCATTCCCGGCACCCATGGCGAAAACGCGGTGATGCGCGTGCTCGACAAGTCGCAGCGCGGCGACAGCGTGAGCCTCGACGTGCTTGGCTTCGATGCGCCGACGGCGCGGCGCGTGCGCGCGCTCGCGCATCGTCCGTACGGGCTGATGCTCGTGACGGGGCCGACCGGCAGCGGCAAGTCGACGACGCTGTACGCGGTGCTGTCGGAGGTCAACACCGGCGACGACAAGATCATCACGATCGAGGACCCGGTCGAATACGAACTGCAGGGCGTGCTGCAGATTCCGGTCAACGAGCGCAAGGGGCTCACGTTCGCGCGCGGCCTGCGCTCGATCCTGCGTCACGATCCGGACACGGTCATGGTCGGCGAGATCCGCGACGAGGAGACCGCGTCGATCGCCGTGCAATCCGCGCTGACCGGCCACCGCGTGCTGTCGACCGTGCATGCGAACGACGGGTTCAGCGTGATCGACCGGTTCATCTACATGGGCGTGGAGCCGTCGACGTTCCTCGAGGCGCTGAACGGCGTCGTGTCGCAGCGCCTCGTGCGCCGGATCTGCGCGAGCTGCGGCGACGCGGCGCACGGCGCCGACCTGCGCGACGCGCCGCTCGACGAGCTCAAGCGTGCGGTCGTGCCCGGCGCGGGTTGCGACACGTGCCGCGGCACCGGCTATCACGGCCGGATCGGGCTCGCGGAAGTGCTGACGCTCGACGCCGCGATGAAGGTCGCGTTGCTCGAACGCTCGATCGAGAAGCGGACGCGCGCGCTTGCGGACAACGCCGACTACCAGTCGATGCGCGACGCGGGGCTGGCGGCGATTCGCGCGAGGCTCACGACGTTCCAGGAGGTGCAGCGTGCGATCGCCGTGGAATAACGCCGTCGCGGTGCTCGACGCCGACACGCTGCGCGTGTGGACGAGCGACGGCTGGCGCGTGCGTCGCGCCGGCCCGCCGCAGATCGTCGTCGCGCACGACGGACTGCCGGCCGACGCGCTGGCGCGGGTGCTGGGCGACCTGCCGAAGCAGCGCCTGCCGATGTGCAACCGCCTGCGGATCGTCGTCGGCCATCCGTGGACGCATGGCGTCGTGCTGCCGTGGCAGGACGGGCTGGTGTCGGACGCCGCCTGGGACGGCTATGCGCGCGCGCTGTTCGCCGCCCGCGCGCAGCGCGGTGCGCTGCGCATCCGTATCGAAGCCGCGCGGCACGGCCGCGCACGTCTGGCGGTGGCGGCCTGCGACACGTTGCTCGCGTCGCTCGCGACCGTGAGCCGCGCCACCGGCTGGCGGCTCGTCAGCGTGCGCGATGCGCTGTCGGCGTCGCTCACGCTGCATGCGGGCCGCCTGAGCGCGGAAGACTGCCGCTACGCACTATTGCAGCCGCGCGTCGTCACCTGCGTGTTTCGTCGCGCGGGCGAGTGGGCCGACGTGGTCACGCTGCCGCGTGCGGGCGGCCGGCGGCTCGACGACTGGTTCGCCGCCGCCGCGCTGATGGCCGGGCAACCGCTGGCCGGCGCGGCGTTCGCGAGTGCGCTCGACGGCGCGCCGCCGGCCGCGGACGACGTCACGCTGCTCGACGACGGGTGGGGCGACGTACCCGTGTGCGCATCCGGAGAACCGGCATGACGCGCGTCGACGAACTGGATTTCGCGGCGCCTCGCACGCGCGTCACGCCGTGGGCGGCCGTCGCGCTGTGCTGCGCGTTGCTCACCGGTGCATTCGCCGCGAGCGAGTGGTCGCGCGTCGACCAGTTGCGCGACGACGTCGACCGCCTCGAAAGCCGTATCGACCAGCGCAAGCGCGCGATCGAGCGCGAGCAGCGCCGGCAGAAGAGCATGACGCCGGAGCAGCGCCGCATCGAGCGCGTGCTCGCCGAGCAGAAGACGAGCGCCGCGGGCTCCGGGCTGTCGGTGGTTGACTGGATCGAGCACGCATGGACGCCGCAAATCGCGCTGAAGTCGCTGACGGTCGACAAGGCCGGCCGCGAGGCGCGCATCGAAGGCGGCGCGGCGGAGTTGTCGCACATCTACATCTTCGTCGATCGTCTGAACGACCGTCACCCGGACCGCAAGATCGGCCTGCTGCAGCACCGCACGAAAGCGGAGGACGGCAAGGACATCTTTCATTTCAGCCTGAGTATCGAACACCCATGACGAACCTGAAAGCAATCGACACGACGGCGCTCGCCGCGCGGCTGCGCTGGGGCGCCTATGCGGCGACCGCCAAGCTCGGCGTGCCGGGGCTGCTGGCGGGCGGACTCGTCGTCGCGCTGATCGGCGCTCACGCGTTCCACCTGCAGCCGGACGGCGATCGGCTCGAGACCGAGCGTTCGGCGCGCGCGGCGGAACTGGCCGCGCTGCCGAAGCCGGGCAAGCAGGCCGGCGACGGCGGCATGACGCTGCAGCAGGTACAGCAACTGCGCAGCAGCGAGCAGGCGTATTCGATTTTCCAGATCCTGTCGCAGCGCGGCATGGATCGCAAGCACGCGACGTATCGCCGCGAAGTCGAGATGAAGGGCAAGCTGCGCCGGCTCACGATCAGCATCGCGCTGAGCGGCAGCTATGTCGGGCTGCGCGAAGCGATGCGCGAGATCGCGGACCAGCCGATGGTGCGCATCGAGGGCGTGTCGATCGAGCGCGACCGGATCGACAGCGCCACCGTCACCGCCGACCTGCGGGTCAGCCTGCTGGGGCCCGATACATGATGCGCACCGTCCTGATCCCGCTGGCGCTCGCAGTCGCCACCGCTTGCCTCTCCGGCGGCAGCGCCGCGCACGAGAGCGGCAGCCCGGCGCCGATCGTCGACGTCTTCCCGGCGCAGAGCTGGGCGTCGCTCGGCGCGGAGCCGGCGCGCGACGACCCGCCGCCGGTCGCGGCGCCCGAACCCGCACCCGAACCGGAACCGCCGTCGCTCGACACGCCGATCGACGCGCCGCCGGCCGCCGCCGTCCCGTTCGAGATCGCCGGGGAGTGGCGCGAGAGCGGCCAGCGCATCGTCGTGCTGGAAGGCATCGGCAAGACGTTCCTGCTGTGCGGATCGCGCTGCGACGTGCGCGACGCGGTACGGCCGGGCGACGAGATCGCCGAAGGCTACCGGCTGAAGAAACTGGGCGAACAGGGCACGGTGATCGTGACCCGCGGCAGTGCCGATGTCGAGCTGTCGCTGCCCGTCCCGATCCAATGAACCCCGAATCCAACCTCTGCCGAACACCATCATGAAACGTAAAGTCAGTCTGTTGCTCCTGATTTCGGCGCTTGCGCTGACAGGATGCGCAAGTACCCCGTTCAATGCCGCGCCCGATGCCGCCGCGACGCCCGCCGAACGACTCGGCACGCTGCAGCAACAGCAGGCCGCCGCGCCCGACGACATCGCCGTCACGACCGCCGTCGAATTCAGCCGGCAAGCGTATGTGCGCGCGGAACTGAAGGAAGCCGACCGCCAAGTCGCGCAGGGCAACCATGCGGCCGCGATCGATCACCTGGAGAACGTGCTGGGCGAAGATCCGGGCAACCTGAAAGCCGCCCAGACGCTCGAGCAGGTCAAGCGCCGCCAGCAGATGGCGGTCGACCTCGCGCGCGCGCAGCGCATCGGCGGCGAGAAACCGCAGGAGGCGCTCGAGATCGCGCGGCGCATCCTCGCCGAGCAACCGAACCACGCGGGCGCCAAACGCCTGCGCGACACGATGCTGCGCCAGTCGCAGGCCAGCCGCGCGGTGCGCCCGCAACTGTCCGACGCGCTGCGCAAGCCGGTGTCGCTCAATTTCAAGCAGCAGCCGCTGGCCAACATCTTCGACGTGATTTCGCGCGTGTCCGGCGTGAATTTCGTGTTCGACCGCGACGTGGACACCAGTCAGGCCGCGACGCTGCTCGCGGAGCGCACGACCGCCGAAGACGCGATCAACCTGCTGCTGCGTACCAACCAGCTCGAGAAGAAGGTGCTCGACAAGCACACGCTGCTCGTCTACCCGTCGCAGCCTGAGAAGGCCCGCAATTACACGGAGTTCGCGATTCGCACGTTCTTCCTGTCGCATGCGGACGCCAAATCGGTGATGGCCGCGCTGCGCCAGATGGTCAAGCCGAAGGACGTGTACGTGGACGAGCGGGTGAACGCGGTCGTCATGCGCGACACGCCGGAGACGATCCAGGTCGCGGAGCGCGTGGTGATGGGGCTCGACATCCCGCAATCGGAAGTGACGCTCGACGTGCAGGTGCTCGAGGTGAACATGAACGACAGCCTCGATCTCGGCGTCCAGTATCCGGGCAAGATCCAGTTCAACGCGCTCGGCGGCGTGGAAGGCGGTGCGCTGACGCTCGGCGACCTGCTGCGGCTGAATCGCGACCGCGTCGGCGTGTCGAGCGAATCGGGCGGCCTCGCGCTCGCGATCGATCTGCTGCAGAAGCAGGGCAAGACGAAGACGCTCGCCAATCCGAAGATCCGCGTGCGCAACATGGAGAAGGCGAACATCAAGATCGGCGAACGCGTGCCGATCGTCACGACCACCAACGCGAACGGCGTCGTGACCGAATCGGTCAGCTACCAGGACGTGGGCCTGATGCTCAAGGTCGAACCGCGCATCAGCCTGAACGAGGAGGTGAGCGTCAAGGTGAACATGGAGGTCAGCAGCATCCTGTCGAAGGAAACCACGAAGACCGGCCTGGTCGCGTATTCGCTCGGCACGCGCAACGCCGAGACGCTGATGACCGCGAAGAACGGCGAAACGCAGATCCTCGCGGGCCTCGTCAAGCGCAACGAAAGCGACAGCATCGCCGGGCTGCCGGGCGTATCGGGCCTGCCCGTGCTCGGCCGGCTGTTCGGCTCGAACGGTCGCAGCAACGAGCGCTCGGAGATCGTGCTGCTGATCACGCCGCATATCGAGCGCAATCTCGACCTGCCGATGTCGGCGGTGACGACCTTCCTGTCGGGCACCGAGTCGCGCGTGACCACCGAAGCGCTGACGCTCGAGTCCGCGCAGGCCGTGCCGGCGCGCCTGCCGTCGCCGAACGGCCCGGATCTGGACGCGCCGATCGAGCCGTCGCCGCCCGCGGGCAACCGTGCAGCCGCGGAGCGCGACACCGCCGACTCGGCAGAGTCGGCCGACGCGCAACCGCAGGCGCCCGCGGAGGCCCGGCAGGACGACGCGACGAGCCCTGCAGTCGAGCCCGGCGTGCGCGGCGCGGGAATGATGCGTACGCGTGCCGCGGCCGGGCAGCAGCCGGTTGCCGCCGTCAAGGTGGCCGCGCTCGCCCCGGCCGGCACGGCGGCGCACCGCCGGACGGTAGCGCCGCGAGAGGATGCGCCGCACGCGGCCGCCACGCCGGCGAAGCCTGCCGACCTGCGCGCGGAAGTCGCGATGGCGCGAATCGAGCTGGATCGCGCGAGCGAGGTCGGCGGCGCGTCGCGGCGCGCGCGACCGGCCGCGCTCGAGCATGCCGGCGCAGCGGTGCCGGACGCGCAGGCGAGCGCCGCCGCTGCGCCTGCGCGCGGCGAGCACCGGGTCGCTACCGCGGTGCGCTCGCTGATCGCCACGCTGCAGGCGTTCGTCGATCGCTTCGTGGGCGGGCCCGAACCGGCCGCGCCGCTGTACGCCGACGCGCCGATGCTGCTGTCCCGCACGCGGGGCTTCGCATGAGCGTCCGTCGACGTGCCCGTGCGCGCGGCTTTACGCTGATCGAGCTGATGGTGGCGATGTCGCTGCTGGCGTTGCTCGCGACCGTCGCGCTGCCGTTGACGGATCTCGTCAAGCGGCGCGCGGACGAGGCCGAGCTGCGCCGTACGCTGGTCGTGATCCGCTCGGCACTCGATGCATACAAGGAGGCGGCGAGCGACGGGCGGATCGAGCGCAGCGTCGACGCGAGCGGCTACCCGGCCGACCTGCGCGCGCTCGTCGACGGCGTCGTCGACAAGAAGTCGACGGACGGTGCGCGACTGTATTTCCTGCGCAAGATTCCCGCCGATCCGATGTGCGAATGCGACGGCAAGGCGCCCGAAGACACGTGGGAAACGCGCAGCTACGCGAGCGATCCCGATTCGTTTTCTTCCGGTGAGGACGTGTTCGACATCCGCTCGACCAACCGCAAGGAGGGCCTCAATGGCGTCCCGTACAACCAGTGGTAGTCGTGTGCGCCGCGCCGCCGGCTTTACGCTGATCGAGTTGCTCGTCGTGATGGCGATCATCGCGGCGCTCACCGCGTTCGTCGCGCCCGGCTACCTGAAGCAGAGTGACCGCGCGAAGGAAACGGTGCTGCGTCACAACCTGAACACGCTGCGCCAGTCGATCGACGACTATCGGGCGGATCACGGCCGCGATCCCGCCACGCTCGATGCGCTGGTCGAGCAGCGCTACCTGCGCGAGCTGCCGCTCGATCCGGTCACCGGCAAGCGCGGCTCGTGGCGGCCGCAGGCCGGCGAGACGGGTGGCATCGCGGACGTGAAGAGCGGGGCGAAAGGGCGCGCGCTCGACGGGAGCGACTATGCGACGTGGTGATCGGCGGTGCGGCTTGCGCAGACAGCGCGGCATCGCGTATCTCGGCGTGCTGATGCTGGTCGCGGCGCTCGGGCTCGGCATGACGCAGGCGGCGCGGATCTGGACGACGGTGCAGCAGCGCGACCGCGAGGCGCAGCTCCTGTTCGTCGGCGACCAGTTTCGCGCGGCGATCGCAAGCTACTACAATGCGGCGGGAGGCGGCCGCTATCCGGCGTCGCTCGACGCGCTGCTCGAGGATCGTCGCGGGCTGCCGACGGTGCGTCACCTGCGGCGCCTGTACGCCGATCCGCTGACCGGGTCGACGCAGTGGGGGCTCGTGAAGGCGCCGGACGGCGGCATCATGGGCGTTTTCAGCGAGGCGCCCGGGCAACCGCTGAAGCGCCAGGGTTTCCCGGCGCGATACGACGCGTTCGGCGACAGCGGCGCGTACAGCGAATGGACTTTTGTTTATCTGCCGCCCGCTCCGGTCGACGCTGCGGCGAACGGGCCGGGAGACGGGGCGGCATACTGAGATCAGGACGAACATGATTGTCGCAATACTTGAAGACATCGTGACCCAGGCAGGCGTCGTGGCCGGCTGGCTCAACAAGGCCGGCTACGACACGGAGGTGCGGCACGACGGCGACGGCTTCATCGAACTGGTGCGCACCCAGCGCGTCGACGTGCTGCTGCTCGACTGGGACGTGCCGGGCAAGTCGGGGATCGAGGTGATGCGCTGGGCGCGCGAATCGTTCGCCGACGCGCTGCCGATCATCATGATGACGCAGCACGACGGCGAGAACGACATCGTGTTCGGTCTGAACAGCGGCGCCGACGATTACCTGATCAAGCCGCTGCGCGAGCGCGAGCTGGTTGCACGCGTGAACGCGCAGGCGCGCAAGTACTATCCCGAGACGCAGCGGGCGAAGGTCGTCGAGGTCGGCAAGTTCGCGCTCGACGTGAGCGCGCACGCCGCGACCGTGGACGGTGCGCCGGTCGAACTGTCTCTGCGCGAGTTCGAGGTCGCGCTGATGCTGTTCGAGAGCGTCGGGCGGATCGTGTCGAAGGACATGATGATCAAGCGCATCTGGGGCGTGGTCGACCGGAAGTACGACGCGACGCTTGCCACCTACGTGAGCAAGCTGCGCTCGAGTCTCGGGCTGCGCGCGAAAAATGGCCTCGTGATCACGACGGTCTACAACTACGGATACCGGCTCGAGCGGGCCTGAGCACCCGGCCGGATAGCGGCCGCTTCGTCTCCCGATCCGGCGACGCGGGGTGGCGCACCGCCTCGGCTCGCTGGCCTTCCGTCGCCGTTCGGCATGGCAACGATGCACGTCGCGACGCTGTCGTGATGCGCGGCGGCGCGCGTCGCGATCCATTCATCCACCTGTTCTTTCTCTGTCATTTTCCACCGGTTCGAACGGCACGTTCGGTCACGCCGGTGCGAGATCGCGCTCGCGCTCGGCGCGCGTGCGGCGCCTGTCGGGCAATCGTTGAGGATCTCTTCACATTTGTTGGGTGGCGGCGACCGGGCCGGAATAATGCCTGTGAACTCGACGGGTTCACGGTTCCGCTGTCCGGGACCGGCAGTGAAGCTCCTTACTTTTCCCCAAGACATTCGATGAAACAGTTCCAGAAACCTTTCGTGCTGCTCGCCCTGATGGCGGCATTCGGTTCGACGTCCGCGTTCGCGGCCGACGGCACGGTGAACTTCCACGGCAAGATCGTCGCGACGACCTGCAAGATCGACAACAGCAATATTCAGGTGCCGCTCGGCGCAATCGGTATCGACCAGCTCGCCGAAGCGGGTCGGGAAAGCCGTCGCGTGCCGTTCCAGATCGCGCTGAGCGAGTGCAATGAGCAGTTGAGCGGCGTGCGTGCGCAGTTCGAAGGGCTGTCGCACGGCGAAGATGCGACGCTGCTCGCGGTCGGCACCGGCGGCAAGGACGACGCGAAAGGCGTCGGTATCCAGTTGATGCACGAAGACGGCAAGCAGATCGGCATCAATACGGAGTCCGACACACTCCAGTTGACGCCGGGCAGCAACGTGCTGAACTTCGCCGCGAACTACGTTTCGACGTCGGACCAGACCGAGGCGGGCGAGGCGAACGGTACGGCGTCGTTCACGCTGAACTACCGTTGAGCCGAGGGGGCCAGCCGATGACGCATCGCTTCGTACCCCGCGTGCTTGCCTGCATGCTCGGGCTGTGCATGACTCACGGCGCGCTCGCGGGCATCGTGGTGGGCGCGACCCGCGTGATCCTGCAGGAAGACCGGCGCGAGGCCGTCGTGCCCGTGAAGAACACGGACGGCCAGCCGTATGTCGTGCAGGCGTGGATCGACGGCGGCCCCGCGCAGGCCGGCGCGAAAGCGCCGTTCTTCGTTACGCCGCCGCTGTCGCGGCTCGATCCCGGCAAGGAAAACCTGCTGCGCGTGATGCGCGTCAAGCACGCACTGCCGGCCGATCGCGAGTCGATGCTGTGGCTGAACGTGAAGGAAATACCGGTCGCGGCGAAGCAGGAGAACGTGTTGCAGATCGCGATCCAGACGCGGCTCAAGGCGTTCTACCGCCCGCAGGGCCTGACCGGCTCGGCGGCCGATGCACCGGCGGCGCTGACCTGGCGCATCGTGCCGTCGCGCGCCGGCGCGATGCTGGCGGTATTCAATCCGACGCCTTATCACGTCACGTTCGCGAAGATCGACGTCGATGCGGGGGCGACCGAGGATGTCGATCTCGAGACAGCGCCGCCGTTGCAGGCGACGACCTACCCGCTGCGCAACCTCCGTGCGCTGCCGGCGCAGCCGGTCGCGCTGCGGTTCAGCACGATCAACGACTACGGCGCCGTGACGCCGACCGTCACGGTGACGGTGCCGGCCGACGCCACCTGATGCGACGCGGTCGCGCAGCCGCGGCCGACGGGCGCTTCACGATCCGCTTTTACGACCTTTTCATCCTTCAGACCTCACGCGGCGCGCGTTCATCCGGCGCGCGCCGCGCCTTTCGTTCATGACACGACGCCTTCACCTGCTGCGCCGATGCGTGCTCGCGCTCGCCTCGACCCTCGCGATCGGATTGCCGATCGCGGGCGGCGGGTCCGCGCACGCACAGACGGCATTCAATCCCGCGTTCCTCGCGTTCGGCAACACGCAGGCGGACGTGGACCTCGACGCGTTCGCCGAGGCGAACGTGCTGCTGCCCGGCATCCATCCGGTCGAGGTGGCGGTGAATGGCGAATCGTACGGCCTGAACGACATCCGCTTCGAGCGCGGCGCCCCCGACGAATCGGTACGGCCGTGCCTGAGCGCCGCGCAACTCGATGCGTTCGGCGTGAATCTCGCGGCGTTTCCGCGACTCGCGGATGCACAGGACAATGCGTCCGCTTGCATGAACCTGCGCGACGCGATGCCGGACGCGACCGTCACGGTAGACCCGGATCGCCAGGCGCTGTCGCTGACGGTGCCGCAGGCGAAGATGAAGCGGGTCCCGCGCGGCTCGGTCGATCCGTCGCGCTGGGACAACGGCATCGATGCGATGCGCATCGACTACCGTGTCAACGCCGCGCAGCGGCGCTACGGCGACCTGCCGTCGGGCCACACGACGGAAGCCTACGGCAGCGTGCGCGCGGGCCTGAACCTCGGCGCGTGGCGCCTGCGCGGCAGCGCGATGGCGAACCGCAACGCGTCCGGTTTGCAGACGCAGTTCTCGAACGCCTATCTCGAACGCGACATCCCCGCGTGGCGCAGCCGCGTGACGCTCGGCGACAGCTTCACGTCCGGCAGCGTGTTCGACAGCGTGGCCTTCCAGGGCGTGCAGCTCGCGTCCGACGACACCATGCAGCCGGACAGCCAGCGCGGCTACGCGCCCGTCGTGCGCGGCATCGCGCAAAGCCACGCGAAGGTCGAGATCCGTCAGAACGGCTATCTGATCTACAACAGCTACGTACCGCCCGGCCCGTTCGAGATCGACGATCTGTATGCGGTCGCGTCGAACGCGGATCTCGAGGTGACGATCATCGAGGCCGACGGGCAGGCGCGCAGCTTCATTCAGTCGTCGGCGAGTATTCCGACCCTGCTGCGCCAGAACGCGTGGTCGTATCGCGCGGCCGCGGGCCGCCTGCGCGCCGATTCCGGCCGGCCGCAGTGGTTCGCGTCGGCGAGCGCCGCCTATGGCTTGCCGGGCGAGACGACGATCTACGGCGGCGCGACCTTCGCGAGCGGCTATGCGGCGCTGGCGGCCGGGGTCGCGCGCAACATGGCGCGCCTGGGCGCGGTGTCGGTCGACGTCACGCATGCGCGCCACCGGAACCACGCGGGGCAGGCGGGGGCCGGCAGCGCCGCGCGCCTGATGTTCGCGAAGGCGTTCGCGGCCACCGGCACCGAGCTGCGCGCCGCGCACCATCATTATTCAGACGGCTATCGCAGCCTGTCCGACGTCGCGGTGCGCTATGCGGCGTCGGTCGACCGGTGGGCGTATCGCGCCGGCAAGCGCAGCCGCAGCGAGTTGAGCGTGTCGCAGAACCTCGGACGCGCGGGCTCGCTGTACGTCAACGCGAGCCGGCGCACGTACCGCGACGGCGCGGGGGAAGACCGGCTGGTGCAGCTCGGCTATTCGGGTAGCGTATCGCGCGTGTCGTACAACGTGAGCGTCAGCCACGAGTCGCGCGCCCGCGGCGCGAGCAGCCGGCAGGTGTCGCTGAACCTGTCGCTTCCGATCGGCGGCGGGCGCACGGCGGCGCCTCGCGCGTACGGCAGCGCGACGCTGATCGCCGGCACTGCCGGCACGGAGCAGCGCGCGGGCGTGTTCGGCACGCTGCTCGCCGACGATAGCCTCAGCTATGGCGTCGACGCCGATCGATCGGCGAACGGCCTCGGCGGCGCCCTGAACCTGAACTATCGGGCGACGGCCGGCCAGTTCTCGGCCACCCACAACCAGGCGCGCGGCGGTTCGCAGACTTCGGTCAGCGCCGCGGGCGGCGTGCTCGTGCACGGCGGCGGCGTGACATTGTCGCAGCCGCTCGGCGAAACCGTCGCGCTCGTGCGCAGCGAGCGCGCGGCCGGCGTCGGCGTGGTGGCGCATGCCGGCGTGCGTACCGACCGCGCGGGTTATGCGGTCGTGCCGCATGTCACGCCGTACCGGCAGAACCGCATCGCATTGCGGACCGCGGAGCTCGATCGCCGGCTCGAGATCCGCAACGCGATCGTGCACGTCGTGCCGACGCGCGGGGCGGTCGTGCTGGCGCCGTTCGAGGTCGAGGCCGGGCGCCTGATGCTCGATCTGGTCGACGACGCGGGCAAGCCGGTGCCGTTCGGCGCGGCCGTGCTGACGGCGAACGGCAAGGCGGTCGGCATGGTCGGCCCGAACGGTCAGGGCTTCGTCACGGGGATCGACCGCGCCGGCGACCTGCTCGTGCGCTGGGGCATGCGTGCGGACGAACGCTGCGCGCTGTCGTACGACATCGGCGAATCGACCGCGCATCGCAATTTTCCCGAACTCGCGGCCGTCTGCTCGCGCGCGCATCCGGCGCTGCGGGCCGACGCCGCGTCAACCTCGTCATCCCGATCATGAAACCCTCGACTTTCCGATTTGCCGCGCGTCTGCGCCGCTGGGCGGCACTCGTCGCGCTGACGCTCGGTACGGCGCCCGCGTTCGCCACGTGCCTGAGCGCGCCCGAAGACTTCAATCCGCTCGAGTTCGGCCCGATCGCGGCCGACAGTGTCGACGCCGGCGGCATCGTCGCGTCGGCGCGTTTCACGCTGACCGTCACCTGCTCGCGCAACGGCCAGAACGTGCCCGAGCCACGCACGTTGCGGTATGCGAGCGAGTTCGGTCCGCTGCCGGGCATGAACCTCTGGGCGAGCAACCTGCCCGGGCTCGCGCTTCGCGTGGCGCGCGATGGCGAGGATCTCGGCGGCCAGACCGACGGGTTGCTCGGCGTGCATCCGGGCGATGGCACGGCGCGCGAGTACGTGATCGACGTGGAACTCGTCAAGACCGGGCCGGTGACGCCCGGCTTCCTGCAGGGGCAGGTGCTGAGCGTCGATGCATCGGCCGCGATTGGCGACCCCGACCACAACGTGGTGCACAAGCACATCACGAGCAGCTATGTGCGCGGTGTCGCCTGCACGGTCAATACCGATTCCAAGCATCTTGTCGTGCCGCTCGGCGCGGTGCCCGCGAACGCTTTCGATGGTCCGGGCTCGACCCGTGCGTCGCGGGAATTCGCGATCAACCTGACCTGCAGCCCGTATGGAGAAGCGCGGCCGACGCCGCTGTCGATCCAGTTGCTCGGCGAGACGGTGCCGGGCACGGCGGACGTGCTGAAGCTGCATGGCGACGCTGCCGCGCAAGGGGTGGGGATCCGCGTGCTGAAGGACGAAGCGCCGGTGACGTTGAATGCGTGGCACAGCCTCGGCGATGCGACCGTCGGCGCGACCACGTTGCCGTTCACCGCGCAGTACTACCAGTACGGCGAGCGCGTGACGGCGGGTTCGGGCGACGGCGTGATGACATTCCTGATCGAGATGCGTTGACGCTGGCCGGCCACGCGGCGCGCGCCGGCCAGCGCCGGACCGGGCGTTTTGAAATCTTTGAGGATGCTTATCCATACCGGAATCGACGTCGATAATTTCATCCACTGTTCCAACACAACACTGCAATGGCAATCGATAAAGGATGAATCATGCATACGGTTTCTCAGACCAGTTTTCGGCAAGCGTCTTCGGATGACGGCCGCTACGATCGCTTTTCCCGCGCACTGCACTGGATCTTCGCGGTCGTGATCCTGTACACGATGGTGGCCGGATTCTCGCTGCACTTCATTACCCAGCCGGACGTCTGGCGTTTCGTGTCGACGCTCAACATGTCGCTCGCGAGCAGCCTGATCGTGCTGTTTCCGCTGCGCTACGTGTGGTCGTTCTTCCGCCGGACGCCGCCCGACATCGCGTCGATTCCTTCGAAGCAGCGGTCGATCGCGCATCTGGTGCACTCGCTGATTTACGCGCTCGTCGCGTTCGTGCTGTTCAGCGGCTTCGTGATGGTGCCGGACGGCTACTGGCTGTTCTGGGCGGTTTACGTGAATACGCCGTTCAGCGCGGGGCCGGTTACCGAGCACTGGTTCGTCCTGCACAAGATCGGCTGCTATCTGCTGGCATTGCTGGTGGTCGCGCACGCGGGCGCCGCGCTCAAGCACCATTTCGTGTCGAAGAACGGCGTGCTGAAGCGCATGCTTTGACGAGGCCGCCGCAGTGAGTCGATGAAAGGGAAGGCGGGCGCGCAGGCGCTTTACTTCCTGGGCCGAAAATGAAAAAAGGCCGGCTAGAAGCCGACCTTTTTAAATACAGATGGTGCCCAGGAGAGGACTCGAACCTCCACGATGTTGCCACCGCTAGGACCTGAACCTAGTGCGTCTACCAATTCCGCCACCTGGGCACGTTTTGCAGTAGCTGCTTGCTGCAAAGAAGCGAAATTATAGCGCCCCAATTATCCCTGTCAACACTTTTTTGCGATGCATCGCAAACCGGCCGTCGCCGCGCGTGCCGGCGGCATTCCCGTCATTTGGCGACACGGGCGGGTGATAGAATGACCCGCCGCCGTCAATATAGAACTGTCAGACGGACACCTCTATGTTGATGCCGTGCACCATCAGTCAACGCAACGAGAACAATCATCGACAAACCCTTGAGCAAATATCCGTACCCCATTCCGAGCCGTGAAGAGATTCTCGGCGTGCTGCGTACGAGCGACGCGCCGCTGGCCGCCAACGACATCGCCGAAGCCCTGTCGATCAAGCGTCAGGAGCGCGAGGGGTTCTTCCGGCGTGTCGCCGCGATGGAGCGCGACGGCCAGATCCGCCTCGACAAGCGCGGCCACTACCAGTTGACCCATCCGTCGAATTTCGTCGCAGGGCGCGTGCAAGGGCATCGCGACGGCTACGGGTTCGTGATCCGCGACGACGGCCAGGACGACCTGTTCTTGCCGAACGGCGAAATGCAGAAGGTGATGCACAACGACCGCGTGCTCGCGCGGATCGTCGGCTACGATCGCCGCGGCCGGCCGGAAGGGCATGTCGTCGAAGTCACCGAGCGCGCGAACAAGCGCGTGATCGGCCGCCTGCTGAACGAGAACGGCGCGCTGATCGTCGCGCCGGAAGACAAGCGCATCGGCCACGACATCCTGATCACGCAGAACGTGAAGAAGGCGAAGGTCGGGCAGGTCGTCGTCGTCGAGCTGACCGATTTCCCGAGCCGTCATTCGCAGCCGCTCGGCCGTGTCGTCGAAGTGCTCGGCGACATCGACGATCCGGGCATGGAAATCGAAATCGCGGTGCGCAAGTACGGCGTGCCGCACGAATTCAGCCAGCCGGCGCTCGACGAAGCCGCCGCGCTGCCCGACAAGGTGCGCCCGGCCGACCTGCGTTTCCGCGTCGACCTGCGCGACGTGCCGCTCGTGACGATCGACGGCGAGGACGCCCGCGACTTCGACGATGCCGTCTACTGCGAGCCGGTCAAGGTCGGCCGCGGCGACGGCTACCGGCTGATCGTCGCGATCGCCGATGTGTCGCACTACGTGCAGCCGGGTAGCGGGCTCGACGCCGACGCGCTCGAGCGCAGCACGTCGGTCTACTTCCCGCGCCGCGTGATCCCGATGCTGCCGGAGAAGCTGTCGAACGGCCTCTGTTCGCTGAATCCGCAGGTTGATCGCTGCGTGCTCGCGTGCGACATGGTGATCACCGGGCGCGGCGAGATCAAGGCATACCAGTTCTATCCGGCCGTGATCCATTCGGCGGCGCGCCTCACGTACACCGAAGTCGCGGCCGTGCTGTCGAACACGAAGGGGCCGGAGGCCGCGCGCCGCGCCGACCTGCTGCCGCACCTGCAGGATCTGTACGGCGTCTACAAGTCGCTGTTCGCCGCCCGTCAAAAGCGCGGCGCGATCGACTTCGACACGACCGAGACCTACATCGTCTGCAATTCGCAGGGCAAGATCGAGCAGATCGTGCCGCGCCAGCGCAACGACGCGCACAAGCTGATCGAGGAATGCATGCTGGCCGCGAACGTCTGCGCGGCCGATTTCCTGAAGCGCAACAAGCATCCGGGCCTGTACCGCGTGCACGCGGGGCCGACGCCGGAGAAGCTCGAGAACCTGCGCGCGTTCCTGCGCGGGATGGGCCTGTCGCTCGGCGGCGGCGACAAGCCGCATGCGAGCGACTACGCGGCGCTGATGGCGCAGATCCGCGACCGGCCGGACGCGCAGATGCTGCAGCCGATGCTGCTGCGCTCGATGCAGCAGGCGGTCTACAGCCCGGACAACATCGGCCACTTCGGTCTCGCGTACGAGGCGTACGCGCACTTCACGAGCCCAATCCGCCGCTACCCGGACCTGCTCACGCACCGCGCGATCTACGCGATCCTGTCGGGCAAGAAGTACGCGCCGAAGGCGCCGGAAGGCTTCGAGCTGAATACCGCGTTGTCGCCGCGCGCCCGCGCGATGCAGCAGGCCGACGACGAAGCGCGCGGCCGTTCGCGCTCGAACACGGCGATCTGGGAAGAGCTTGGCCTGCACTGCTCGGCGAACGAGCGCCGTGCGGACGAAGCGTCGCGCGACGTCGAGGCGTGGCTCAAGTGCTACTTCATGCGCGACAAGCTCGGCGAGGAGTACGGCGGGATGGTGAACGGCGTGACGTCGTTCGGCATCTTCGTGCAGCTCGACACGCTGTTCATCGAAGGGCTCGTGCACGTGACGGAGCTCGGCTCGGACTACTTCCAGTACGACGAGATCAAGAACGAGCTGCGCGGCGAACGCACGGGCATCCGCTATCGCCTGTCGGATCGCGTGCGCGTGCAGGTGAGCCGCGTCGATCTCGATGCGCGCAAGATCGATTTCCGCCTCGTGCGCGATACGCCGGTGAAGGCGCCGCGTCCGTCGCCCGCGCCGGCTGCCGGCGTCGATCGCAACGGCGGCGGCCCGCGCGTGCGTGCGCTGCCGCCGGTCGACGAAGCCGCGCCGCGTCGCAAGCCGGCCGCGAGCGCGCCGAGCGTCGCGGTGAAGGAAGCGCGCGCCGCGCGTGGCGCCGCGAAGAAGAAGGGCGGCGGCGGTGGCGGCGGCGCACCCGCGAAGCCGACCGCGAAGAAGGCCCGCGCCCGCAAGAAGTATTGAGCGTTCGGGGCGGCGTACGCGCACGCCCCGCAGTATCGAGAGACGCCGCGTCACCGGTCATCGGCCGGCCACGCGGCGCTTTCCTTTTCCATGGATCGCGGCCGCGCACGTCGCGCGGCCGCACGTTTGATCGAAGGTTGTTCCAGTCATGTCACGTCTGAAGGTTCTTTACGGTTTTCATGCGGTGACCGCACGTTTGCGGCACGATGCATCGACGGTGGCGGAGGTGCTGTACGACCAGACGCGCCGCGACCGCCGCATGCAGGACTTCCTGCACACCGCGAAGGAAGCGGGCGTGCGGCTGATCGCGGCCGACGAAACGCGCCTGTGGGGCCTCGCGCATACCGAGCGCCACCAGGGCGTCGTCGCGCGCGTCGAGGACATGCCGCTCGCGCAGAACCTGTCCGAGCTGCTCGACGGCATCAACGGGCCCGCGCTGCTGCTCGTGCTCGACGGCGTCACCGATCCGCACAACCTCGGCGCATGCCTGCGGGTCGCCGATTCGGCCGGCGCGCACGCGGTGATCGCGCCGCGCGACCGGGCGGTCGGCCTGAACGCGACCGCGGCCAAGGTGGCGAGCGGCGCGGCCGATACGGTGCCGTACATCACGGTGACGAACCTCGCCCGCGCGCTGCGCGAGCTGAAGGAGGCCGGCGTGTGGATCATCGGCACGTCGGACGAGGCGTCGGCGACGCTCTACGACACGAAGCTCGACGGCCCCGTCGCGCTCGTGATGGGCGCGGAAGGCGAAGGCATGCGCCGGCTCACGCGCGATACCTGCGACGAAGTGATGAGCATCCCGATGGCCGGCAGCGTCGAAAGCCTGAACGTGTCGGTCGCCAGCGGCGTGTGCCTGTACGAAGCCGTGCGCCAGCGGCGCGTGAAGGGCTGAGCCCGGGGCTGCCCCGTCCCGCGCGCGATGCGCGGGCGTCGAATGACCCGAACGACGCGCGCCGCGATGCAACGCGGCACGCGGCTCTGCGGAACCCGCGACCGATGACCCTGTTTCGTGTTGGCGTCTCCTGCGCCGTGCTCGGCCTGCTCGCAGCGTGCACGTCGCCGTCGCTCGTCGAACGCGGCACCTACTACGCCGACACGAGCCTGCACGCGCGCGGCGCCGATTCGCGGATCCGCTTTCTCGTGATGCATTACACCGAGAGCGACGAGACGAAATCGCTGCGTACGCTGACCGGCGAGTCGGTCAGCGTGCACTACGTCATCCCGCCGCAGCCGCGCACCGAGCGCGGGATGCCCGTCGTCTACCAGCTCGTTCCGGAAGCGCGGCGCGCGTGGCACGCGGGCGTCAGCGAGTGGCAGCGCACGACCGAGCTGAATGCGGTGTCGATCGGCATCGAGAACGTGAATCGCGGCCCGCTCGACGCGCAGCAGCGTACCTGGCAGCCGTATCCGCCCGAGCAGGTCGACGCGCTGATCCGTCTGTCGAAGGACATCGTCGCGCGCTACGGGATTGCGCCGACGCGCGTGGTCGGGCACAGCGACATCGCGCCGCAACGCAAGATCGATCCCGGCCCGCTGTTCCCGTGGCATGCGCTCGCGCAAGCCGGCGTCGGCGCATGGCCGGACGACGCGACCGTCGCCGCGCGGCTCGGCGGCCGCGACCCGCACGCGCCGGTCGACGTGCGCGACCTGCAGTTCAAGCTCGCGCGCTACGGCTACGACGTGCCGACCGACGGCGTGCTCGACACGCGCACGCAACGCGTGATCGCGGCGTTCCAGATGCATTTCCGGCCATCCGATTACGCGGGCAATCCGGACGCGGAAAGCGACGCGATCGCGCAGGCGCTGCTCGACAAGTACTTCCCCGGCACGCAAGCGGCGGCCCCCGCACCGGCGGCCGACACGCGCTGACTACGCGGCGTATCGCACGCCGAAAAACGCGGGGGCGTCCGCCGACTCCGGTAAACTGGCAGTTTTCCGCAATCCCGCAGCATTACCACGCCATGACTCAAGACGAACTCAAACGCCTCGTCGGCCAGGCCGCCGCCGATTACGTGATCCAGAACGTGCCGGAAGGCGCCGTGATCGGTGTCGGCACCGGCTCGACCGCCAACTGCTTCATCGACGCGCTCGCCGCCGTCAAATCGCGCTATCGCGGCGCCGTGTCGAGCTCGGTCGCCACGACCGAACGCCTGAAATCGCATGGCATCAAGGTGTTCGACCTGAACGAGATCGAGTCGCTTCAGGTGTACGTCGACGGCGCCGACGAAATCGACGCAGGCGGCGCGATGATCAAGGGCGGCGGCGGCGCGCTGACGCGCGAGAAGATCGTCGCGTCGGTGGCCGACACGTTCGTCTGCATCGCCGACGCCAGCAAGCGCGTGCCGGTGCTCGGCGCGTTCCCGCTGCCGATCGAGGTCGTGCCGATGGCGCGCACCGCGATCGGCCGGCGCGTGACCGCGCTCGGCGGCGTGCCCGTGCTGCGCGTGACGAAGGACGGCGCGCCCTACATCACCGATAACGGTAATGAGATCATCGACGTGAAGGGCCTGCAGATCGCCGATCCGCGCGGTTTCGAAGCGCAGGTGAACGCATGGCCGGGCGTCGTGACGGTTGGCCTGTTCGCCGAACGCGGCGCGAATCTGTGCTTGCTCGGCACGGAAAACGGCGTCGAAACGATCGTTTATCCGGCTGGCTGAAACTGAATGAGAAGCAGTCCGTAACGGTGCGGTATCGGCCGTCATGGATTGGATGGTTAAATCTTGTGGAAACCGGGGTCCGGCAGGCGCGGCGCGCTTCCCGGGCCTTTTTTTTAGCCGTATAAATCACCTCGTTCAAAAGAGGGATAACCCTGTCAGGTGTTTACCAGATAGCGAAATATCGTCGAACTCATCAACTTATAGATCATAAGAACAGAGTAGTTACCAGGGCCGGCGGAACTGCGGAGCAGGTGTTCGCAAATCGACGCACGGGGAGGTGTCATGGAGCAGGGCAAAGACCGGTCACTGGTCGCCAAAGTGATGGATGGGCTTGTCGCGGGTATCGTCGAGGACAAGTACGGCGGCATCTTGCCGCCGCAGGACGTGCTGTCGAAAGAGTTCGATGTGAGCCGCACGGTCATGCGGGAAGCGTTGTCGATGTTGCTTGCGCGCGACATGCTCGACGTGCGTCCGAAAGTCGGGACGCGCGTGCGGCCGATGCGCGACTGGCGGATGATCGACGAGGACGTCGTGAGCTGGCGCTTTCGGGCAAAACCCGATCCGCAGTTCATGCGCGACGTCATCGAATTCCGGATGCTGATCGAGCCACGTGCGACCGCGCAGGCGGCGGTGCGTGCGACGGCGGCCGACATCGCGGGCATTCGCGAAGCGTTCGATGCGTTCAAGGTGCTGCAGCCGGGCGACGCCGGCTACGACACGGCGGACGAGTTGCTGCATACGCGGATCGTCCAGGCGAGCGGCAACCAGTTCTTCCAGCAGATGGCGGCGATCGTGCGCGGCGCTGTGCGTCTCGTGAACCCGCGCGTCGTGCAGAAGGAGGGCGCGCACGACATCGCGGTGAAGGCGCATGCGCGCGTCGTCGATGCGATCGAGCGGCGCGACCCGCGCGAAGCCGAAGCGGCGTCGCTCGCGCTGATCGATTTCAGCGCGGACGAGATTTCGCGCGATTTCTCGGTCGACGTGCCGGTGCGCGCCTGACGCGGCGCATGTCGCTCATCCTCGTGCCGCCGGGCCGTTTATCATGACGGCCGGCCGGCAGCGTGCCGGCCACCGTCATACGACCGACACGGAAGATCAGGATGAACGACAACGACCATCGCCCGGTGCGCTTCGGCATCGTCGGTGCAGGCAGCATTGCGCGCCGCTTCGCGCAAAGCCTCGCACACGTGCCGGGCGCCACGCTCACCGGCGTCTGGGCCCGCCGCGCCGACGCGGCTGCGGCCTTCTGCGGGGCATACGGCGGCACGCCTGCCGCGCGCCTCGACGCGCTCCTCGCGAGCGACGAAATCGACGCGGTCTACATCGCGACGCTCCATGACAGTCACGCGCGGTACACGCTGGCCGCCCTGGCTGCCGGCAAGGCCGTGCTGTGCGAGAAACCCGCGGCGCTGAACGCCGCGCAACTCGACACGGTGCTGCAGGCGGCGCGCGATGCCGGGCAGCTCTTCATGGAGGCGATGAAGCCCCCATTCTTCCCGCTGTATCGTCAACTGCGTGCGCACCTGCGTGACGATCCGATCGGCGAGATCCGGCTCGTGCGGGCGGGCTGCGCATCGTCGTCGGTGCCGGACGACCATTCCGTCTATCGGCTCGATCGCGCAGGCGGCGCGTTGCTCGACATCGGCATCTACGAGGCGTTTCTCGCTGTCGACTGGCTCGGCGCGGCGCGCGACGTACAGACGCTCGGCCGCGTCGGTGCGACCGGTGTCGACCTGTTCGCGAGCCTGAACAGCGTGCATGCGAACGGCGGGATCGCGCAGCTCTTTTGCGGGCTCGACGTGATGGGGCGCGGCGACGCGCTGATCGCCGCGGCCGGCGGCCACGTGACGATTCACGAGAAGTGGTGGAACCCCGAGCGTGCGACGATCCGCTATGCGGACGGGCGCACCGTCGAACTCGACGCACCGGCCGCGGGCGGCGGGCTGAACTACGAAACCGCGCATTTCTGCGACCTGCTGCGCGCGGGCGAGACCGAAAGCCCGATCATGACGCACGACCATTCGCGGCAGATGATTGCGATGACCGATGCGGCGCGCGCCGTGCTCGGCGTGCGTTATTCGGGCGAATAGGCGGAATGGACGAAACAGGCGGGAAGGAAGGCGCCGGGCCCGCGAGCGCGGCCCGGCGTAACTGCGCGGCTCAGTGCCGCGACGGCAGCGACAGGCGCTTTTCGTACCAGCGCTGCACCCATTCGAGAATCTGGCACAGGATCCAGTACACGGCCGCGGCGGCGAGATAGAGCGGCAGCGGCTGATAGGTCGCCGCGATCACTTCCTGCGCGCTGCGCAGCAGTTCGGTCACGGTGATCACCGACACGAGCGACGTGTCCTTGATCAGGCTGATCAGGCTGTTCGACAGGCTCGGCACCGCGATGCGCAGCGCCTGCGGGCCGATCACGTAGCGCAGCGTCTGGCCCCACGACAGCCCGAGGCTGTATGCGGCGAGCCATTGGCCGCGCGCGATCCCGTTGATCGCGCCGCGCATGCTTTCCGACATGTAGGCCGCGACGTTCGCGGACAGTGCGATCACGCCGGCCGGCGTCGGGTCGAGCGAGATGCCGAGGCTCGGCAGCCCGTAATAGATCACGAAGATCTGCACGAGCAGCGGCGTGCCGCGCATCAGGCTCACGTACGCGCGCGCCAGCCACGCGAGCGCGTTGACCCAGATGCGCTCGAAGCCGTCGAGCGCTTCGCTTTGCCGGATGCCCATCATCGCGAGCACGACGGCGCCAAGCAGGCCGAACACCATCGACAGCACGGCGAACTTGACGGTCAGCACGGCACCCTGGGCGAGCACCGGCAGCGATTGGACGAGCAGGGACGTTGTCGACATGGAATACGAAGCGAATGCGTGCGCGAAAGCGCAATCATAAACCGGACCGATAAAACAAAGGGCGGCATCGTTGCGGATGCCGCCCTTTCCGGCCCGCCGTCAGGCGGGAAATGCAGGCGTGCTTACTTGATCGGTTTCGTCACGTCGATGCCGAACCACTTGTCGGAGATCTTCGTGAACGTGCCGTCGGCCTCGAGCTGCGTCATCGCGTCGTCGATCGCCTTCTGGAACTTCGGGTTGCCCTTCTTGAACGGGATACCCGACGGGTTCGCCGAACCGACGTTCGCGCCCGGGCGCAGCGGCAACTGCGAGTTCTTCGTCAGGTACGCGAGCATCAGGCGGTCGTTGAGCGCCGCGTCGAGGCGGCCGGCCGCGAGATCGCGCAGGTACTCGGGCGCGCCCGGGTACGTCTTCACGTCGATGCCGGGCACCGATTTCGCCATGTCCATGTAGTTGGTGCCGAGCGCGACGCCGAGCTTCTTGCCCTTCAGGTCTTCCAGCGACTTGAACTCGCGCGTGTCGTCCTTGCGCTGGATCAGCTGCGCGGACGAGAACGTGTACGCAGGCGAGAAGTCGAGCGTTTCCTTGCGCTTGTCGGTGATGCCGACCTGGTTGGCGATCACGTCGAACTTGCCCGCCTGCAGGCCCGCGATGATGCCGCTCCATTCGGTCGTCACGAACTCGGCCTTCACGCCGAGCTTCGCGGCGACGGCCTTCGCGATGTCGACGTCGAAGCCGACGAGTTCGCCTTGCGGGTTCTTCGAGTTGAACGGCGGGAACGTGCCTTCGAGGCCGACGCGCAGCGTGCCGCGCTGCTTGACCTGGTCGAGGAGGTCGGCCGCGTGGGCGGTTGCCGCAGCGAACGACGTGCCGATCACGCCGGCAACCAGCAGCTTCTTCAACAGCGAAAATTTCATCGTGTGTGTCCTTGCCCTGTCCGGGTCAATGATTCTGATGGTGAAGCGATGATAGCAAAAATGCTATCGATATCTAAATAAAGTTTGTTTATGGCTATATTACGCGGTGCGTTCGCGGGCGATCGCCTTCACGCATTCGGACACGAGCGCCGGGCCGCGATAGATGAAGCCGGTATAGAGCTGGACGAGCGCCGCGCCGGCCGCGAGCTTCGCACGGGCATCCTCGCCCGAGAAAATGCCGCCGACGCCAATGATCGGCACGTCGTTGCCGACTTCGGCGTGCAGTTTGCGGATCACTTCGTTCGACGCGTCGAACACCGGGCGGCCCGACAGGCCGCCGGCTTCGTCCGCGTGCGGCAGGCCCTGGACGGCCGCGCGCGACAGCGTCGTATTGGTGGCGATCACCGCTTCGATCTTGTGGCGCAGCACCGTGTCGCCGATTTCCTTGACCTGCTCGTCGTCGAGATCGGGCGCGATCTTCAGCGCGAGCGGCACGAGCTTGCCGTGCAGGTCGGCGAGGCGCTGCTGCTTGTCCTTCAGCGCGGCGAGCAGCGCGTCGAGTTCGCCCGCGCCCTGCAATTGGCGCAGGTTCTTCGTGTTCGGCGACGAGATGTTGATCGTCACGTAGCTCGCGAACGGGTACACGCGCTCGAGGCAGTACAGGTAATCCTCGGCCGCGCGTTCGATCGGCGTGTCGGCGTTCTTGCCGATGTTCAGGCCGAGGATGCCGCGATA
This sequence comes from Burkholderia sp. CpTa8-5, assembly GCF_017815045.1. NCBI lineage: Bacteria > Pseudomonadati > Pseudomonadota > Betaproteobacteria > Burkholderiales > Burkholderiaceae > Burkholderia > Burkholderia sp. CpTa8-5. Next base: position 125,545 of record NZ_JAGIQD010000006.1, read on the forward strand.
GCGGGCGGCCTGCACGTTCTTCACGAACTGGTCGACGCCGTGGTTGTTGAAGCCCATCCGGTTGATCAGCGCTTCGGCCTGCGGCAGCCGGAACATCCGCGGGCGCGGGTTGCCGGGCTGCGGGCGCGGCGTGACCGTGCCGACCTCGATGAAGCCGAAGCCGAGCGCCGCGAGGCCGTCGATGGCCGCGCCGTCCTTGTCGAGGCCGGCCGCGAGGCCGACCGGGTTGCGGAACGTGAGCCCCATCACGGTGCGCGGCGCGTCGGGCACGCGGGCCGACAGCGCGCAGGCGAGGCCCGTGCGTCCGGCCGCGCCGAGCGCGCGCAGCGTAAGGTGGTGAGCGTCTTCCGCATCCATTTTGAACAGGGATGCGCGGGCCAGCGGGTAGAGGGAACTGAACACGGGAATGGGGCGGACGGCCGAAATGAATGACAACCCGCTATTTTACCGGGAGTTGCGCGGCACGGGCGTGCTTCGCTTCGTAGCCGCCGCTACGCGCGTCAGCCCGAGCCGGAATGTCCGCCCGGCAACGGCGCGCGCGCCAGCGCCGCGTCGACGGGCGGCAGGTCGATCCGTTCCGGATCGAGCGTCTTCCAGCGGCCGTCGATCAGCCCTTCGAGCGGATGGAAGTTCGCCTTGTAGGCCATCTTCGGGCTCTCGCGGATCCAGTAGCCGAGGTACACGTAGGGCAGCCCGAGGCTCTTCGCCTGCTCGATCTGCCACAGGATGTTGTAGGTGCCGTAGCTCGTGTGCCGGTCGTCGGGCTCGAAGAACGTATAGACCGACGACAGCCCGTCGCCGAGGATGTCGATCATGCTGACCATCCGCAGCTTGCCGGGTTCGCCGCCCGGTGCGTCGAGGTCGCGGAATTCGACGAGGCGCGAGTTGATCCGGCTTTGCAGCAGGAACTGTTCGTACTGGTCGCGACTGTCGCGATCCATGCCGCCGCCCGCGTGGCGCGCGGACTGGTAGCGCATGTAGAGCGCGTAGTGCTCTTCGTCGTAGTGCAGCGGCGACACCGTCGCGACCAGCGTGCGGTGCCGCTTCCACATCCTGCGCTGCGTGCGCGTCGGCGCGAACTCGCCGACCGGCACGCGCACCGGCACGCATGCGCGGCAGCCGTCGCAGTACGGACGGTACGTGAAGACGCCCGAGCGGCGGAAGCCGGCCTTCACGAGTTCGGTGTAGATGTCGGAATTGATCAGGTGGCTCGGCGTCGCGACTTGCGAGCGTGCGATGCGGCCGTCCAGATAGCTGCACGGATAGGGCGCCGTTGCATAGAATTGCAACGCCGAAAGCGGTGAAAGCGGCAGCTCAGTCGGGTGAGTCATGGGCAGCTCTCGATGCAGGGAAGGAGTGCCGCGCTAGCGCTCGCTCCCGGTGGGCGCCGCCGTTTCGGCGGGGCTCGTCAGCGCGGCGAGCACGCGCTTGTCGAACTGCCACGGAATCGGCGGTTCGGCTGCCGCGCGGCGCACGTGAGCGACAAAGGCCTGGCGTGCGATCTCGCGGCCGCCGAGCGACGCTAGATGCGACGTATTCTGCTGGCAGTCTATCATTTCCAACCCCTGCTCGCGAAGGTGCGCGACGAGCGCGGCCAGCGCGATTTTCGATGCATCGGTCACGTCCGCATACATCGACTCGCCGAAAAACATCCGGCCGAACGACACGCCATAGAGGCCGCCGACGCGGCGCCCGTCGTGCCACGTTTCGATGCTGTGCGCGTTGCCGGAGCGGTAGAGCGACGTATAGGCGTCGATGATCTCGGCGGTGATCCAGGTGCCGCGCTGCCCGCGGCGCGGCGCCTGCGCGCACGCGCGCATCACGCCGGGAAAGTCGTGATCGACGCGCACTTCCCATTCCGGCGTGCGCAGCACGCGCTTCAGCGTCTTGCGCAGCGACGGCGACACCTTGAATTCGGCCGGCACCAGGATCATGCGAGGGTCGGGGCTCCACCACAGCACCGGCTGGCCGTCCGAGTACCACGGGAAGATGCCGCGCCGGTACGCGTCGATGAGGCGCGACGGCAGCAGGTCGGCGCTCGCGGCGAGCAGCCCGGGCGCGCCGGTCGCGGGGCCGAGCGCGCGTTCGATGGACGGAAACGGATCGTCCGGGCCGAGCCAGGGAACCATGGGTGGGGGCTCAGCCGTTGCGCAGCGAGCGGAAGATATCGCCGGTGTGCACGCCGTAGTCGCCGGCTGCGCGATCGGCGAAGAAGAAGCGCAGCGTCTGGCTGACGGTCGGGAACGCGATCTCGTCCCACGGAATGTCGGCTTCGTCGAACAGTTTCACTTCGAGGCTTTCCTCGCCGGCTTCGAAACCCGGATCGGTGAGCCGCGCGAGGTAGAACAGATGGACTTGATGCACGTGCGGCACGTTGAGCAGCGTGAACAGGTTCTGCACCTCGACGCGCGCGCCGGCTTCCTCGAGCGTTTCGCGCGCGGCGGCTTCCGCGGTCGTCTCGCCCATTTCCATGAAACCCGCCGGCAGCGTCCAGAATCCGTAGCGCGGTTCGATCGCACGGCGGCACAGCAGGATCTGGTCGCCCCAGACCGGCACCGTGCCGACGACGTTGCGCGGATTCTGATAGTGGATCGTGCCGCAGTGATCGCAGACGAAGCGTTCACGGTTGTCGCCAGGCGGAATGCGCGCGAGGACTTCGTGACCGCAGACGGAGCAGAATTTCATGTCGAGTGGAAGGGACGAGGTGATGCGAGTGTATCACCGGCCCGCGGCATTCTTGAACGCCTGCGCATGCGGCGGCGTGTCGGGCGAAACGGCGCGCGCGTGCGCGAAGAGGGCGCGGCGTCCGGACGCGCGAAAACAAAAAGCCCGGCGCGAGGCCGGGCTTTTTGCGACATTCTGGACGGTTGGTTGCGGGGGTAGGATTTGAACCTACGACCTTCGGGTTATGAGCCCGACGAGCTGCCAGACTGCTCCACCCCGCGTCCGTCGAAGAAATGAATTATATGGTCTTACCCGAATGCGTGCAAGTGTTTTCTGACAATCGCGTGACGAGCGCTGGTGGGGCCGGTACGGGGAGGCGCGTGCGCTAGAATCGAGCGGTTTGTGTCGTCATCCCGGCAGCGGCCCTGCGCGAGCGCATCTGCGCCGTTCCGATACTCATTACTGCATCGACGGATTCATGGATATCGCTCACGATCTGCAATCGATCGGCGCGCAGGAACAGGCGCTCGTGTTTCCCCATTTCGACCCGGCCCGCGCGTGGGCGCTCGGCAACCGGATGCACGCGCTCGCGACGTCGCGCGGCCATGCGATCGCGATCGACATCGTCACGTTCGGCCAGCCGCTGTTCTACGCGGCGCTCGCCGGCGCGACGCCCGACAACGCCGACTGGGTGCGCCGCAAGCGCAACGTCGTCGCGCATTTTCGCCGCAGTTCTTACGCGATCGGCCTGCGCATGCAGCAGGCCGGCGCGACGCTCGCGGACAAGCACGGGCTGCCGGCCGCCGACTATGCGTCGCACGGCGGTTCGTTTCCGCTGACCGTCGCCGGCGCCGGCGTGATCGGCTCGATCACCGCGTCCGGGCTGCCGCAGCGCGCGGACCACGAGTTCGTCGTCGAGGCGCTGTGCGCGGAACTCGGTCACGACTACGCGGTACTGGCCCTCGCAAGGAGCTGAGCGATGCAACTGCCCGGTTACGCATGGCTCGCGATCGCGATCGTCGCGGAAGTGATCGGCACGTCCGCGCTGCGCGCGGCGGACGGCTTCACGCGCCTCTGGCCGTCGGTGCTCGTCGTCGCCGGTTACGGCGTCGCGTTCTACTGCCTGTCGCTCACGTTGCGCACGATGCCCGTCGGCATCATCTATGCCGTCTGGTCGGGCGCCGGCATCGTGCTGATCACGCTCGTCGCGATGCTGCTCTATCGCCAGGTGCCGGACGTGCCGGCGGTGATCGGTCTCGGGCTGATCATCGCGGGCGTCGTGGTGCTGAACCTGTTCTCGAAGATGCAGGCGCACTGAGCGTGCGACTGCCGTTTGCCGGATGACCGTCATGACCGATTCCACTCCCGCCGCCGTTTCCGCCGAATCCGCCCAGCCCGACGTGTGCGCGTACGTCGCGAACCGCATCGGCTTTCTCGAACTGAACCGGCCGAAGGCGCTGAATGCGCTGTCGGTCGGCATGATCCGGCTGATGCAGCAGGCGCTCGACGCGTGGCGCGACGATCCCGACGTCGTCGCGGTCGTCGTGCACAGCCCGCATCCGCGCGCATTCTGCGCGGGCGGCGACGTGCGCTTCTTCCACGACGCGTGGCGGCGCGGCGACCGCGGTGCGGTCGACACGTTCTTCATCGACGAATACACGCTGAACCATGCGATCTTCACGTATCCGAAGCCGTACATCGCGCTGATGCACGGCGTCGTGATGGGCGGCGGCATGGGGATATCGCAGGCGGCGCGGCATACCGGCGGCCTGCGCGTCGTGACCGACTCGACGAAGATGGCGATGCCCGAAACGCGCATCGGCCTGTTCCCGGACGTCGGGATGAGCTGGTTTCTCGCGCGCACGCCCGGCGCGATCGGCCGCTATCTCGCGGTGACCGGCGCGACGCTCGACGCGGCCGGTGCGCTGTACGCGCAACTCGCCGACGTCTATCTGCCCGACGCCGCGCTGCCGGCGCTGCTCGACACGCTGCGTACCGCGCGCATCGACAGCGGCGCGCAGGCCGTCGCATGCGTGAAACACGCGGCAGCCGCGCACAAGGTCGTGCCGACGCCCGACACGTCGGCGCTCGCCGATGCGCGTGCCGCGATCGACCGGCATTTCGCGCAGCCGGACATCAACGCGATCCTCGCGTCGCTCGACGCCGAGCAGGATTGCGCGGCGGTCGACGGGTGGGTCGAGAAGGCGACCCACGCGATGCGCGAGCAGTTGTCGCCGCTGTCGATGGCCGTGTCGCTCGAAGTCGTCGAACGCGCGCGCGGCGCGACGATGGCCGATTGCCTGCGGCGCGATCTCGATCTCACGCGCTCGACCTTCGCGCGCGGCGACGTGATCGAAGGCGTGCGCGCGCTGATCGTCGACAAGGATCACCAGCCCGTGTGGCGTTTCAAGTCGGCTGCCGACGTCCGGCGCGCCGACGTGCTCGCGATGTTCGACAGCCCGTGGGCGCCCGACGCGCATCCGCTGCGCGAGCTGAAGGACTGACGTCGATCAGGCTGACCCGCGCGAGCCGATCGACGCGCGACACGGAAACGAAAAGGCCGCGTGCACGATGCACGCGGCCTTTTTCATGGAAGTCGGCCGGTCCTGAAGGGCGCGTCGCCCGCGCCGCGGCGTTATTCGTCGCCCGCGTCGTCCGACATGAACGCGCGCATGAACACGAGCGCGCCGAAACCCCACACCGCATTGGCCGCGAAGCCGGCCGCGAGCACGGGCATCATGTTGCCCGACGGCCAGATGCCGCGCAGCGGATCGATCGCGAACACGCGAGCGGCCGTCAGCACGATGCCGCCGAACACGAGTGCGCCGATCCACGATGCTTCGCGTTCCGGCGACACGCGCAACAACCACGCCATCGGAATCGCGCAGCACGCGCTGATCAGCGCATTCGCGACAAATTCAGGAATGCCGAGCGGCGCGAACGGTTGTGTCGAGAAGCCGGTTGCGGCGATCAGGTCGGCCGTGTGAAGGAGGGCCAGCGTGGCCTCGCGGAAGAACAGTGCGGCCAGGAAGCCGGACAGGAAGGGCAGGATGACTTTCTGCATCGATGAGTGCACCGCAGGCGCGCACGGCCGGGGCCGGGCGCGCGGAGTTATTCGGATAGGTGCGCCATTATAGGGCCCGGCCGCGGCGATATTCGCTCCAGCGTCGTGCTAATCACGAAAGCGGAAAACCTAAGCTCAAAAAAATCGTTCCAAAGCCCTGTACCGGTCCCTAGACTGATTTCCCAGAAACAGCCGTGCAATCGCGTCCTCGTCCGCGGCACGGCCTGACCGGCGAGCCATCCCGATTCGAATGCACACCATGCATGCGTCGCTCATCCGCGACGCGAGCAGGGCGATGTCTTTTTCAAATTTCGGCAGTGACAGTCAAGCAGGAGCAGCAGATGAATGTGTTCTGGTTTATCCCCACGCATGGCGACAGCCGCTATCTCGGCACGGCCGAAGGCGCGCGAGCCGCGGACTACGATTACTTCAAGCAGGTCGCCGTGGCGGCCGACACGCTCGGCTACGACGGCGTGCTGCTGCCGACCGGCCGTTCCTGCGAGGATGCGTGGGTCGTCGCGTCGAGCCTGATTCCGGCGACGCAGCGCCTGAAGTTCCTGGTCGCCGTGCGTCCCGGCATCGCTTCGCCGGGGCTGGCCGCGCGGATGGCCGCGACGTTCGACCGTCTGTCGGGCGGCCGCCTGCTGATCAACGTCGTCACGGGCGGCGATGCGGCCGAGCTCGAAGGCGACGGCCTGTTCGCCGATCACGACACGCGCTACGAGATCACCGACGATTTCCTGAACATCTGGCGTGGGCTGCTGACCGCGTCGCACGACAACGGCGGATTCGACTACATCGGCAAGCACCTGCAGTCGAAAGGCGGCAAGGCGCTTTATCCGCCGGTGCAGCATCCGCATCCGCCGCTGTGGTTCGGCGGCTCGTCGCCGGCCGCTCACGCGATTGCCGCCGATCACATCGATACCTACCTGACCTGGGGCGAGCCGCCCGAGGCCGTCGCGAAGAAGATCGCCGACATCCGCGCCCGTGCCGACGCGCGCGGCCGCAAGATCAAGTTCGGCATCCGCCTGCACGTGATCGTGCGCGAGACCGAGGACGAAGCATGGCGCGACGCCGAGCGGCTGATCAGCCGGCTCGACGACGACACGATCGCGCGGGCGCAGAAGGCGTTCGCGAATATGGATTCGGAAGGCCAGCGCCGGATGGCCGCGCTGCACGGCGGCAAGCGCGGCGGCCGCGAGGCGCTCGAGGTCTATCCGAACCTGTGGGCCGGCGTGGGGCTGGTGCGCGGCGGCGCCGGCACGGCGCTCGTCGGCAATCCCGAGCAGGTCGCCGAACGCATGCGCGAATACGCGGATCTCGGTATCGAGACGTTCATCCTGTCCGGCTATCCGCACCTCGAGGAGTCGTATCGCTTCGCGGAACTCGTGTTCCCGCTGATCAAGGGCCAGGGTGTCGAGAAGGCGGCCGGTCCGTTGTCGGGGCCGTTCGGCGAGATCGTCGGCAACAACTATCTGCCGAAGACGAGCCAGAGCTGAGCGACGGAGGCTTACGATGACAACGAAAACGTCGAAGACGGGCGTCGCCGTGGCCGCCCGCGCATGGCGCGGCGTCGCGCCGTGGCTCGTGCCGCTCGCGTTGCTGGTGGTGTGGGAAGTCGGTGCGCGCACCGGCTGGCTGTCGACCCGCGTGCTGCCCGAGCCGGTGGCGGTCGTGCGCGCGGCCTGGTCGCTCGTGACGTCGGGCGAAATGTGGGCGAACGTGAAAGTGAGCACGTGGCGCGCGCTGTTCGGCTTCGCGATCGGCGGCGGCGTCGGCCTCGCGCTGGGGCTTGCGACCGGGCTGTCGAAGGCCGCCGAGGTCGCGCTCGACTCGACGATCCAGATGATCCGCAACATCCCGGCGCTCGCGATGATTCCGCTCGTGATCCTGTGGTTCGGCATCGACGAGAAGGCGAAGCTGTTCCTCGTCGCGCTCGGCGTGTTCTTCCCCGTCTACATCAATACGTATCACGGGATCCGCTCGGTCGACGCGAACCTGATCGAGATGGCGAAGAGTTACGGCGTGCGCGGCTTCGCGCTGTACCGCGACGTGATCCTGCCGGGCGCGCTGCCGTCGATTCTCGTCGGCGTGCGTTTCGCGCTCGGGCTGATGTGGGTGATGCTGATCGTCGCGGAAACGATCTCCGCGCAGTCGGGCATCGGCTACATGACGATGAACGCGCGGGAATTCCTGCAAACCGACGTGGTCGTGGTCGGCATCCTGCTGTACGCGGTGCTCGGCAAGCTGGCCGATGTGCTGGCGAAATGGATCGAGCGCGTGACGCTGCGCTGGCACCCCGCCTATCAATCAGGAGCAAAGGCATGAATGCGACGACTTCGGCGGCCGCCTACGGCCCGCTCGCCGGCGCAGACCTCGAGGCCGAGCTGGCGCAGGCCCGCGTCGCGGACGGCGATGCGCGCGATGCGGCCATCCTCGAACGTGACGGCGGCGCATCGGTCGTGCCGCTCGCGCGGCGGCGCGCGGGCGGTCCGGCATCCGACGACGCGGTCACGCTGTCGGGCGTCAGCAAGCGCTTCGGCGCCCGCACGGTGCTCGACAACGTCGAGCTGAACATCGCGCGCGGCAGCTTCGTCGCGATCGTCGGCCGCAGCGGCTGCGGGAAATCGACGCTGCTGCGTCTCGTCGCGGGACTCGAGCAGCCGAGCAGCGGCGCGCTCGTGACGCACGGCGACGGCGGCGGCGCGCTCGATACGCGGATCATGTACCAGGACGCGCGCCTGCTGCCGTGGAAGACCGTGCTGCAGAACGTGATGCTGGGCCTCGGCCGCGGCGCGCGCGACCGGGCCCGCGCGGTGCTCGACGAAGTCGGGCTGCTGGAACGCGCGAACGACTGGCCCGCGCAACTGTCGGGCGGGCAGCGGCAGCGCGTCGCACTGGCCCGTGCGCTCGTGCACCGGCCGCAACTGCTGCTGCTCGACGAGCCGCTCGGCGCACTCGATGCGCTGACCCGCATCGAAATGCACGCGCTGATCGAGCGCCTGTGGCGCGAACATCGATTCACCGCGCTGCTCGTCACGCACGACGTGCAGGAAGCCGTCGCGCTCGGCGACCGCATCCTGCTGATCGAGCAGGGGCGGGTGGCGCTCGACCAGCCGGTGCCGCTCGACCGGCCGCGTGCCCGCGCGTCGGCGGCCTTCGCGGCACTCGAGGATCGCGTGCTGAAACGCGTGCTCGCCGGCGGCCCCGGCGCGGTCGATCAAGACACGCAGCATGAAGCAGACAAGGTTCGACCGGTCGGGCAGATCCGCTGGGCCGTTTAATGCCGGGCGGCTCCGGCCGCCCGTTCTGAGACTTTTTCTTCGGAGCGATCATCCCGATGAGCATCACCGCAATCAACGTACGTAACCAGTTCAAGGGCAAGGTCAAGGAGATCATTCGCGGGTCCGTGGTCTCCGAAGTCGACGTCGAGACGCCGTTCGGCATCGTCACGTCGGTGATCACCACCCGTTCGGTGGACGAACTCGAACTGAAGGTCGGCGCCGAAGTCGTCGCGCTCGTGAAGTCGACGGAAGTCTCGATCGCGCGTCTCTGAGCGCGTGGGTCGCGCGTCGGTGCGGCGCCGCCGGGCAGGCAACGTGCCCGGCGGCGCCGCATTGCATTCGTGGAGCGCGTTTGCCTCGGTATTCGACTGCCGGACGAAGTGCTAGGATGGAACGACACCGATGCCGGAGGCGAACGCATGACCCCCATCCTTTCCCCCGAAGCCATCGAGGCGCTGAAATGGATCGACCAGTTCGGCGACAGCCGGCCGGTTCCCGCCGCGTTCAATGACGTTATCTACGCATTGCTGAACGACGGGCTGATCTATCAGGCGACGGCCGACCGGGTCGACCTGACGGCCGATGGCCGGTCATTTTTGTCAGACGAATACGATTGAGCGCGCGATGGAACCGAGAGGCAGCGACCTCGGCGATTTCAGCGAGCCGTACCGCGGCTTCGAGATCGAGGTGAAGACCGAGCAGGTCTGGGACGGCGAGCATGCGCATTACCGCGTGCTGCGAGGCGATACCGTGCGGATCGACTGGCGGCTGGTCAAGGTCGACGGGATGCTGTTGACCGAGCGGCACGTGATCGAGCGCGTGTTCGACGAGGCGCGCCGGGCGGTCGATGCGGAGCTGGGCGACCGGTAGCGCGCGTGTCGGGCGGGCATGGCCGGGATTGCGGTAAAATACCCGGTTGTTTCCGCGCCGCCTGGCCTGTACCCGAATTCCATGTCCGTTTCGTCCTCGCTTCCTCCCCGCCGTGTATCGGTCGCGCCAATGCTCGACTGGACCGACCGCCATTGCCGGTCGTTCCACCGCACGCTGACGCGCAATACGTGGCTGTATACGGAGATGATCACGACGGGCGCGCTGCTGTTCGGCGATGCCCAGCGGCATCTTGCGTTCACGCCGAGCGAATCGCCGGTCGCGCTGCAACTCGGCGGCAGCGAGCGGGACGACCTCGCGCGCGCGGCGAAGCTCGGCGAGCAGTGGGGCTACGACGAAATCAACTTGAATTGCGGTTGCCCATCCGAGCGCGTGCAACGCGGCGCGTTCGGTGCATGCCTGATGAACGAGCCGCAGCTCGTCGCCGACTGCGTGAAGGCGATGCGCGATGCGGTGTCGGTGCCGGTCACGGTCAAGCACCGGATCGGCGTCGATGCGGTCGAGGACTACGCGTTCGTGCGCGACTTCGTCGGCACGGTGGCCGAGGCCGGTTGCGAAACGTTCGTCGTGCATGCCCGCAACGCGATCCTGAAGGGGCTGTCGCCGAAGGAGAATCGCGAGATCCCGCCGCTCAAGTACGACTATGCGTATCGGTTGAAGCGCGATTTTCCGTCGCTGGAGATCGTGATCAATGGTGGCATCACGACGCTCGATGAAGTCGCGCAGCATCTGGAGCATGTCGACGGCGTGATGCTCGGCCGCGAGGCGTATCACAACCCGTACGTGCTGGCGGAGGTCGATGCGCGCTTCTACGGATCGAGCGCGGCGGTGCCGACGCGCGAAGCGGCCGAAGCGCAACTGATCGCGTATTGCGCGGCCGAGCTGAAGCGCGGCACCTACCTCGGCGCGATCGTGCGGCACGCACTCGGGTTGTATCGCGGCATGCCGGGCGCGCGTGGCTGGCGTCGCGTGCTGTCCGACAACAAGAAGCTCGCACGCGGCGATCTGGCCGTGTTCGACGAGGCACGCGCGCATCTGAACGAAGCCGAAGAATTTTTTGAAAAAAAGGCTTTGCAAGATTCAAAAGTGTTCGTATAATCTTGTTCTTCGCTGCTGAAACAAAACAGCGAAACGAAGCAAGCAGTATCAGTGGTGGCTGTAGCTCAGTTGGTAGAGTCCAGGATTGTGATTCCTGTCGTCGTGGGTTCGAGTCCCATCAGCCACCCCAACAAATTCAAGCAAAAAGCCCGGTTCATTGAACCGGGCTTTTTGCTTTCTGGCGTTCGGACACAGCTAATGCGTGTCTTGGTCCCGGCTTCTTTAACGAAGTGGCATTCCCGTATTCAGCGAATCAACCACGGCACCATTTCGGCCTCGCGCGCGTCAAAAGAGCGGTTGCATAAATCGAGTCGTCCCGGCGATATGACTTCGCTACCGAATACGAGACCTCGAATGAGACGACGCGGGCAGGTATCGAAATCGGGCGCGCGATCGTTCGTGGTATCGACGGATGGCCGCTTGTCCCGCATCGCCGATGTGGATGACGGAGATGGCGACGAGGCCCCCGGGCCTGCTTCGTATCGCGTTTCCTTGTCGTTGCGCTGACAACGTTCGTACCCATGCTCGCGCCGTTTCCTTTCCCGTCTAAGGTTCCCGCGCGCCGTGCCGTTATCTTCTCTGGACAGCCCTCGTGCCTCGAATGCTGATCCGTTTTCTTGCCTGCTCGCGCTAAACGCGAGCAGGCTTTTTTCGTTTACGGCCGCTCGTAACCGGCTGATTGGCGGAATCGAACAAGGGCTTGGCGCAAACCGACAAAGCGCAACAGTCTTACATGCGTGTAATGTAGGACCTTCCTCGTGCCCTCATGCTTTGCAGGGCCGTTCGATCCCGACGACCGGAGAAGGTGTCGGGATTTTTTTTGGGCGCTCGCCGACGATCGCCGACAAGCCCTGCGAAATGCATCCCGCAAAGCGCGGTATATTTTGCGACGACACAGGCCGATCAAGAGAACCTACACGAGGAGTGGCTATCGATGCCGGACACCCGGGTCACACTGCGCGCCGCGACGCGGCCCGACGCGAGCCACATTGCTCGCCTGCACACGCTGAGCTGGCAAACCGCCTATAGCCACATCCTTCCGGCCAGCTATCTGTCCGATGAGGTGCCGACGGAGCATGCGATCCGGTGGCGCAACTATTTCGATCGCAACGAGAGTGAGTGGGGTCTCGTGCTGATCGCCGAGTCGAACGGCGAGCCCGTCGGCTTCGTCAGCGCCGAGCGCCCCGTCGATCCGGCGCTGGGTGTGCTGCTCGACTGCCTGCACGTTCATCCTTCGCATCACGGCGGCGGCACGGGCAAGCGCATGATCGAAGCCGTTCGCGCATGGGCTCGCTCGATCGGCGTGGACAAGGTCCATCTGCAGGTACTCGAGGGCAACGTGCGTGCGATCGGGTTCTACGAACACAACGGCTGGCAATTGGCCGGTGTCGAAACGTGTCGCATCGGCCAGACGCAAGTCACCGACCGGATTTACGCAATCCACGCTTGAACGCCCGCCGGCATCGATGCGAGCGGCGGCAAGCGAGTGCAATTGCGCCTGGCTGCTAGGGAAGCGCCGGGTGAAAGCCGAACGGACTTTGCCCTCACTCGCCGCAATACCGCACAAGCAAATCGGCTTCGGTCTCGTGAATTTCGACGGGCAAGATCGTCGCGCCGGCATAGGCGAGATAGCGCGCGCGATGCTGGCCGTTACGGAACGATGCGACGCCGATTTTCGACAGGCCGGGAATGCCGAGCAACGTTCGCGTTCTCGTCTCGCGAAACGTGATGAACGGCATGTCCGGAATCCGGTCCTGGCCCGGATCGAGGAATTCGCGAATGCCCGCGGCTTTTCCAGGGGCCCAGTACTGGACCGACGGCAACACATAGTCGGTGGTGTCTCGGTCGGCGCAGGCGAGCAGTTTCCTCAGGTCGATCGTCACGACCCGATGGCGAGAGTCGTCGGACGAGAATACCCGCTTGAGGTGCGTGTAGGCATAGGGAACGTGCCCGGGAAGCTGGACGATCCAGACATCTACGCCGCTTTGTCGTGCGTGAGCGAGCGTCATTATTTCCTCTGGTAGCGCAAGCGGTCTTTGTGATCCGAGTTTAGCAGCGCGGACGGCTGTGCAGCAGGTCGAGACCAAAAATAGGAAAACAGAGCGACTTGCGGCTCAATCTGCAAAAGGAATGGGGGCGGCCATCCGTTGACGGCCCATATCGACGGGCCGCAACAATATCGCGATACGGCCAGCGAGAATGAAGCGCTGCGCGAAATTCTCGCAAGATTCATACTGTGTGGCGAAGCATGCGTCACGCACCGGGCATCACGAAAACTGAGAGGGCACATTGAACGGAGAGGCCAAGTCGTCGAAACTCGAGATCGACCATCTCGATTACCGCTTCACGGCAACGCTCGACATCACGGAGTCCGGCCGTACCGCCGTTGTCGACAGGCAACTCGAGTCCGAGGTACGCAGCAAGACGCTCGGGTGGATCGTGTTCGATCGTTTTCTCGAGCGGAACGACTTCGCCGATGAGGCGGACGCGCGCGCCAAAATCGTCGACTGGCTGGCGCGGCTGGCCGATCCGAGGTCCGTTGCCTCGGCCGAGATTGCGAAGGCGCGCGCGGTGGCAACCGGCGTGGTGGCGGCAGATCTGTCGACAGGCGAAATCGTCGGCGGCGCCGCTATTGAAATCGCCGGCAATCTCGACTGGATCGATAGGACGGTCGACTGGTTTTCCAGTGGTGCGTTGTAGCGATGAACGCGTGTTTTCGTGACGTAGATCATTGCGCGCAAGAAATTCCGCACATAAAAATGAGATGGAAATCGCATTGCGCAAAAAAATAGAATAATCCTGCTTTGACAATATCTGCGACTTACCGGAAACTGCCGCGGGTCTGAAAACCAGATTTGAATTAAAAAGAAATAAAAGGCTGGAATGAAAAACCGAACGCGGTCGGCCGGTTCCTCGCGCTTGAATCACGATGGTATTCGCCGGCACGCGCGCATGCCGGTTGCCGTCGCGTTGTCACTAAAGGGTGAGTTGCCGCACAGACCGTCGCGCAGCCCGCGATCACAATTTGACCGGTTGACCGTTCTTCCCCGGCCCGGTCAACCGTTTCCCCGCTCGCTCGTGCAGGAGCGGGGGCTTTTTGCCCCCCCGACGCCGGAAGATTGCGTCGGCGGAATCGGACAGGCGTTCGGCGGGCTGCGCGACGGCACACGTTCGCCCCCGACATCCGTTCGCCCGATCCGGACGAATTGCTTTCCTCGTGCCTGAGCGAACCCTCAGGCCCATCGCCGGTCCTTGCCGGCGATGCCTTGTCCCGGCGGCGCGTCACAGCGCTGCCGGGATGTTTTTTGCGTCACGTCACATCGCGCGTCACGGGCATCGCGCTCCGCTCAGCCCGCCTGTTCGACGCTGGTTTCCCATCCGTCATAGTTCCCGCCGAGCGCGCGCACCTCGCGATTGAGCGCGACCGTGTGGCGCGTGATGTCGGCGAGCGCCATCGTGCCTTCGTGCGAAAACCGCACCGCCGACTTGCCGTCCTCGGTCGGCGCGACCGATTCGACCGGATAGCCTTTCGCTTCGGCCCAGTCCGCGAACTGGTGCGCGTCGCTCGGGTCGGGGAAGTACGCCCAGTGCATCACGCGCCGGCTCACGTCCGGCGCGTCGCCTTGCTGCCGCAGCGCATCCAGCGTGCGCATGTCGCGCATGATCTGCCAGTCGTCGTCGGTCGGGTAGAGCGTCTGCCAGTATGTCGTCTTGTCCGGGTCGTCCTGATGGGCATACTGAAGCGCATAGGTCGTCTGGTCGGCCAGCGAGTCGACGATCTCCGCGGCCGCCTCTTCGTCGAACGGCACGTAGAAAAGAAAATCCCGGTTGCCGTCGACGGTGATGCGGCCGACCTGCACGCCGCCTTTCGCGACGATCGCGGCGTCGAGCAGATCCTCGATCTTCGCGAGATCGGCGAATTCGTCGCCGGTCGGCAGACCTTCGGGCGACGGATGTGCAAAGGGGACGCGCACGCTGAGCAGCGACGTGCGCGGATCGCCTTCGGCGATTTCCGCAAAGCCGTGATTGAAGCTGATGAAAGCCTGATGGTCGCCCATTCTGGCAGGGAAGGTTCCCCAGGCGTCGCTCATGTGTTTCTCCCGTACACGATTGTCTGTTGACGGTTGCAAAGCGTCCCAATGTATCATCGAAAATCGCGTTGGCCGGAGCCGCGCACCCGATCGCGGGCCGTGTGCGCCGCGCCCGCGGGATCCGGGCTGTTCGCAGCGCGCCGCATGCATGCGGCCGGCCGCAAAAATTCAAGGGAGATGCCGATGTCGACGTTCGCGGTGAATGGTGTCCGAATCGATCCGCTCAGCGCGCGCGTGACGCACGTGCGCTGGGCGGCCGTGAACCCGGCCGATCGCTCGTGGGCGGCGACGCCCCGCGAGGCACCGGTGGCGGACGTGGCGCGCGCGCTTGCGTCCGGTAACGATGTCCGCGCGATCTTCTCGGCCTCGGACACCACCGCAATCGGGCCCAGGCTGAAACGCGTGCTGTATCGCGATGCGTCGGAAGGCATCGAGCTCGACATCGATGCAACGAGCGAGTCGCGCACGTTGCGCGATCTGCCGCAGATCTGACCGCGAGCCGTTTCCCCAACCGAATCGCGCGAACGCGCCCACGACCATGTCCAGATTCGCCATTTTTCCGCTGGCATTCGCGCTTTGTCTGGCGCTTGCCGCCTGCCAGACCGCGTCCGGGCCGACGCCCGTGCACCCGTCGCCCGAAACCGCGTCGACGACCGTTCCCGCATCGTCGCCGCCGGCCGCGCCGATTCGCGGCATCGGCGTCGCGCCTCGTCTGGCCGGGCAGAGTCACGCGGCCGTCGGTCAATGCACGACCAACGGTACCGTCAACGTATGCAATTGACCGGCGTCGGCGCGATGGCGCGTGATGCGTGCAAACGGAATCGGAATCCCGACATGTCGCCCGCGTCGATGGACGGGCGGCCGTCGACACGAGCCGGCGAGCAATGAACGACGAACGCGAAACGACGGATTCCGGCTGGCACGTCGATCCCGTTGCGGGAACGGTCACCGGCGCGTTGCCGGTGACGCTCGCGGTCGACAGCCGAAGCCTGAAAAGCAGGGCGGTCGTGTGTGCGGGGCTGGCCGCGGCGAGCCTGTGCGGTTACGTGGCCGCCCCGACGCTCTGGCCGCTAGCGGCGCTGGCCGCGTTGCTGGGGCTCGCCAGTGCCGCGTTGTTCGTCTCGTCGCGGCGCAAGCTGGCGCTGCAGGTCGACGAGACGGGCTTCCGGCTGATCGGTTCCGCCCGCGAAAAACCCGTCACGCCGTGGCGGGACGTCGCTGAATTCCGGATCGTCAGCGTCGCCGGTAATCGTTACATCGGCTACCAGTTCTCCGTACATTCTTCCCGTACGAAGGTGCCGGGCGGCGTGATGCTGCCGATTGCCCGGTTTGCCGATCTTCCGCTCGACGCGGTGGCCGCGTTGCTGGAGGCTTGCCGCCGGCAGTTCGGCTTGCCGGACTAACCGGCCGACCGAACGGGCCGGTAACGCCCGATGCGGCTTCCTGCGCGCCCCGTCACTCGAGCAAACAGAAAAATCCCGGGCGCCGTGTCGATTTCCGCGGGAGTCGTCCGTCGTAGCATCGGAGGCGTGCGCATCGCGCGTCCGTCCCGATTTTCGATACGACAACCGACTGAAGGAGCGACACCATGGCCACATCCGTCAAGCCGATCCCGGAAGGGATGCGCACGCTGACCCCGCACCTGATTTGTGCGGGCGCTACCGCCGCCATCGACTTCTACAAGCGCGCATTCAATGCGACCGAACAGTTTCGCCTCGCGATGCCCGACGGCCGGCTCGCGCATGCGTGCCTGGCGATTGGCGATTCGACGCTGATGCTGGTCGATGAAATGCCCGAACACGGCGCGCTGGGGCCGAAGGCGCTGAAAGGCACGCCCGTCTGCCTGCATCTGTACGTGCCGGACACCGATGCGGCGATCGAGAGGGCGGTCGCGGCCGGTGCGACGGTCACGATTCCGGCGGCCGACATGTTCTGGGGCGATCGTTACGGGCAGGTCGAGGATCCGTTCGGGCATCGCTGGTCGCTGGCGACGCATCAGCGCGATCTGACACCCGAGCAGATCGCGGACGCCATGGCCAGCGCGCCGCCCTGCGGCAGTTGAATCGACACCGTCGCACGAGCGCGGCGACGGACGGCGACGGGCAGCGCGGCGGCTTGATCGCGCCGCGCCGGCCTGGCTCGTCGGCGGTCATGCGCGGGCCGTCCGGCCGCGCTGCTTGTGTTAGTCCATTCGCCGATCGGCCGAGGCAAGCAGGTCGGCGACGGTGCGATGGCGGGCGGGATCATAGGCAACGTGTCCGACCGGGCCGCCACGTCGGCCGGTTTCGGTGCGATTTGCGTGAGTCTTGTCTCGTGTCCCGACTGTCAGGTCGGTCATGGTTCGTCGAACAGTATTGCGCACGGTTCGATGCATCGCCACGCTACAACTCCCGCCGCGGCGGCGATCGGGTTCGCGAGTGTCGGTGAAGATGCGGCGAGAAGCGAGGGGCATCGGCCCGCGTTCCGTCCCGATGCGGAATCGGACCCGCGATGCCTCAAGGGCGCGCGTCGCCCTGCCGTAAACAGGACGAGTCCAATCGTTCATCTCATCTCATCTCATCTCATCCGATCGCACCATGGTTCGAATTCTGTACGCGGGCTATCTCGCGTTTGCGCTGTATCTCCTTTACCCGCTGGTTCAGAGCTCGCTGATGTTCAGCACCGCGTGCGTGCGCAGCGTGCTGCCGATGGGCGACCACGGGCTGTCGGCGAATTCGGCCAGCGGCGCGGACGGGCACGCGAGCCGTTGTGTCGCGAGCGCGCCTGCGCGCGTCGCGACCGGGCGGGCGCCGGAAATCCATTGAACGCGTCGCGTCGCGCGTGAAGGGCGCTTCGCGACGCCGCGTGCCGGCCATTTGGCCGAATTGAACATCGCGCCATGCTCGCCGATCATCTGCAATGCGGCGGCAGAAATGCGAGGGGCGAGCGCCACGAGAAGGCGTGTGTCGGCGTCAGTAGCTGGAGCGATACGGCGTGCCCTGGTCGAAGCGGCTTTGCCAGTGCGTGAGGTAGCGTGACGCGAGTTGCGGGTTGTTCCAGACCACGACGACGTTCTCGGAATTGCGGCTGGCCGCCGACGCACTGTAGTTGAACGAACCCGTTTCGACGTGCTCGGCGTCGATCACGAGGTACTTGTCGTGATGGATCGCATAGGCATCGATCGTGCGCGTCGGGATGCCGGCGTTGACGAGCAGGTTCAATGCCTGCTTGCTGCTCTTCGCGCGATTGCCCTTGTCGTCGACGACCACCGCGACGTTGACGCCGCGGCGCTTGGCGGCAAGCAGCGCACGCGCGACGGGCGGCGACGTAAACGAGTACGCGGCGACCCGGATCGAGCTGCGCGCCGCCCCGATCGCTTTCAGCACGAGCGCCTCGGCGCCGCCGTCGGGCGAGAATGCCGATTCGACGACCTGGGTCGCGGGGGCTTCGTGAGTGGGGGCCGGCAGCCATCGCGACACGAGGTCGATCGCTTGCTGGAGCAGCGATTCGCTTTGCGTCTTGCCGAAGGCGGCGAAGGGTGTGGCGAGCAGGGAAGCGGCGAGACAGGCGGCGGCGAGGCGATTGCGCGACAACATCTTGGACAGCGAATAATTTCGAGACAGCGGGCCGTGAGTGTAACGCACGCATGCCGGCCCGGTCACGCGCGGATGCGAAACGAGGGCGTGCGCAGTGATCGGCAGGGGTGGACAGGGTGACGCAAAGTTGCGTTATGCAGCCGGTGCGGGCGAGCGGGCGATCAACGCACAGCGATAGTGCCGGCGATGGCAGGCGATTGCGTTTGCCGTTGCGGCGCACCGGCGTGCGAACGATGCGTGCGCCGGCGGGCGGACTGCGACTCGATGCGGCCTGTGGCCCAAGCGTATGTCTAGCAGGCGCGTCGGAACGACATCCGCGCGCGACGTATCGTCAATCCGTGGATGCGGACGCCTCGGTCCCGTCGGACGCGATCCATCCGGGCCCCGGCTCGGGCTGCACGTCGCGTGCGTCGAGCGGTTCGCCGCACGCCGAGCATACGGTGACCGCGTGCATCAGTTGCCCGCAGGCCCGGTGGCGTAATTGCACCGGCGGCCCCTGGCCGTCGTCCTTCCAGCGATCGCCCCACGCCATCAGCGCGAGCAGGGCCGGGTAGAGGTCGAGGCCCTTTTCCGTCAGCCGGTATTCGAAGCGCGGCGGGCGTTCCTGATACGCGCGCTTGACGAGCACGCCTTCGTCGACGAGCCGCGCGAGCCGTTCGGCCAGCACGTGGCGCGTCAGGCCAAGCTGGGCCTGGAACGCGTCGAAGCGGCGGCAGCCGAGGAATGCGTTGCGCAGGATCAGCATGGTCCAGCGGTCGCCGAGCACGGCGAGCGTGCGCGCGACCGAACAGTTCAGCGTGCCGATGTCATCCCATTTCATTGTCGAGTCTCGTGCCCGTTGCGGCAGTCTTGCGGCGGTTCAGCGAAATAGCGGGTTCGATTATAGAACCCGCCTTCGGTCGCAACGGGCGCAGCCGCGTTGACAACGGCCCGCCTCGTTGACAATAATGAGTTCCAATTTAGAACTTACTCGCGCGGCGACGTGCTTTCAACCCGGAGACAACCCGATGAACCCGCTTTCCCTGTCTGGCCTCGATCTGCTGCGTGCCGCCGCGTCCGGAGACGCGCCCCTTGCGTCGATTTCCGAGACGATTCCGATGCGCCCGCTCGATGTCGAGCTCGGTTACGTGAAGTTTTCGGCGCGGGCGGACGGCCGGCACCTGAACCCGCTGGGCGGCGTGCACGGCGGGTTCGCCGCGACGGTGCTCGATTCGGTCACCGGGTGCGCGGTGCATTCGATGCTCGACGCGGGCGTCGGTTACGGCACCGTCGATCTGCACGTGAAGATGCTGCGGCCCGTGCCGCGCGACGTCGACCTGATCGCGGAAGGACGCGTGATTCACCTGTCGCGTTCGCTGGGCGTCGCGGAGGGCACGCTGAAGACGCCGGACGACAAGATCGTCGCGCATGCGTCGGCGACCTGCTTCATCCAGCGACCGCAGTGACGGAGCGCGGCCGCATCCGGGCGGGCGCGTGAACGCGCGGGGCAGCGCTGGAGGCCGTCTGTAAGCGTGCGCCGCGCCTGCCTGAAGCAGTTGCGTCAATGTGATAGCTTTCCTGCTTTCCACCGACGCGACAGGAACAGCATGGAATACCGCACACTCGGCGATTCGGGTCTCGAGGTCAGCCTGATCGGTCTCGGCACGATGACGTGGGGCGAGCAGAATTCGGAGCGCGACGCGCACGAGCAGATCGACTACGCGCTCGGGCAGGGCGTGACGCTGATCGACGCCGCGGAGATGTATCCGGTGCCGCCGAAGCCCGACACGCAGGGCCGCACCGAGCAATACATCGGCACCTGGATCGCGCAGCATCGCGCGCAGCGCGACCGTATCGTGCTCGCGACAAAGATCGCGGGGCCGGCGCGGCAGCCGCACAATCCGCGCCATATTCGCGGCGAGGGCAACCAGTTCGACCGCAAGAACCTGACCGAAGCGCTCGACGGCAGCCTCAAGCGCCTGCAGACCGACTATGTCGATCTCTACCAGTTGCACTGGCCCGATCGCAGTACGACCACGTTTGGCCGGCCCGCGTATCCGTGGGTCGACGACACATACACGGTGCCGATCGAGGAAACGCTCGGCGTGCTCGCGGAATTCGTGAAGGCCGGCAAGGTGCGCGCGATCGGCGTGTCGAACGAAACGCCGTGGGGTGTCGCGCAGTTCCTGCGCGCGGCCGAAAAGCTCGGGCTGCCGCGCATCGCGAGCATCCAGAATCCGTACAGCCTGCTGAACCGCACGTTCGAGAACGGGCTGTCGGAATTCACGCATCGCGACGGCGTCGGCCTGCTCGCGTATTCGCCGCTTGCGTTCGGCTGGCTGTCCGGCAAGTACGAGAACGGCGCGCGTCCGGCCGGTGCGCGCATCACGCTGTTCGAGCGTTTCCAGCGCTACAGCAAGCCGCAGGCCGTCGAGGCGACGTCGCGTTACGTCGCGCTCGCGCGGCGTCACGGGCTGTCGCCCGCGCAACTGGCGCTCGCGTTCGTCAACAGCCGCCCGTTCGTGCGCAGCAACCTGGTCGGCGCGACGTCGCTCGAGCAGTTGAAGGAGAACATCGGCAGCATCGACGTGGCGCTGTCCGACGAGATCCTCGCCGAGATCGACGCATTGCACGAACGGCAGCCGAACCCGGCGCCGTAAACGGCACGCGGCCCGCGCGGCAGCGATGCCGCGACGGGCCGAGTCGGGCGGTTGCGGCGGCGCCGCGCCGCGCCGTCGTTTCTCGCGTCAGCGCATCTTCAGCCGCGTGCGCGCGACGAACAGCGCGGCGAGGCTCAGCAGCGCGCATCCCATCAGATAGAGCGCCGGCGACAGCCGGTTGCCGGTCGTGCTGATCAGCCAGGTGATGACGAACGGCGCGAAGCCGCCGAACAGCGTGACGCCGGTGTTGTAGCTGACCGCGAGCCCGGTGGCGCGTGTTTGCGACGGGAACAGTTCGGCCATCAGCGCCGGCAGCGCGCCGCAGTACATCGCCTTCAGCGCGCCGATCCAGATCAGTGCGGCGAGCATCGTCGCGAACGATGCGTGGCGCGTGAGCCACGCGAACGTCGGCCACACGGTCAGCAGCATCAGCACGGCCGCGACCGCCATCATGCGGATCCGCCCGGTGCGGTCGGACAGATGGCCGACGACCGGCGTGACGAGCGTCAGCACGAACCCGGTCGCGAGCGTCGCCGCGAAGCCCGTCGATGCCGGCAGCCCGAGCTGCTTGATCGCGTAGGTCGGCATGTACAGGATCATGTAGTTGACCGCGGTCGAGATCACGAGCGCGCCGATCGACAGCAGCAGCCGCACCTTCTGGTCCGCGAACAGCTCGCGAACCGGCGCCTCGGAGCGCGCCTGCGTCTTGAACTCGACGCCTTCGTCGACGTAGCGGCGGATATACAGCCCGACCGGGCCGATCGCGAGCCCGAACAGGAACGGCACGCGCCAGCCCCAGCTTTCGAGTTGCGCGGTGGTCAGCGTGGCCGTCAGCAGCGCGCCGAAGCCCGACGCGAGCAACGTCGCGAGGCCCTGGCTCGCGAACTGCCAGCTCGACATGAAACCGCGCCGCTGCGGCGCGTGTTCGACGAGAAATGCGGTCGAACTCGCGAATTCGCCGCCCGCGGAAAAGCCCTGCATCAGCCGCGACAGCATGATCCCGAGCGGCGCGAGCATGCCGATCGATGCGTAGGTCGGCATCAGCGCGATCAGCAGCGTGCCGACCATCATCATCGCGATCGACAATAGCAGCGACGCCTTGCGGCCCGCGCGGTCGGCATACGCGCCGAGCACGAAGCCGCCGATCGGCCGGATCAGGTAGGACAGCCCGAACGTGCCGAGCGTCAGCATCAGCGACGTCGCTTCGCTCGTGGCGGGGAAGAACAGCTTGGCGATCGTCACCGCGAAGAAGCCGTAGACGATCAGGTCGAACCATTCGAGCGCGTTGCCGATCGACGCGGCGAAGATGATGCGGCGGATTTTCGCGGCGCTCGGGCGCGCGGCGTCCTGCGCGGTGAGGGTGGTCGTATTCATCGTGTGTGCAGATCCCGTGAAAGGGGCGAAGCGCGTTACAGGGCGGCGCCGGCCGCGGCGGATGCCGCGCGGCGAACGGGCGGCGCGTCGTCGCCGAGATCCCAGAAGAGGCCGGCCATCATCTGCAGCCCCTCGCTGACGACGCTCGCGAGCAGATGCTCGTCGGGCGCGTGCTGCGCGCACGCCGGGTAAGAGTGCGGCACCCACAGCGTCGGCAGCCCGAGCGTGTCGGCAAACACCTCGTTCGGCAGCGTGCCGCCGAGATTCGGCAGGATCGCGGGCTTCTTGCCGGTGGTGCGCGCGAGCGACGCGACGGCCCAGCGCACCCACGGATCGTCCGGCGGCACGCGCGTCGCCGGTGCGCCGCGCTCGACGTCGATCTCGATATCGGCGAAGCCGTGCGCATCGAGGTGCGCGCGCAGGTGCGCATGCAGTGCTTCCCAGTCGGTGCCGACGACGAAGCGCAACTGGCAGTGCGCATACGCGGCGGGCGGGATCGCGTTGACGGGGTGCTCCGGATTGCCGGCCTTGAACGCGAGGATCTCGAACGTGTTCCAGCCGAACACGCGCTCGGCCGCGGACAGGCCGGGCTCGCCCCAGTCGGCGTCGAGCGCCGGGTCGCCGGGGCCGCCGCCGACGGAAAGATCGGCGAGCGCGTCGCGCACCGCGGCCGGGATCGGCGGCGGGCGCAGCCCCGCGACGCGAATCGCGCCGCGCGCGTCGACGAGGCTCGCGAGCGCATGCGCGAGCACGATCGCCGGATTGCGCAGCAGTCCGCCCCAGTTGCCGGAATGATGCGCACCGTCGCGGGCGCGCAGGCTCAGCTTGAAGTTGACCGCGCCGCGCGAGCCGAGGAAGACCGTCGGGCGCGCGGCGGCGATGCGCGGGCCGTCCGACGCGATCAGCACGTCGGCCGCGAGCGCGTCGCGCTCCTGGCGGCACAGCGCGTCGAGCCCCGGCGACCCGGTTTCCTCGCCCATCTCGATCAGCAGCTTCGCGTTGAAGCCGAG
This sequence comes from Burkholderia sp. CpTa8-5, assembly GCF_017815045.1. Lineage (NCBI taxonomy): Bacteria > Pseudomonadati > Pseudomonadota > Betaproteobacteria > Burkholderiales > Burkholderiaceae > Burkholderia > Burkholderia sp. CpTa8-5. The sequence continues at coordinate 149,232 of NZ_JAGIQD010000006.1, forward strand.
CCGGCCGCCGCGCGCATCGAGCACGCTCGCCAGCGCGGCGAGGTTGATCGTGTGCTGGCCCTTGTTGTCGGCGCTGCCGCGGCCATACCAGCGGTCGCCGTCGGCCGTCAGCGTCCACGGCGACAGCGGCGCGCGCCACTGCGCGTCGTAGCCGCGCACGACGTCGCCGTGGCCGTAGATCAGCACGGTCGGCAGCGCGTCGTCTTCGTGGCGCGACGCGAGCAGGAACGGGCCGCCGCCGTCGACCGGGTTGTCGACGATCCGCGACGTGAAACCGAGGCGGGCGGCCTCGGGCGCGATCTCGTCGGTCAGATAGGCGCGCAGCGCGGCGCCGCTGCCGCATTCCTGGCTTTCGGTGCGCAGGCCGACGCGGCGGCTCAGGGTCGTGAAGAACGCGCCGGATTCGAACTGGTTCAGCGCATGCTGGATGGCGGCGGTACGGCTCAAATCGTGTCTCCTTGGTCGGGTTCGCCGTGCGCGGGCCGCGCAGGCAACGTGAAGTGCGATCGATTCTAGAAAGCCGCTTTTTTTGTCACAATGATCGAATTTCGAACCTTTCTTTGCCGAAAAGGCAAAGCAGCGCGGCCGGACGCGGCGCGGAGACAGAACGATGGCGGCTTTCCTGCATGGCCTGGGGTTGCGGTATTTCGTCGAGGTGGCGCGTACCGGCTCGATCAGCGACGCGTCCGCGCGGCTGCACGTGGCCGTGTCGGCGATCAGCCGCCAGATCGCGAAGCTGGAGAGCGAGCTCGGCGCGCCGCTGTTCGAGCGGCGGCCGCGCGGGATGGCGTTGTCGGAGGCGGGGGAGCGGTTGCTGGCGTTCGCGCAGCGCAGCCTGCTGGAGGCCGAGCACGTGATGAAGGACATCGGCGGGCTCGACGCGCTGCACGGCAGCCTGCTGAAGATCGCGTGCTCGGAAGGGTTCGCGATCGATTTCCTGCCCGGCGTGCTCGCGAGCTTCAAGGCGCGCCACCCGGGCGTCGATTTCACCGTATGGGTCGTATCGCCGGCGGACGCGACCCGGCGCGTGCGCGACGGCGATGCGGACATCGCATTGACGTTCAGCCTCGCGCCGGAGAAAGGCGTGCGTGTCGACCACACCGAGCGCGCGCCGGTCTTTGCGCTGGTCCGGCACGATCACCCGCTCGCGGCGCGCGATGCGGTGTCGCTTGCCGATGTCGCGCGGCACGCGCACGTGCTGCCCGAGGCCGGCACGACGGTGCGCCAGTTGATCGACATCGCGTGCGCGCTCGACGGGCTGCTGCTCGAGCCCGAACTGACCAGTAACAACACAGCGGCGATGTACGGCTACGCGCGCCGCACGGGTGCGGTGATGTTCACGGGGCTGTTGTCGGTGCGCGATCGCGCCGATGCGGACGGCTTCGTCGTCGTGCCGGTGACGAACCCGCAACTGCGCGAACGCAGCATCCAGGTGCAGACGATGGCCGGGCGCGATCTGCCCGCGTCGGTGCGCGCGTTCCGCGACCATCTGATCGACGCGATGCAGGCCGCGTCGTCGTCGCCGACTGCCGCACGAGGCCCGGGACGCCGGCCCGTGAGATAATCGTCAATCCGCCTTCCGTGCCCATGCGGCTCCCCGAGCCGCATCGCCCCTGTTCGACGCCAAATTGAAGAACCTGATTGTCACCCTCGATCGCGCCGGCGAGTTCGACGAGATCATCGACGTGCGCACGCCGCTCGAGTTCGCCGAGGACCATATCCCCGGCGCGCTGAACGCGCCCGTGCTCAGCAACGAAGAGCGCGTGCTCGTCGGCACGATGTACCGGCAGGTGTCGCCGTACGAGGCGACGCGCGTCGGCGCGGCGATCGTCGCGCGCAACATCGCACGCCATCTCGACACGACGTTCGCCGACCGGCCGCGCAACTGGCGACCGCTGATCTACTGCTGGCGCGGCGGCAAGCGTTCGGGCTCGATGACGACCTGGTTCAACCTGATCGGCTGGAAGGCGCGCCAGCTCGACGGCGGCTACAAGGCATACCGCCGGTCGGTGTGCGCGACGCTCGACTCGCTGCCGACGCGCTTTCGCTACATCGCGCTCGTCGGCCATACGGGCTGCGGCAAGACACGCCTGCTGAACGCGCTGCGCGACGTGGGCGCGCAGACGCTCGATCTCGAAGCACTCGCGTGCCATCGCGGCTCCCTGCTCGGCGCGCTGCCGGGCAAGCCGCAGCCCACGCAAAAGGGGTTCGATTCCGGGCTCGTCGAGACGCTCGGGCGTTTCGACCCCCAATGGCCAGTATTCGTCGAGTCGGAAAGCCGCAGGATCGGGCTCGTGCAGTTGCCGATCGCGCTGATCGAAGCGTTTCACGCGGGGCCGTGGGTGCAGGTCGAAGCGGCGCACGACGAGCGAATCGCGTTCCTGCTCGACGATTACGCGCACCTGTTCGACGAACCGGACGCATTCAAGGCGCAGCTTCATCGGCTGATCGGCCTGCACAGCCGCGAAGAGGTGATGCGCTGGAAGGCGCTGATCGATGCCGGCGCGCGGGCCGATCTGTTCACCGAACTGATCGACAGGCATTACGATCCCGCCTATGCGCGCACTTACCGCGCGACGTACAACAAGCCGAACCGCGCGCTGACGTTCACGTTCCGGCCCAACGCGGACGACGTACGCGCTCAGGCGCGCACGCTGCTGGCCGAACTCGCGCAGGCCGGATTGCCCGCATCGGCCGCGCTTGCCGGCGGCACGACATCCGAAACCGACAAAAACCAATCGACGATCACCACACGATGACGACCACACGCACCCAACCGAACCCGGCCCTCGGCTGGATGACCTTCCTGCTGATCGCGGTCGCGGGACTGTTCTACGTAAAATGGTTCCCGTACTACAACAAGGCGTTCGTTGCCGCCGAGCACCATTCGATCGGCCAGTCGATCCTGATGGGCACGTCGGCGGCCGCACCCGAGCCGTCGCTGAAGGCGGCGCTCGACTACGCATGGGCATACGGCAAGGCGATCTGGCAGGCGATGGTGCTCGGCCTGCTGCTCGGCTCGGCCGTGCAGGCGCTGCTGCCCGCGCATTGGGTGGCGCGCGTGCTCGGCCGCACGGGCTTCGGCAGCGTCGCCGCGGGCGGGCTGCTGTCGCTGCCCGGGATGATGTGCACGTGCTGCGCGGCGCCGGTCGTCGCGGGCCTGCGTGCGCGCCATGCATCGCCGGGCGGCGCGGTCGCGTTCTGGCTCGGCAATACGGTGCTGAATCCGGCCGCACTGGTATTCATGGGCTTCGTGCTCGGCTGGCACTGGAGCGCGCTGCGCGTCGTGCTCGGCATCGCGATGGTGTTCGGGATCGGCTATCTGCTGAACCGCATCGCGCGCCCCGAAGACCACAGCATCGACGATGCGCAGCTCGCCGCGCTGGCGGCCGAACAGGCCGCTGCCGGCAATCCGTTCGTCCGCTGGATGAAACTGCTCGCGCGCATGGCCGTGCGGCTCGTGCCCGAATACATCGTGCTCGTGCTGCTGCTCGGCGCCGCGCGCGCGTGGCTGTTTCCGCACATCGGCCCGGACATCGGCAATCATCTCGGCTGGATCGTCGCGTTCGCGGTCGCGGGCATGCTGTTCGTGATCCCGACGGCCGGCGAGGTGCCGATCATCCAGGCGATGCTGTCGCTCGGCATGGGCGTCGGTCCGGCCGCCGCGCTGCTGATGACGCTGCCGCCGATCAGCGTGCCGTCGCTCGCGATGCTCGCGCGTTCGTTCAAGCCCTACATGCTGGCGATCGTCGCGACGCTCGTCGTCGTATTCGGGATCGTGAGCGGCTTGCTCGCGATCGCGTTCGGGTTCTGACAACGCGGGCGACACGCCGGCCCGGCGCACGCGTCGCATTCGTATTCATCCGGCGCCGCCGCTTCACGCGTGCGGCGCCCTTTACAAGAAGCAAACAGGAAAACGCATGACCCAACCGAAGATCCATCCTCGACTCGAAAAGGCGCTGACGCGCGGCGATCTCGCGATCCGCCAGGCCAATTCCGCGCGGGCGACTGCCGTGTTGCACGCACTCGGCACGATGATCATCGAGGCATCCGCAACGATCGGCGTCGAGGCCAGCATCGACATTCCGCAAGGCGATCGCATCTACGATCCGGTCAACGGCCTGTGGCCGCAGAAGATGCTGGTGTCGTTCGACGGCCCGGTGAACGAAGCCGACAAGGAAGAACTGCGCACGGTCTATCTGGTGGCCGACGATCCGGGCACGCAGTTCCGCGTCGAATGGCATCGCGCGGACGGCAAGCTCGGCCGCCAGGAAGGCGGCCCGCTCGCGACCGTCGCGTTCCTGACCGACGTCGAAATTCCGTGGAGCGACGATGACGAGTAACGTCGTCGCATGAAGCCGGTGCCCGGCGCCTGGTGCCCGACGCCTGGTGCCCGACGCGCCGGCCGTCAGCGCATCATCCGCCGCCGGAACAGCCACGCGGACAGCAGGAACCCGCCGACCGCGTAGCCGGCGAGCACCACGACGTGCAACGCGATGTCGGTCGCCGGCCGACCGAGCATCGCAGGCCGGATCAGCTCGACCGCATTCGCGAGCGGCAGCGCCTGCGCCGCGTGCCGCGCGAGCGGCGGCAACTGCGTGATCGGGAAGAACACGCCCGACAGCAGCAGCATCGGCGTCAGCACGAGCGTCTGGTAGAACATGAAGAAATCGTAGGATGGCGCGAGCGCCGTGACGATCATCGCGAGGCTGGCGAACGCGAGGCCGGCCAGCGCGATCACGGGCAGCACCGCGAGCATCGACGGAAACGTCGCGTAGCCGAGCACGCCCGCGACGAGCATGATCGCGCTCCCCGACAGCATCGCCTTGCTGGCCGCCCAGACGATCTCGCCGAGCACGATGTCGCCGAGCGCGAGCGGCGTATGCATGATCGCTTCCCACGTGCGCTGCACGTGCATCCGCGAGAAACCCGAATACATCGATTCGAAGCTCGCGGACATCATCACGCTCGAGCCGACCGTGCCGGCCGCGAGGAACGCGATATACGACACGCCGTCGACATGGCCGAGCATCAGGCCGAGCCCGAAACCCAGCCCGAACAGATAGATCATCGGATCGGCGAGATTGCCGAACATCGACGCGAGCGCGAGCTTGCGCCACACGAGATAGTTGCGCCGCCAGACGGCGACCCAGTTGCTTGCGTTCGCCGGCATCGCGATCGCGAAGCGCGACGCGCGCGGCGGGGCCGATGGCGTGGTGGCGGAATAGTTGCGGACGTCCATGGTCGATCAGTCCTGCATCTCGCGGCCCGTGAGCCGCAGGAACACATCCTCCAGATTGGCCGGGCGATGCAGATAGCGCAACCCCGGGCGGCCCGTGAGGCGTGCGCTGACCGGTTCGGGGTCGGTCACGTAGCAGAACAGCGTCTCGCCGCTGATCTCGGTGTGCTTCGCGAATGCCGACAACTCGTCGCGCAGCGCGGCCGGATCCGGCCCGTAGATCTCGATCACGTCGCAGCCGATCTCCGATTCGATCAGTGCATGCGGCGCACCTTCGGCGATCTTGCGGCCTTCCTCGATCACGCACAGCCGATCGCACAGGCGCTCGGCTTCTTCCATGAAATGCGTGGTGATCAGGATCGTCTTGCCGCGCGCGAGCAGCGAGCGCAGCCGCTCCCACATCAGGTGGCGCGCCTGCGGATCGAGGCCCGTCGTCGGCTCGTCGAGCACCAGCACGTCGGGATCGTTGACGAGCGCGCGGGCGAGCGTGAGGCGGCGTTTCATGCCGCCCGACAGTTCGCCGACTTTTGCATCGGCCTTGTTTTCCAGCTTCGCGAATTCGAGCAGCGGCGGCACGAGCGCGCGTGCGGCCTGCGCGGACATCCCGAAATAGCGGCTGAACACGAGCAGGTTTTCACGGACGGTGAAGTCGGGGTCGAGGTTGTCGAACTGCGGGACGACCCCGACTCGCCGGCGTGCATGTCGCGCACGCGATGGAACCGGTTCGCCGCACAGCGCAATCGTGCCTGCGTCGGGATGCGCGAGGCCGAGCAGCATCTTCAGCGTCGTGGTCTTGCCGGCGCCATTCGGCCCGAGCAGACCATAGCATTCGCCGGCCTTCACGTTGAAGGACAGGCCATTGACGACGAGCTTGTCGCCATAGCGCTTTTCGACGTTGCGGAAATCGATTGGTGCGACGGACATGGGCGTGTTGTCGTTGTAAGCGGGTGCGTTCCGCTGCCCGGCCCGCGGCCCGTGTGCGAACGGATCGCGCGAAGGCGTGTCACATGGGCATGGCCGAAGCATACGACGCCGGCGCGAGCTGGCCCGCCGGACGTGGAACGGGGCCATTCTAGTGCATCGCTGCATCGCTTGAGGGCATGCGCGCACGGTGCGAGGCAAGCACGCACCGATCGTGCACTGCATCATCGCGCACGCGCCGAGCGGGGCGAATCAGCGTTTTCCATCCCTTGCGTCCTGAATTGCGGCGCACCATGATGAATGCGTAGGCTCGTTGTCGCGATAGGGAGGCTTCATGGCTAGCTACAACAAGATTTTGCTGTGTTACGACGGCACGCTCGAAGGGCGCAAGGCGCTGCGTTACGGCGCCAATCTCGCAATGGACCTGAAGGCCGAAACGCACTTGCTGTCGGTCGTGGACATGCGTTCGAGCATCGCGCAAAGCGCGGGTTTGCTGACCGACGTCGCATGCGGCCGCTTCGAGGAAACCGCGCGCGAAATCCTGCAGGAAGGCGTGAACTGGCTGCGCGAGCGCGGCGTCCAGGCCGAAGGCCATTTCGCATTCGGTTATCCGATCGACGAAATCGCGAATCTCGCGTCGGAGCTGAAGGTCGACCTCGTCGTCGTCGGCCACCGGTGCCGCAGCGGATTGTCGAGATGGTGGATGGGGTCGGGCAATACGCAACTGCTCGATCGCGTGAACTGCAGCATTCTGGTCGCGTGCTCGTCGGCGGAAGAGCAGAAGGCCGAAATCGCGCGCGAACGTGAAGCGGCCACGGCGAGCAGCCAATGACCTAAAGGCTGGATGACCCTGACAGCCCGACCGGCGATGCGGGCCGGTCAGGCGTCGTGCTGCATTGGCAGCGCGCGCACCGAGCGCGGCCTGTTATGCGTGCAGGTCGATTCCGGACAATTTCCACGAGAACAGCCCGAAGCGGTGGAAGATCGCCGCATAGCGCGTGCCGTCGGCGCTGCGCTGATATGTGACGACGAATTCATCGATATTCCGGTAGCCCGCGCTGGTTTGCTGCTGGCGCGGCGCTTGCGTTGCTTCGCTCGGGCTGGCTGGTGCGGCGGGCGCAGGTGCCGGCGACGATGCGGCCGAAGCGGCCGCGTTGCCGCCCGGTACCGCAGCACTTGCCGGCGCCGGATTGACGGGCGGTGCGGCAGGCGGGTTGCCGGACGCATTGCCTGCTGGCGGCTGATTCGACCACTCGGGCGGGCGCTCGCCGGGATTGCCGCGCGGCGGCAATCCGCTCATCAACGCGGCGACGCCTTCCGGGGTCGCGTACGCATCGACCAGCGGGCCGATCAGCGCCGACCCGATCAGCGCGCCAATCACCGCTAACGGATTGTTCTTCTTCACGGCGTCGATCCGGCGCATCAACTCTTCCGTGACCTGCTGCTTCAGGCTGATGCGCAGCGACGGAAAATCGACATACTCGCTGATCGCCTGCGCATCGCGCGCATCGATCGCCGATTTCAGGCGACCGAGCGCGACATACGGTGACGCGTACGCATAGCCGAGCGCCGCAATGAGGGCGACGACCAGCGCGACGATCAGCAGCGGCTTGATTCGCCAAGCGCGGCGCGACGATTCAGTCACGTTGCCTCCGGTGCGGGAAGGTTCCGCAATCAGAGACCGCCCGGCGTGGCCGATCGTTCCTCCGCGATGCAGCGATCGATCATCCGGCACACGGCATCGATCGTGCCCACCATGATCAGGCGCGAGCGGCCGTGATAGACGCGCACCGGCGCGCGGCGCGCGGGTTCCGCATGGTTAAGACCGGCGTTCAGCGACACCCGCGCGAACGCGGGGAGCGCTGACGGCAGCAGGGACGCCTGCCGTTCGACTGCGATTTCTTCTTGCACAGGCGCCGCCGCGGACAGCGGTGCGCAGGGCGTGCGGCCGCGCAGATGACGCAGGCGACCGAATTGACGGAAAGGCAGCAGGCGGGAAAGGCGTTCCATGATGTTCTCCTAGCGAGACGGAATGTCAGAGTTCGCCCGAGCGGATCAGCCCGACGGCGATGCCTTCCAGCGCGAAATCCGCGCTGCCGGCCTTGACGAAGATGTTTTCGTAATCCGGGTTCTCCGCGATCAGCTCGAGGCCGCCGGGCCGGCGCATCAGGCGCTTGACCGTGACGTCGTCGCCCAGACGCGCGACGATGATCTGGCCGTCCTTCGCTTCCGTGCGCTTCTGCACGGCGAGGAGGTCGCCGTCGAGAATGCCGGCGTCGCGCATCGACAGGCCGCGCACCTTCAGCAGATAGTCGGGCTTGCTGGTGAACAGCGCGGGATCGCACGCGTAGTGCTGCGAGATGTGCTCCTGCGCGAGGATCGGGCTACCGGCCGCGACGCGGCCGACGAGCGGCAGCGACAGTTGCATCAGGCCGGCGTGCGGCAGCGTGAACTGATGCGGGGCGTCGTCGAGGCCGAGCAGCCGGATGCCGCGCGACGCGCCGGCCGCCAGCTCGATCACGCCCTTGCGCGCCAGCGCGCGCAGGTGCTCCTCGGCGGCATTCGGCGAACTGAAGCCCAGCTCGGCCGCGATCTCGGCACGGGTGGGCGGGAATCCGGAGCGCTCGATCGCGCGACGGATCAAGTCGAACACTTGCTGCTGACGGGCGGTGAGTTTGGTCATGGCTGAACTGTATGGATAGACAGTGAGCTGTATTTTTATACAGTACTTGGGGAATTTCAAGTGTTACTTGAGGTTCGACGCGATCGCGCCGGTTCCGGCGTGATTTCGCGACGTCCTGACGCCGGTTTGTCCGCCGCAACCGTCCATCCCGTCTGCGTTAGCACTTTTGAGTATTAAAAAATAAGGAACGATTATTTTTAATCATGTAACCCGTTCGATAGACTGGCCCGACATCGCAATACCGACAACACTGGAGAACCAAGGATGGCGAAGCGCAATACGGGGCTGGTGGGCGGAGTGGGTCGCCTGATCGCAACACTCGCGCTGGGCGCGGCGGCGGCGCTGGGCGTCGCGACGCATGCGCAGGCCGATACGACCTTCCTGAACGTGTCGTACGACCCGACGCGCGAGCTGTATCAGGATTTCAACCAGGCGTTCGGCAAGGAGTGGAAGGCGAAGACGGGCGAAACGGTCAACTTCAAGCAGTCGCACGGCGGTTCGGGCGCGCAGGCGCGCTCGGTGCTCGACGGGCTGCAGGCCGACGTCGTCACGCTGGCGCTCGCGTACGACATCGACGCGCTCGCGAACAAGGGGCTGGTGAACAAGGATTGGCAGAAGCGCCTGCCCGACAACGCGTCGCCGTACACGTCGACGATCGTGTTCCTCGTGCGCAAGGGCAATCCGAAGGGGATCAAGGACTGGGACGACCTGACCAAGCCGGGCATCTCGATCGTCACGCCGAACCCGAAGACCTCGGGCGGCGCGCGCTGGAACTACCTGGCCGCATGGGCGTACGCCCAGCACAAGCCGGGCGGCAACGAGCAGACCGCGAAGGAATTCGTCTCGAAGCTCTACAAGAACGCAGGCGTGCTCGATTCGGGCGCGCGGGGCGCGACGACGAGCTTCGTGCAGCGCGGGATCGGCGACGTGCTGATCGCATGGGAAAACGAGGCATTCCTGTCGGTCAAGGAATTCGGCACCGACAAGTTCGAGATCGTCGTGCCGTCGGTGAGCATCCTGGCCGAGCCGCCCGTCGCGGTGGTCGACAAGGTGGTCGACAAGAAGGGCACGCGCAAGCTGGCCGAGGCATACCTGAATTTTCTGTACAGCCCGCAGGGCCAGGAAATCGCGGCGCGCAACTACTACCGGCCGCGTTCGAAGAACGTGCCGGCGGAGCTGACCAAGCAGTTCCCGAAGCTGAAGCTGTACACGGTCGACGACACGTTCGGCGGCTGGACCAATGCGCAGAAGACGCATTTCGCGGACGGCGGCGTGTTCGATTCGATCTACAAGCCGCAGTAACGCACGCAGTCACACCATAACGACAAGCGGCGCGCCACGACAGCGCGCCGCGTCCCCGACGGCTCGCCGGCGCGATTCACTGCGCCGGCGTTTGCGTCGGACCCGTGAGCAGCATCGACCCAGCAAGAGCATCCGATGACGACGTACACCTTTCGCAAGCCGAGCGCGCTGCCCGGTTTCGGCGTGACACTCGGCATCACGGTGGCCTATTTGAGCCTCGTGGTGCTGATTCCGCTCGCCGCCACGTTCCTGAAGACCGCGACGCTGTCGTGGGACCAGTTCGTCACCGCCGTCACGTCGCCGCGCGTGCTCGCGTCGTACCGGCTGACGTTCTCGGCCGCGCTCGGCGGCGCGCTGATCAACGCCGTGTTCGGCTTCCTCGTCGCATGGGTGCTGGTGCGCTACACGTTCCCGTTCAAGCGCCTCGTCGACGCGGTCGTCGACCTGCCGTTCGCGCTGCCGACGTCGGTGGCCGGCATCTCGCTCGCGGCCGTCTACGCGACCAACGGCTGGGTCGGCCAGTATCTCGCGCCGCTCGGCATCAAGATCGCGTTCACGCCGGCCGGCGTGCTGGTCGCGCTGACCTTCATCGGGCTGCCGTTCGTCGTGCGCACCGTGCAGCCGGTGCTCGAGGATTTCGAGCGCGAGCAGGAAGAAGCCGCCGCGTGCCTCGGCGCGTCGCGCTGGCTGACGTTCCGCCGCGTCGTGCTGCCGGCCGTGCTGCCGGCGCTGCTCACCGGTTTCGCGCTGTCGTTCGCGCGCGCGCTCGGCGAATACGGGTCGGTGATCTTCATCGCCGGCAACGTGCCGATGAAATCCGAGATCACGTCGCTGCTGATCATCACGAAGCTCGAGCAGTACGACTACGCGGGCGCGACCGCGCTGGCGGTCGTGATGCTGGTCGTGTCGTTCCTGATGCTGCTGCTGATCAACACGCTGCAGTGGTATCTGCAGCGTCGTACGAGCAAGGGGGCGAGCGGCCCGGCGCCCGCCACCGTCACCGCCGCTGCTGCCGCCGCAGGAGGCCAGCAATGAGCCAGGAGGCCACCGTCGTGCTGAAAACCCCGTCGCCGGCCGCGCGTGCCGCGAAGCGGCTCGACCCGGTCAGCGAGTCGCGCGTCGTGCGCTGGCTGCTCACCGGGATCGCGCTGGCGTTCCTCGCGTTCTTCCTCGTCGTGCCGCTCGCCGCGGTGTTCGTCGAGGCGTTGCGCAAGGGCGTCGGCTTCTATCTCGAATCGCTCGCCGATTCCGATGCGTGGTCGGCGATCAAGCTGACGCTGACCGTCGCCGTGATCGCGGTGCCGCTGAACCTCGTGTTCGGCGTGTGCGCATCGTGGGCGATCGCGAAATTCGAATTCCGCGGCAAGGCGCTGCTGACGACGCTGATCGACCTGCCGTTCTCGGTGTCGCCGGTGATCTCGGGCCTCGTGTACGTGCTGCTGTTCGGCGCGCAGGGCTGGTTCGGGCCGTGGCTGCAGGATCACGACGTGCAGATCATCTTCGCGGTGCCGGGCATCGTGCTCGCGACGATCTTCGTCACGTTCCCGTTCGTCGCGCGCGAGCTGATTCCGCTGATGCAGGCGCAAGGCACCGACGAGGAAGAAGCCGCGCGCGTGCTCGGCGCGTCGGGCTGGCAGATCTTCCGGCGCGTGACGCTGCCGAACGTGAGGTGGGGCCTGCTGTACGGCGTGATCCTGTGCAATGCGCGCGCGATGGGCGAGTTCGGCGCGGTGTCGGTCGTGTCCGGCCACATTCGCGGCGTGACCGACACGATGCCGCTGCACGTAGAGATCCTGTACAACGAATACAACTTCGCGGCGGCGTTCGCGGTGGCGTCGGTGCTGGCGCTGCTCGCGCTCGTCACGCTCGCGCTGAAGCTGATCGCCGAGCGTCATCTTGCGGCCGAACTGGCCGACGCGCACGACGCCGTTCCCGCACATGCCGGCCCCGTCGGCGCCGTTTCGTCGAAATCGTAAAGAGGCAACCAGAATGGGTATCACCGTCCGTCACCTTCAGAAGCGCTTCGGCGATTTCACGGCGCTCGACAACGTCTCGCTCGACTTCCCGCCCGGCGAACTGGTCGCGCTGCTCGGGCCGTCCGGCTGCGGCAAGACCACGCTGCTGCGCGTGATCGCGGGCCTCGAGCACGCGGACGCCGGCCAGGTCGTGCTGCAGGGGCTCGACGTCGCGTCGGTCGGCGCGCGCGAGCGGCAGGTCGGCTTCGTGTTCCAGCATTACGCGCTATTCCGCCACATGACGGTGTTCGAGAACGTCGCGTTCGGGCTGCGCGTGAAGCCGCGCCGCGAGCGGCCGTCCGAAGCCGCGATTCGCGAGAAGGTGCACGAGCTGCTCAAGCTCGTGCAGCTCGACTGGCTCGCGCAGCGCTATCCGTCCGAGCTGTCGGGCGGCCAGCGTCAGCGCATCGCGCTTGCCCGCGCGCTAGCGGTCGAGCCGAAGGTGCTGCTGCTCGACGAACCGTTCGGCGCGCTCGACGCGAAGGTCCGCAAGGAGCTGCGCGGCTGGCTGCGTCGCCTGCACGACGACCTGCACATCTCGACGATCTTCGTCACGCACGACCAGGAAGAGGCGCTCGAAGTGGCCGATCGCATCGTCGTACTCAATCGCGGCCACGTCGAGCAGGTCGGCAGCCCGCAGGACGTCTACGACCATCCGCAAAGCGCGTTCGTGTACGAGTTTCTCGGCGCGGCGAACCGGCTGCCGGGCACGGTGGCCGGGCGCGGCTTCGTCGCCGAGGGCGCGGCGGCGGCGATCGAGGTCGACGCCGATTTCGCGGGCCCCGCGAACGCGTACGTGCGGCCGCACGATCTGCAGCTGTGGCCGGCGGGCGAAGGGCACAGCGACGGCATCGCGGTGGACGTGCGGCGCGTGATTCCGCTCGGCGGTTCGGTGCGCGTGGAGCTCGAGGCGCGCGCGGGCGGCGCGCTCGAGGCGGAACTCGACCGCGACGCATGGCGCGCGCTTTCGCTGCAGGTCGGCGACGGCGCGACCGCCGTGCCGCGCGCCGTGCGGGTATTTCCCGCGCGTTGACGAGACAACGCAGGGCAGAGGGCGGGATTCGCGCCGATTCGACAATCAAACAACGACAGCCTAAGAGGCATACCCATGAATTTTCAGCAATTGCGGTTCGTGCGCGAAGCGGTGCGCCAGAACATGAACCTGACGGAAGTCGCGAACGTGCTGTACACGTCGCAGTCGGGCGTGTCGAAACAGATCAAGGATCTGGAAGATGAGCTGGGCGTCGACATCTTCATTCGGCGCGGCAAGCGGCTGACGGGGCTCACGGAGCCCGGCAAGGCGGTGCACCAGCTGATCGAGCGGATGCTGCTCGACGCCGAGAACCTGCGCCGCGTCGCACGCCAGTTCGCCGATCAGGACAGCGGCCACCTCGTCGTCGCGACGACGCACACGCAGGCGCGCTACGCGCTGCCGAAGGTGATCCGGCAGTTCACCGAGGTGTTCCCGAAGGTGCATCTCGCGCTGCGTCAGGGCAGCCCGCAGCAGATCGCGCAGATGATCCTGAACGGCGAGGCCGATCTCGGTATCTCGACCGAGGCGCTCGACCGCTATCCGGACATCGTCACGTTCCCGTGCTATTCGTGGCACCACACGGTCGTCGTGCCGAAGGGCCACCCGCTCGTCGGTCGCGAGAACCTGACGCTCGAGGAAATCGCCGAATACCCGATCATCACGTACGACCAGGACTTCACGGGCCGCTCGCACATCGACCAGGCGTTCACGCAGGCGGGCGCGGTGCCCGACGTCGTGCTGACCGCGATCGACGCGGACGTGATCAAGACCTACGTCGAGCTCGGGATGGGGATCGGCGTGGTCGCGGCGATGGCCTACGACCCGCAGCGCGACACGGGGCTCGTCGCGCTCGACACGCAGCACCTGTTCGAGGCGAGCACGACGCGGGTCGGGCTGCGCAAGGGCGCATTCCTGCGTGCGTATGCGTACCGGCTGATCGAAATGTTCGCGCCGCACCTGAACGAAGCGGAAATCGCGGGGCTGTTGCGCGAAGCCGTTTGATTCGCGCGTGTCGCGCGCTGTCCGGGCGGATCCCGCGGACGGCGCGCGACACGCATGACGCGCACCTTGCCGTACGCCGCACCGGGCGGCGGCGGGGGGGTGGCCGCCGTCACGCTTCAAGCATCGGCCGACGCTGCCGGTCCGGTCCGGTCCGGTGCGTCGCGTCAGCCGACGATCGACCTGCGTTCCCGTGCGGACAGAAAAACAAGAACAACCGGCAACGCAGAACCTGCATGCACCGCGCTTCGGCGAACCGCCGCCGGCATCGCGAGTGTCGTATTTGCGCGTCGCGAAGCGCGCTCGCGCGCTCCGAATAAACCCTTAAATATTGATTAGACAGGTTGCGCGCCGAAGCGAATCGGTACAGCATAGCCTTCACTCCGCCGGCGTCCCGCCGGCGGTGGCGCGTCAACGCCAGCACGCGCCAGGCAGTCGGCCGTCTGCCTCGCTTCCATTCCGTGGTACCGACAGCAACATCGATGGCCATTGCCCGGGTAGTGTGGCGCAAACGTTTGCTCACATTAAAACAACAACCGAACAACAATCGGCCTTCGGGCCAGTCGCCAGGAGATGTGTATGAATGTCCGCTTTCGCCGTCGCTTCCTGACCGCCGCGCTCGCCGCCGTCGCGGTGGCCGCTGCCCCGGCTGTCCACGCGCAGTCCGCGGCCAAGCCGAAGGTCGCGCTCGTGATGAAGTCGCTCGCCAACGAGTTCTTCCTGACCATGGAAACGGGCGCAAAGGAATACCAGAAGCACAACGCGAACCAGTTCGACCTGATCACCAACGGCATCAAGGACGAGACCGACACCGCGAACCAGATCCGCATCGTCGAGCAGATGATCGTGTCGAAGGTCGACGCGATCGTGCTCGCGCCGGCCGATTCGAAGGCGCTCGTGCCGGTCGTGAAGAAGGCCGTCGACGCCGGCATCGTCGTCGTGAACATCGACAACCGGCTCGATCCCGACGTGCTGAAGTCGAAGAACCTGAACGTGCCGTTCGTCGGCCCGGACAACCGCAAGGGCGCGCGCAAGATCGGCGACTACCTTGCGAAGCGGCTGAAGGCGGGCGACCAGGTCGGCATCGTCGAAGGCGTGTCGACGACGACCAACGCGCAGCAGCGCACGGCCGGCTTCCAGGACGCGATGAAGGCGGGCGGGATGAAGGTCGTGTCGGTGCAGTCGGGTGAATGGGAGATCGACAAGGGCAATGCGGTGGCCGCCGCGATGCTCAACGAATACCCGAACCTGAAGGCGCTGCTGTGCGGCAACGACAACATGGCGATCGGCGCCGTGTCGGCCGTGCGCGCGGCCGGCAAGCAGGGCAAGGTGCTCGTGGTCGGCTACGACAACATCAACGCGATCAAGCCGATGCTGAAGGACGGCCGCGTGCTCGCGACCGCCGACCAGTATGCGGCGAAGCAGGCCGTGTTCGGCATCGACACGGCGCTCAAGGCGATCGCCGAGCATCGCAAGCAGGCCGACCTGTCCGGCGTGGTCGAGACGCCGGTGGATCTCGTGACGAAGTAACGCCGCACCGGTCCGGCCGCCGCGCTCAAGAATCCGGCGCGGCGGCCGTTATCCGGTGTGAGCGCGATCACGGCCACTGCATGCACTTGTGAGCGTCATACCCGCGCGCCCCGTGCGCGCGGCCGCAACCAGGATCGCGATGGAACCGACCTTCCAACCCTCCCGTTCAGCCCACCCCGTGCTGTCCGTCTCCGGCATCGGCAAGACCTATGCCGAACCCGTGCTCGCCGACGTCACGCTGACGCTCGACGCGGGCCAGGCGCTCGCGCTGACCGGCGAGAACGGCGCCGGCAAGAGCACGCTGTCGAAAATCATCGGCGGGCTCGTCGACCCGACCACCGGCACGATGCAGCTCGGCGGCGAGGCCTATGCGCCGGCGAGCCGCACGCAGGCCGAGGCGCTCGGCGTGCGCATGGTGATGCAGGAGCTGAACCTGCTGCCGACGCTGAGCGTCGCCGAAAACCTGTTCCTGAACCGCCTGCCGCGGCGCTTCGGCATCATCGATCGCGCGCGGCTGCGCGACGACGCGCGCGCGGCGATGGCGCAGGTCGGGCTCGACGCGGTCGACCCCGATACGCCGGTCGGCGCGCTCGGCATCGGCCATCAGCAGATGGTCGAGATCGCGCGCAACCTGATCGGCGACTGCCGCGTGCTGATTCTCGACGAACCGACCGCGATGCTGACCGCGCGCGAAGTCGAGCTGCTGTTCGAGCAGATCGACCGGCTGAAGGCGCGCGGCGTCGCGATCGTCTACATCTCGCACCGGCTCGAAGAGCTCGCGCGCGTCGCCGAGCGCGTCGCGGTGCTGCGCGACGGCCGGCTCGTGCATGCGGGCGACATGGCGGCGACGACGTCCGACGGGCTCGTCACGCTGATGGTCGGGCGCGAGGTCGGCGAACACATCGATCTCGGCGAGCGCCGCTTCGGCGCGCCGCGGCTCGCCGTATCGGGCCTCACGCGCGGGACGGCGGTGCGCGACGTGTCGCTCGAGGTGCGCGCGGGCGAGATCTTCGGCATCTCGGGGCTGATCGGCGCGGGACGCACCGAGCTGCTGCGGCTGATCTACGGCGCCGATACGCCGGATGCCGGGACGATCGCCGTCGGTCAGCCGTTGAAGCCGGCGCGGATCGCGTCGCCCGTCGATGCGGTGAAGCTCGGCATCGCGCTGATCACCGAGGATCGCAAGGGCGAAGGGCTGCTGCTGTCGCAGTCGATCACCGCGAACGTGTCGCTCGGCCAGCTCGACCGGCTCGCGCGCGGCGGCATCGTCGATTCGGCCCGCGAAACGGCGCTCGCCGAACAGCAGATCGATGCGCTGCGGATCCGTACGCACGGCGCGGCGCAGCCGGTCGGCGAGCTGTCGGGCGGCAACCAGCAGAAGGTCGTGATCGGCCGCTGGCTCGCGCGCGACATGGGCGTGCTGCTGTTCGACGAGCCGACCCGCGGGATCGACGTCGGCGCCAAATTCGAGATCTACACTTTGATGGGCGCGCTCGCGCGCGAAGGCCGCGCGCTGGTGGTCGTATCGAGCGACCTGCGCGAGCTGATGCTGATCTGCGACCGGATCGGCGTGATGTCGGCCGGGCGCATGACCGCCGTGTTCGAGCGCGGCAACTGGACCCAGGACGCGCTGCTGGCCGCGGCGTTCGCCGGCTTCGGCCGCGAGACGCCGGCGGCCGCCATGCAGCATCCGGACCCGGAGCACGCGCGCGGCGCCGCTCCGGGCACTTCGACGACAGGACGACAGCAATGACCCAGCCTCCCGTATCCCCGACCGACGCAGGCGCGCAGCAGGACGTGACGGGACGCCGCGCGCGCACGCTGTCCGGCACGCGGCTCGGCCTGTCGAACTATCTCGGGCTCGCCGGCGCGCTGGCCGCGATGATCGCGCTGTTCTCGGTGCTGAGCTCGCATTTCCTGACCTACGACACGTTCAGCACGATCGCGAACCAGATTCCCGATCTCGTCGTGATGTCGGTCGGGATGACCTTCGTGCTGATCATTGCCGGGATCGACCTGTCGGTCGGCTCGGTGCTCGCGCTCGCCGCGTCGATGGTCAGCGTCGCCGCGCTGAAATGGCAGTGGGGGCCGCTGCCGGCCGCGTTGATCGGCATCGCGGTCGCGACCGCCACGGGCGCGCTGACGGGCGCGGTCACGGTCGGCTGGCGGATCCCGTCGTTCATCGTGTCGCTCGGCGTGCTGGAGGCCGCGCGCGGCCTCGCGTACCAGCTGACGAATTCGCGCACCGCGTATATCGGCGACGCGTTCGACTTCCTGTCGAACCCGATCGCGCTGGGCATCTCGCCGGCGTTCCTGATCGCGGTCGCGGTGATGATCGCGGCCCAGTTTGTGCTGACGCGCACGGTGTTCGGACGCTATCTGGTGGGCATCGGCACGAACGAGGAAGCGGTGCGACTTGCAGGGGTTAACCCGCGGCCGTATAAAATCCTCGTATTCGCACTGATGGGCGCGCTCGCGGGGCTCGCGTCGCTGTTCCAGATTTCGCGGCTCGAGGCGGCCGATCCGAACGCGGGCGCGGGCCTCGAACTGCAGGTCATCGCCGCCGTCGTGATCGGCGGCACGAGCCTGATGGGCGGGCGCGGCTCGGTGATCAGCACGTTCTTCGGCGTGTTGATCATCTCCGTGCTGGCCGCGGGGCTCGCGCAGATCGGTGCGAACGAGCCGACGAAACGGATCATCACGGGTGCGGTGATCGTGGTGGCGGTCGTGCTCGATACGTATCGCAGCCGGCGTACGCGCGTGCGGTAAAAAGACAGACAGAACAGACCAGAGAGAAACGGGAAATGGCGACGATCAAGGATGTGGCGGCCATGGCGGGCGTGTCGTTTACGACCGTCTCGCACGTGGTGAACAATTCGCGGCCGGTGTCCGCCGACGTGCGTGCGAAGGTCGAGGGCGCGATCCGCGAGCTGAATTACGTGCCATCGGCCGTGGCGCGCTCGCTGAAGGCGCGGGCGACGGCGACCATCGGCCTCGTCGTGCCGAACAGCACGAATCCGTACTTCGCCGAGCTGGCGCGCGGCATCGAGGATCAGTGCGCGGCCAACGGCTATTGCGTGTTCTTCTGCAATTCGGACGACGATCCCGTGAAGCAGCGCAACTACCTGCGCGTGCTGCAGGAAAAACGCATCGATGGGCTGATCGTCGCATCGGCCGGCGAGGACGCGGTGCTCGCGCAGACGCTCGCGGATATCCATGCGCCGCTCGTCGTCGTCGACCGCAACATCGAGGGGCTCGCGGCCGATCTCGTGCAGATCGACCACGAGCGCGGCGCATACCTGGCGACGCGCCACCTGCTCGAACTCGGACACGCGAAGATCGGCTGCATCACCGGGCCGACCGACACCGCGGTCAGCGCGATGCGCGTACACGGCTTCATCCGCGCGATGGCCGAGCGCGGCGTCGACATCGTGCCGGGCGCGATCGCCGAAAGCGATTTCTCATGCCTCGGCGGCTATCACGCGGCGTCGCGGTTGTTCGAATCGGTACGGCCGAGCGCGATCTTCGCGGGCAACGACCTGATGGGGGTCGGCGCGCTGCGCGCGGCGGCCGAGCGCGGGCTGCGCGTGCCCGACGACTGTTCGATCATCGGCTTCGACGACATCGAATTTTCCCGCTACACGTATCCGGCGCTGTCGACGGTCGGCCAGTCGGTGCGTGCGCTCGGCGAAATGGCCGCGCAGACGTTGATCGAACGGATCGGCGGCGGCTCGACCGCCGTGCCGAGCCGCCGCCGTGTCGTGTCGCCGCGCCTCGTGCTGCGCGAATCGACGGCCGTCTATCGCGAGCCGGCCGCGCCGGGTGCGCGCGCATGACGGCGAGCGCAACGGGCGCCGGCCGCGTGACGGTGGTCGGCAGCCTCAACATGGATCTCGTCGTGCGCGCGCCGCGGCTGCCGCTGCCGGGCGAAACGCTCGCCGGGCACGCGTTCGCGCAGGCGGCGGGCGGCAAGGGCGGCAACCAGGCCGTCGCCGCCGCCCGGCTCGGCGCGCAGGTCGCGATGATCGGCTGCGTCGGCGCGGATGCGCACGGCGCGGCACTGCGCGCGGGCCTCGAGGCCGAGGGCATCGACTGCACGGGGCTCGCGACGAGCGCGTCGGCGTCGACCGGCGTCGCGCTGATCGTCGTCGACGATGCGAGCCAGAACGCGATCGTGATCGTCGCGGGCGGCAACGGCGAGGTCACGACCGACACGATCGCACGGCACGAGGCCGCGCTGGCGACGGCCGACGTGCTGATCTGCCAGCTCGAGACGCCGCCGGACGCGGTGTTCGCGGCGCTGTCGGCCGGACGCCGGCTCGGCCGCACGGTGGTGCTCAATCCGGCCCCGGCCGTCGCGCCGCTGCCGGACGGCTGGCTGCCGCTCGTCGATTACCTGATCCCGAACGAGGTCGAGGCGGCCGCGCTGACCGGGCTGCCGGTGCGCGACCCGGCCGACGCCGAAGCCGCCGCGCGGGCGCTCCAGGCCGGCGGCGCGCGCAACGTGCTGATCACGCTCGGCGCGCGCGGCGTGCTCGCGCTGACGGCCGACGGCGCCGCGCGGCACTATCCGGCGCCGGTCGTGCAGGCCATCGACACGACGGCGGCCGGCGACACCTTCATCGGCGGCTTCTCCGCACGGCTCGCGGCCGGCGCGAACGTCGATACCGCCATCCGCTTCGCGCAACGCGCGGCGGCGCTGTCGGTAACGCGCGCGGGCGCCCAGCCCTCGATCCCGACGCGGGCGGAACTGGCCGACTAGGGCCGGATCCCCAGTCTCGCGTTTTCGGTTCCCCACGCGCCCGGTCCGTCGCACGAGACGGCCGGGTGCGCTGCATTGGCGCGCCGACGCGCGTTCGCCCCGTTTTCGCTCCGACCCGAATTGCGTCGATTATTCAGCCTTATTCAATAAACAGACGAATAATGCGAAATAAACACGGCAAAACCATCAAGTTATGCGCCGCGCGGTCGTAAATGCACCGAGTGAAGCAATGCTTCGAGCCAACGGGCCGGGCCCGTTCATGACGACGCAACACAGGGTGGATGATGGTGTTCAGGAACCTGACGATTCGTGCGCGCATCGGTTTGACGATGGCGTTTCTGGCGGTACTGCTGGCTGTCACCGGCGTGCTCGGTCTGCACGGGATGACGCGTTCGAACGAGTCGACGCGCGAGATTTACACGAACCAGATGCCGAGCGCGGTCGACGTCGCGGTCTCGGAAATGTTCGCCGCACGCGAGCGCCTCGCACTCGACCGTGCGGCGCTGCTGGCCGGCACGCCGGACTCGGCGGCGGCCATCGAGCGCAGCCGCGCGATGCGCACGCAGTCGGACGCGTGGTGGCAGAAATACCTTGCGCTGCCGCGCGACGCCGACGAGGACCGGCTCGCACAGGACGTCGCCGCCCGGCGCAAGGTGCTGCAGGCCAGTTGCGACGCGTTCGCGAGTGCGGTCGCGGCCGGCGATCATGACCGGATCGGCGACGGCGCGAAGCAGCTTCAGGCGCGCTATACCGAGCTGGCCGCGGCCGGCGAAGCGCTGCGCAACTTCCAGTTCACCAATGCGCAGGCGCGCTTCGATCAGGCGGAATCGGTGTTCGAGACGATGCGCGTGCTGTCGATCGTCGTGCTGTTGGCCGGCATCGGCGCCGCGGTGCTGTCGTGGCTGACGCTGAGCCGCGCGATCGGCCGCCCGATCGCCGACGCGCTGTCGCATTTCGACGCGATCGCCGCGGGCGACCTGCGCCGGCCGATCGTCGTGGACCGGCGCGATGAGATGGGCCAGATGCTGGAGGGCCTCGCGAGGATGCAGCGCGGGCTCGTCGACACGGTGCGCACCGTGCGCGGCGGCAGCGAGTCGATCGCGACCGCGGCCCGCCAGATCGCGGCCGGCAACATCGACCTGTCGTCGCGTACCGAGGAACAGGCCGCCGCGCTGCAGGAAACCGCGTCGAGCATGGAGCAACTGACCGGCACCGTGAAGCAGAACGCGGACAATGCGCGTCAGGCAAGCTCGCTGGCCGCGAATGCGTCCGAGATTGCAAACAAGGGCAATACGGTGGTCGGCCAGGTGGTCGGCACGATGGGCGAAATCAACGACAGCTCGGCGAAAATCGCGGACATCATCGCGATCATCGAGGGAATCGCGTTCCAGACCAACATTCTTGCGCTGAATGCGGCCGTCGAAGCCGCGCGGGCCGGCGAGGAAGGCCGAGGCTTCGCGGTTGTCGCCGGCGAAGTGCGCAGCCTCGCGCAGCGTTCGTCGAGCGCGGCGAAGGAAATCAAGGCGCTGATCGACGCGTCGGTGGAGCGGATCCGGACCGGCTCGACGCTGGTCGACGAAGCCGGGCGCACGATGAGCGACGTGATCAGCGCGGTTCAGCGCGTGACGGACATCATGGGCGAGATCGCGGCGGCGTCCGAGGAGCAAAGCGGCGGGATCGACCAGGTGGCGCGCGCGGTCACGCAGATGGACGAGGTCACGCAGCAGAATGCCGCACTCGTCGAGGAAGCCGCGGCTGCCGCGCAGTCGCTCGAAGAACAGGCGGCCCGCCTGCGCGAAACGGCGGCGGTATTCCAGCTCGACGACGGAGCGACACGCGCGGGCGCCGTCGTTGCGGTGGCGGCGCGTCATGCGCCGCGCACGCCGTCCGTCCCGTCCCCCGCACCGGCTGCCGCGCGCGTCGAACGCGACGCCGCGCCGAAACGTGCGGCCGCTGCAGCGACGGCGCCGGCGCGCAAGCCTGCCGCCGTCTCGGCTGCGCCCGCGCCCGCGCCGGCCGCCGCGACCGCCGGCGGCGACGACTGGGAGACGTTCTGATCGGCGCGCGCCGCGTATCGATCCCCATTTGGTGACCCACGACGCCCGCGATTGCGGGCGTCGTCGTTTCTGCGACAGTTGAATGTGACAGCGTGGACGATCGGTCGTGCATCGGCACGTGCGTTGCGCATCGTGCACCGACGGACCCTCGGCGATGCGCTGCATGCGCGTCATGTTCCCCCGTTCGTCGTACGGGTATGTCCGTAAGGGACTGCGAAAAAAATTTGTAACGGTGCGCGCGGCGTGTCATCGCACGCGACCGCTCGAACGTATAGGAATGAAGGGAGAGGCGACGACGTCGGAGGCGTCCAACGCACGAGACGTTTCGATGTTCGACGAGACGCGGCGGATGCAGTTTCTGCGGCTCGGGAGGTCGATTGTAAAACGACGAAATGCGTTGTCCAAGCGGTGTTGTCGAGAATGACGAACTTCATACGAAGAGTTCGTGAAAAAAAATAAGAAAGGGTTTAGGATGAATTCGAACGCGCTTGCTTCTGCGCAGTCAGACGAAGGCAGGCACGTCTTCAGACTCAGGCGAGGGAGGTAGCATGGATATTTACAGCAGCTTCGCGAACCGCTTCGAAAAAACGCGAGAGGAAGAGCTCTCGCTGGAGGAGTATCTCGCGCTCTGCAAGAACGATCCATCCGCGTACGCGACGGCTGGTGAACGCATGCTGGAAGCAATCGGGGAACCTGAACAGATCGATACCCGCAACGACCCGCGCCTGTCGCGGATCTTCGCGAACAAGGTCATCAAGGTGTATCCGGCATTCCGTGAGTTCTACGGAATGGAGGAGGTGATCGAGCAGGTGGTCGCATACTTCCGCCACGCTGCGCAAGGTCTTGAAGAGAAGAAGCAGATTCTCTATCTGCTGGGCCCGGTGGGCGGCGGCAAGTCGTCGATCGCCGAGCGCCTGAAGCAACTGATGGAGCGCGTGCCGTTCTATGCGCTGAAGGGCTCGCCCGTCAACGAATCGCCGCTCGGGCTGTTCGACTACGACGAGGATGGTCCGATCCTCGAGGAACAGTACGGCATTCCGCGCCGCTACCTGAAAAGCATCCTGAGTCCGTGGGCCGTCAAGCGCCTGCACGAATACAACGGCGACATCCGCCAGTTCCGCGTGGTGCGCCGCTATCCGTCGATCCTGCGGCAGGTCGGCATCGCGAAGACCGAGCCGGGCGACGAGAACAACCAGGACATTTCGTCGCTGGTCGGCAAGGTCGATATCCGCAAGCTCGAACAGTACGCGCAGGACGATGCCGACGCCTATAGCTACTCGGGCGGCCTGTGCCTCGCGAACCAGGGCCTGCTCGAATTCGTCGAAATGTTCAAGGCGCCGATCAAGGTGCTGCACCCGCTGCTGACCGCCACGCAGGAAGGCAACTTCAAGGGCACCGAAGGTTTCGGCGCGATTCCGTTCGACGGCGTGATTCTTGCGCACTCGAACGAATCGGAGTGGAAGGCCTTCCGCAACAACCGCAACAACGAGGCACTGCTCGACCGGATCTTCGTCGTGAAGGTGCCGTACTGCCTGCGCGTGTCGGAAGAGATCAAGATCTACGAGAAGCTGATCCGCAATTCGTCGCTGGCCGAGGCCGTATGCGCGCCGGGCACGCTGAAGATGATGTCGCAGTTCTCGGTGCTGTCGCGCCTGCATGAGCCGGAGAATTCGAGCCTGTTCTCGAAGATGCAGGTGTACGACGGCGAAAACCTGAAGGACACCGATCCAAAGGCGAAGTCGTACCAGGAGTATCGCGACTACGCGGGCGTGGACGAAGGGATGACCGGCGTGTCGACACGGTTCGCGTTCAAGATCCTGTCGCGTGTGTTCAACTTCGATACGAGCGAGGTCGCGGCGAACCCGGTGCATCTGATGTACGTGCTCGAGCAGCAGATCGAACGCGAGCAGTTCCCGCCGGAAACCGAGCAGAAGTATCTGTCGTTCGTGAAGGACGTGCTCGCGTCGCGCTACGCGGAGTTCATCGGCAAGGAGATCCAGACCGCGTATCTCGAGTCGTATTCGGAGTACGGTCAGAACATCTTCGATCGCTACGTCACGTATGCGGACTTCTGGATCCAGGATCAGGAATTCCGCGATCACGACACGGGCGAGAGCTTCGACCGCGCCGCGCTGAACGCGGAACTGGAGAAGATCGAGAAGCCGGCCGGGATCAGCAATCCGAAGGATTTCCGCAACGAGATCGTGAACTTCGTGTTGCGTGCGCGGGCGGCGAACGCCGGCAAGAATCCCGTGTGGACGAGCTACGAGAAGTTGCGCGTCGTGATCGAGAAGAAGATGTTCTCGAACACCGAAGAACTGTTGCCGGTCATTTCATTCAACGCCAAGGGTTCGGCGGAGGAGCAGCGCAAGCATGAGGACTTTGTGAACCGGATGGTCGCGAAGGGCTATACGCCGAAGCAGGTGAGGCTGCTTTGCGACTGGTACCTGCGCGTGCGCAAGTCGTCATGACGCGCGCGGTATCGCGCCCGGACGGCGAGTCCGTACGGGCGCTTTCAGAGGCGCCGCCCGCATGACGGCAGACGGCATGCGCGGCGAGTGCCCCGGCAGATCGACTTTCGAGCGGGAGACCGGGAGTGCTTCATCAAATCATCGACCGCAGGCTGGCCGGCAAGAACAAGAGCATCGCCAATCGCGAACGCTTTCTGCGTCGCGTCAAGAACTACATTCGTCGTGCCGTGTCCGACGCGGTGCGCGACCGTAGCATCAAGGATATCCAGAGCACGCAGAGCATCACGATCCCGCGCAAGGACATCGCGGAGCCGAATTTCCGGCACGCGCCGGGCGGGCGTCGCGAATATGTGCACCCGGGTAATGAAGACTACGTGCGCGGCGACAAGATTCCGCGTCCGCAGGGCGGCTCGGGCGGCGGCGGCAGTCAGGCGAGCAACGAGGGCGAAGGGCAGGACGACTTCGTGTTCGAGCTGTCGCGCGACGAATTCATGCAGTACTTCTTCGACGATCTCGAACTGCCGCGCCTCGTGAAGACGCACCTGCTGACGGTGCCGAGCTGGAAGAACGTGCGCGCGGGCTGGTCGGCGGAAGGTACGCCGAACAACATCGACGTCGTGCGTTCGCTGCGCAGCGCGCTCGGCCGGCGCATCGCGCTCGGCTCGCCGCTCGTCAACGAGCTGCGCGAGCTCGAGGCGCAGCTCGAAGCGCTGAAGAGCGACCCCGAAGACCGCCGCGCGGAAATCGCGACGCTCGAGGCGGAGATTCATCACCTGAAAGGGCGCATCTGGCGGATTCCGTTCATCGATCCGTTCGACCTGCGCTACATCAACCGAGTGAAGCAGCCGCAACCGTCGAGCCAGGCCGTGATGTTCTGCCTGATGGACGTGTCGGGCTCGATGGACGAGCAGCGCAAGGATCTCGCGAAGCGCTTCTTCATCCTGCTTTACCTGTTCCTCAAGCGCAACTACGAGCGCATCGAAGTCGTGTTCATCCGCCACCACACGCGCGCCGAGGAAGTCGACGAGGACACCTTCTTCCATTCGACCGAAAGCGGCGGCACGGTCGTGTCGAGCGCGCTCGAACTGATGCGCAAGGTGATGGACGAGCGCTACTCGCCGACCGAGTGGAACATCTACGGCGCGCAGGCATCCGACGGCGACAACTGGACTGACGATTCGCCCAAGTGTCGCAAAATCCTGGAAGAGGATATCCTCACCAAGACGCGTTACTTCGCGTATATCCAGGTCGCGCCGGAAGAGCAGAATCTGTGGCTGGAATACGCGCAACTGGCCCTGTCGCAACCGCATCTCGCGATGAAAAAAGTGGAATCGGCTGCGGACATTTACCCGGTGTTTCGCGAATTGTTCGAAAAGCAGGTGGAAATGTCATGACGACCCGCCATCTGCACAACGAGTCGCGCGGCTACGAGCCGCGCCCTTCCGGCGACGATACGGCCGGCCCTGCCGCACCGCAGCAACGCGCGCAGGCCGAACCGCCGCCGCCGGCCGCCGACTTGCCCGGTTCCGGGCAAAAGGAAGCGCGTATGAACGTTGCCGAACGCAAGCCGTTGCCGTGCCCGTCCGACTGGACGTTCGAATTGCTCGAGGAATACGACACGCACATCTCGCAGGTCGCCGAACAATACGAGCTCGACATCTACCCGATCCAGCTCGAACTGATCAGCGCCGAGCAGATGATGGATGCGTATGCGTCGGTCGGGATGCCCGTCAACTACCGTCACTGGTCGTTCGGCAAGCACTTCCTCGCGACCGAGAAGAGCTACCGCCGCGGCCAGATGGGCCTGGCCTACGAAATCGTCATCAATTCGAACCCGTGCATCGCGTATCTGATGGAAGAGAACACGATGACGATGCAGGCGCTCGTCATCGCGCACGCGGCGTACGGGCACAATTCGTTCTTCAAGGGCAATTACCTGTTCCGGCTGTGGACCGACGCGCACGCGATCATCGATTATCTCGTGTACGCGAAGAACTACGTCGCGGAATGCGAGGAGCGCTACGGCCTCGATCGCGTCGAGGAACTGCTCGACTCGTGCCATGCGCTGATGAATTACGGCGTCGACCGCTACAAGCGGCCGCAGAAACCGTCGCTGTCGAAGGAGGCGGCGCTGCGGCGCGAGCGCGAGGCGTACCTGCAGTCGCAGGTCAACGAGCTGTGGCGTACGCTGCCGGGCAAGAAACCGGAGCTGACGGAGGAGCAGGACGACCGCTATCCGTCCGAGCCGCAGGAGAACCTGTTGTATTTCGCGGAGAAGAATGCCCCGCTGCTCGAACCGTGGGAGCGGGAAGTGATCCGCATCGTGCGCAAGATCGGCCAGTATTTCTATCCGCAGCGGCAGACGCAGGTAATGAACGAAGGCTGGGCGACGTTCTGGCACTACACGCTGCTCAATACGCTGTACAACCAGGGCAAGCTGGAAGACGGCTTCATGATGGAGTTCCTGCATTCGCACAGCAACGTGGTCTATCAGCCACCCGTCACGAAGCCGTACTACAGCGGGATCAATCCGTATGCGCTCGGTTTCTCGATGATGAGTGACATCCGACGGATCTGCGAAGCGCCGACGGAGGAAGACTACAAGTGGTTTCCGGAGATCGCGGGCACGCCGTGGCTGCCGGCGATGCACTACGCGATGCGCAACTTCAAGGACGAGAGCTTCATCGCGCAGTACCTGTCGCCGAACCTGATTCGCGAGATGCGGCTCTTCTCGGTGCTCGACGACGACATGCGCGATTCGCTCGAGGTATCGGCGATCCACGACGATTCCGGCTACCAGTACGTGCGGCAGGCGTTGTCGCGGCAGTACGACATCCATCACCGCGAGCCGAACATCCAGGTGTGGGCCGTCAATACGCGCGGCGACCGCAGCCTCACGCTGCGCCACTTCATGACCGACAACCGCCACCTGTCGGGCGACAGCGACGAAGTGCTCAAGCACATGGCGCGGCTCTGGCAGTTCGACGTGTACCTGGAAAGCGTCGACGAGGCCGGCACCGTGCGCAAGCGCTACGAGTGCCGCTACGTGCCGCCGGAAGTGCGCGTGTGATCGTCGCCGCAGTCGGAAATGTTTGCATCGAACGCCAGCCTTCGGGCTGGCGTTTTCATATGACGAACGCGTGGCGGGAGAAAATTTTTCTACATCCGGACGAACCCGGAGCGCTTGTTACTTTACATTTCGCTAAAATCCCGTAGCGCCGTGCGCCGGAACCGGTGCCACGTGCGACCGCACGCGGCGGCCCCCAGCCGTCTCGCCCAGAAAGCACTAAAAGGAACAGACCAACCCATGGACGTCCAGACCGACCAAGCTGCGCTGTCCGCGCATGACACCCGGCGGCGCGTGTTCGCCATCGTCGGCGCCTCATCGGGCAACCTCGTCGAGTGGTTCGACTTCTACATCTACTCGTTCTGCGCGCTGTACTTCGCGCCGGCGTTCTTCCCGAGCGGCAACACGACGACGCAGTTGCTGAACACGGCCGGCGTGTTCGCGGCCGGCTTCCTGATGCGTCCGATCGGCGGCTGGCTGTTCGGCCGCATCGCCGACCGTCACGGCCGTCGCGCGGCGATGATGATCTCGGTGCTGATGATGTGCGGCGGGTCGCTCGTGATCGCGGTGCTGCCGACCTATGCGCAGATCGGCGCGCTCGCGCCGGCGCTGCTGCTGGTCGCGCGCCTGTTCCAGGGCCTGTCGGTGGGCGGCGAGTACGGGACGAGCGCGACCTACATGAGTGAAGTCGCGCTGAAGGGCCGTCGCGGCTTCTTCGCATCGTTCCAGTACGTGACGCTGATCGGCGGCCAGCTGTGCGCGCTGCTGGTACTCGTGATCCTGCAGCAGACGCTGTCCGCCGGCGAGCTGAAAGCATGGGGCTGGCGCATTCCGTTCGTGGTCGGCGCGGCGGCCGCGCTGATTTCGCTGTACCTGCGCAAGTCGCTCGACGAGACGTCGACGAGCGCATCGCGCGACAAGAAAGACGCCGGCACGATCCGCGGCGTGTGGCAGCACAAGGGCGCGTTCTTCACCGTGGTCGGCTTCACGGCCGGCGGCTCGCTGATCTTCTACACGTTCACGACGTACATGCAGAAGTACCTCGTGAACACGGCCGGCATGCACGCGAAGACGGCCAGCAACGTGATGACCGTCGCGCTGCTCGTCTACATGCTGATGCAGCCGGTGTTCGGCGCGCTGTCGGACAAGATCGGCCGCCGCACGTCGATGATCCTGTTCGGTTCGTTCGCGGTGATCGGCACGGTGCCGCTGATGCACGCGCTGAAGGACGTGACGAGCCCGGTGGCCGCATTCGTGCTGATCACGGTGGCGCTGGCGATCGTCAGTTTCTACACGTCGATCAGCGGCCTCATCAAGGCCGAGATGTTCCCGCCGGAAGTGCGCGCGATGGGCGTCGGCCTGTCGTATGCGGTGGCGAACGCGATCTTCGGCGGCTCGGCCGAGTACGTTGCGCTGTGGTTCAAGTCGATCGGCAGCGAGGAAACCTTCTACTGGTACGTGACCGTGCTGTGCGCGATCTCGCTGATCGTGTCGTGGCGGATGCGCGATCCGAGCAAGGAAGGGTATCTGCGTCACGAGCCGTGATCGGCCGCGCGTCGCGCGTACTTGCATGATGACGAACGTCCCGCCGGTTGGCGGGACGTTTTTTTGCGGCGTGCGATTCCGCACGCGCCGGCATGAGCGTGCCGCGTCATATCGATATGGAAATCGATTCGTTGTCCATGACGGGCGATTTCCTTAATCTGGCTGCGTAGTTCGTGTGACACCTCCTTGACTGGGATTCGCGCCCGCTGCTTGCAGCGGGCGTCTTTTTTTGTGTGACCGCGTGCGTGACCGCAGCCCATGTGCCTCATCACGAAACCCGCAGAGCAAAGCACCATTTGTTGGTTCGAATTCGCCGCACGCGCTGATACGTTAGCGGCTTCGCGACGACACACTTCGTCGCGATGTGTTTCGAACCGTGCCGCCGCGCGATCCGCGGCGGCCTCCATAACAAATCAGGTCGTGCTCATGAAAATCAACACGCTCGCTACGTGGCTCATCGGGGTCGCGCTCATCTCCGCAGGCACCGTCGCGCATGCGGACCGTCTCGACGACATCAAGAAGGCCGGCGTGCTGCGCGTCGCGACGTTCGACAGCAACCCGCCGTTCGGTTATGTCGACGCGAAAAGCAACCACATCGTCGGTCTCGACGTCGATTACGCGAAGGCGCTCGCCGACAAGCTCGGCGTGAAGCTGCAACTGCAACCGACCAACCCCGCGAACCGCATTCCGTTTTTGACGTCCGGCAAGGTCGATCTCGTGCTCGCGAACTTCACGATCACCGACGAGCGCGCGAAGCAGGTCGACTTCAGCATCCCGTATTTCTCGTCGGGCCAGCAGTTTCTCGCGAAGAAGGGCGTGCTGAAATCGGCCGACCAGCTGAACGCGCTGCGCGTCGGCGCGGACAAGGGCACGACGAACGAGATCACGCTGCGCGAGAAATTCCCGAAGGCGACGATCGTCGCGTACGACGACACGCCGTTCGCGTTCGCCGCCCTGCGCGCCGGCAACGTGCAGGCGATCACGCAGGACGGCCCGAAACTGATCGGCCTGCTCGCGAACGTGCCCGACAAGCAGAACTACGAGATCCCGGCGTTCACGATCTCGAACGACTACATGGGCGTCGGCGTGCCGAAGGGCGAAACGCGCCTGCTCGGCTTCGTCAACGACACGCTGAAGGGGCTCGAGGCGAACGGCCGCGCCACGCAGATCTACGACGCATGGTTCGGGCCGACGACGAAGACGCCGCTCACGCGAATTTTCCGGATCGGCGACAAGACCTGACCTTCGCTGCACGCGCGCCGCGATCGGCCGGAACACTGGCCGCGCGGCGCTTTTCGTTTTCATCTCCGACCGCGCGCGTCGTGCGCGCTCTCCAGCATGCTCGGATTGGCTCCCAAATATCTATCCTGGCTCTGGCAGGGCTTCCTGCTGACACTCGGCCTCGCGGCCGCGTCGGCGATTGCCGCGACCGTCGGCGGGCTGCTGCTCGCCGTGATGCGGCATGCGCGCGGCAGGACGCCGCGCGCGTTCGCCGCCGCGTACGTCGTCGCATTCCGCAACACGCCGCTGCTCGTGCAACTGCTGTTCTGGTATTTCGGCGTCGCGTCGTTGCTGCCCGATACGTGGATCGCGTGGCTCAATGCGCGTCATGCGGTGAGCGCCGGCCCGTTCACGATCGCGTGGCCGTCGTTCGAATTCGTCGCGGGCTGGGTGGGATTGAGCGCCTATACGGCTGCGTTCGTCGCCGAGGAATGCGAAGCCGGCCTGCGCGGCGTGCGGCGGGCGCAACACGATGCGGCGGCCGCGCTCGGCCTCACGCCGACGCAGTCGCTGCGTTACGTGGTGCTGCCGCAGGCCGTGCGCATCGCGCTGCCGCCGCTGTTCGGCCAATACATGAATCTCGTGAAGAACTCGTCGCTCGCGATGGCGATCGGCGTGGCCGAGCTGTCGTATGCGTCGCGGCAGGTCGAGACCGAGACGTTCAAGACGTTCGCCGCGTTCGGCGTCGCGACGCTGCTGTACGTCGCGGCGGTGGCCGCGATCGAGGCCGGTGCGTATGCGGCCACGCAATGGCGCGACCGGCTCGGAGCAGGGCGCTGACGATGGATCTTTCGCTGCTGCTCTCGAATCTGCCGTACCTGTTGGTCGGTGCGTTTCCGGACGGCCCGCTCGGCGGCGCCGCGCTGTCGCTGGTGCTTGCGCTCGCGAGCGCCATTGCGTCGGCCGTGCTCGGCGTGGCGCTCGGTGTCGCGATGGCGCTCGCACGCGGTCCGTCGCGCGTGCTGCTCCTCGCATTCATCGGTTTCTTCCGCGCGACTCCGGTGCTGATGCTGATCTTCTGGACGTATTTCCTGATGCCCGTGCTGCTGCACATGGACGTGCCGGGGCTCGCGACGGTCGTGTGCGCGCTGGCGCTGGTCGGCGGCGCGTATCTCGCGCATGCGGTGCATGCGGGGATCGTCGCGGCGGGCGACGGGCAATGGCAGGCGGGGCTCTCGCTCGGGCTCACGCGCTGGCAGACGGTGCGCTACGTGCTGCTGCCGCAGGCGATCCGGATCATGACGCCGTCGTTCGTCAACCAGTGGGTCGCGCTCGTGAAGGACACGTCGCTCGCGTATATCGTCGGCGTGCCGGAGCTGTCGTTCGTCGCAACGCAGGTGAACAACCGGCTGATGGTGTATCCGGCGCCGATCTTCCTGTTCGTCGCGGTGATCTATCTGGTGCTGTGCACGTCGCTCGATGGCGCGGCGCGGTGGTTGTTGTCGCGGGGGGCGCAGGCGCGGCGTGTCGAGAGCACGGCGGTCGAACGGATCAAATCCTTGCGATGATGTAATCCCGATAAGCAATTACAAGAGATCTGATTACAGGTCGCATGCCGATTCGACCTCGCAATTCTGTCAGGGATTTTTTTGAACTGATGGGTGAGGTAAGATTCGCCCGGATTGCCGTTAACAATACCGTCGATATTTGCAGTCGGCGGAGTATTTCATTATATAAAATATCGAGATAGTCGGATTGGCATGGCAGTAATCGACCGATGTATCGAGTCGTCTCGTCCGTCGCTTCCCGGCGACGATTGACACTCGTTGACGGTGCCTTTCCACGATTTCAAATAGATTCCACGCGATGTCCGAGGCCGTCAGGGCGGATCGAACGAAAATCGCGAGTAGACCAAGAAGATGAACAAAAACCATTATCGGCTGGTATTCAGCCGCGTACGGGGTATGTTGGTTGCCGTCGAAGAAACGGCCAGCAGCACGGGGAAAACAAATACGGGCGAGACTCGCCGTGTCGCCAAGCGCGGCGCCGAGCATCCGGCAGCGAAGTTCGCATTACGGGTGACTGCATTCGGCGCGCTGGTCGCAGCCGGCGCGAATCCGATATGGGCGACTGCGCAGATCGTCGGCGCGGGGCCTCACGCGCCCGCGGTGGTGCAGACGCCGAACGGCCTGCCGCAAGTCAACATCAACACGCCGAGCGCTGCCGGCGTGTCGCTGAACACCTATAACCAGTTCGACGTTCAGAAAAACGGCGCGATCCTGAACAACGCGTCGACGATCGTCAACACGCAGCAGGCCGGCTATATCAACGGCAACCCGAACCTGAGCGCGGGGCAGGCGGCGCGCATCATCGTCAACCAGGTCAACAGCACCGCGGCGAGCCAGATCAAGGGGTATGTGGAGATCGCGGGCAGCCGCGCGGAGATCGTGCTGGCCAACCCTGCCGGTATCGTCGTGGACGGTGGCGGGTTCATCAATACCTCGCGCGCGGTCTTGACAACCGGCGTGCCGCAGTTTGGCGCGGACGGGGCGTTGACGGGCTTCAATGTCAATCGCGGCCTCGTAACCGTGCAAGGCGCGGGCCTCGATACTTCGAATGTTGATCAGACCGACATCATCGCCCGTGCCATACAGGCTAATGCCGCGATCTATGCGAAGAATCTCAATGTAGTCGCCGGTACGAATCAGGTTAATCACGACACGCTTGCCGCGACGCAGGTCGCCGGTGACGGTCCTGCACCTGCTGTCGCGATTGACGTGGCTCAGTTAGGCGGCATGTATGCCAATAGGGTGTTTCTGGTTGGCAACTCCGCAGGCGTTGGTGTCGCGAACGCAGGGACGATCGCGGCGCAGGCAGGCGATTTGACGTTGCAATCGGACGGCCGGCTTGTGCTCGCGGGCAAGACCACGGCAAGCGGCAACCTTGCGATGTCGGCGTCGGGCGGCATCCAGAATAGCGGCACCACGTATGCGCAACAATCGTTGTCGGCGAACACTGCAGCCGATCTGACGAACAGCGGGACGCTCGCGGCGCAGCAAAATACGACGGTCAACGCCGGTAGCATCAACTCGACCGGCACGCTCGGGGCGGGCGTGAACAACGACGGTTCCGTGGCGCGCAGCGGCGACCTGAACCTGACCGTGTCGGGCCAACTGACCGCGACCGGCCAAAAAGTCGCGGGCGGTAACGCGTCGCTGACGGGCGGCAGTGTGAATCTCGCCGGCAGCCAGACCGCCGCGAACGGCAATCTGTCGCTGAACGCGACGGCCGGCGACGTGAATCTGTCGAACGCGACGACGAGCGCGCAAGGCGCCATTCAGGCGAACGCATCGGGCACCGTGATCAACGATCACGGCAGCCTGTCGAGCGGCAACGGCACGACGCTGACCGGCGGCAACCTGTCGAACCAGGGCGGCAAGGTGTCGTCGCAGGGGCAGCTGTCGGTCAACGTCGCAGGCCAGATCGCCAACCAGTCCGGCGAACTGGTATCCGAAAGCACGGCGGACGTGCGTGGCGGCGCCATCGCGAACAACCAGGGCACCGTTCAGAGCGCGGCTGGCATGACGGTGGCCGGTGCGTCGCTGGACAACACGGCGGGTCGGATTACGTCGCTCAACAGCGACGGCCTCTCCGTGACGACCAGCGGCCAGTTGACCAACGCAGCGGGCAAGACTGCAAACGGCGCGCAGGGCGGCGTGATCGGTGGCAACGGCGACGTCACCGTGCACGGCGGCAACGTTGCCAACCACGGGACGATGACGTCCAGTACGAATCTGCATGTCTCGGGACAATCGATCGACAATAGCGGTGGCGCTTTGCAGGCTACGCAAAAGGTGGCGGTCGATGCGGGCGCGCGTCTGATCAACAGCGGCGGCTCGATTGTCGCTCAGACGGCGGCACTGAGCGGCACGACCCTCGACAATAGCGCAGGCGCGGTGAAGGCCGACACGGTGTCGTTGAACGCGACCGACCTCGTGAATCACGGCGGCACGATCACGCAGATCGGCACCGGCGCGATGAGTGTGAACGTGTCGGGCACGCTCGACAATTCCGGCGGCGGCACGCTGCAAACCAACAGTACCGACCTGACGCTCGCTCCCGCCTTGCTGGTCAATGACGGCGGCAAGATCACGCATGCGGGCACCGGCACGCTTACGCTCGGCAACGGCACGGGATCAGTGTCGAACATCGGCGGTACGATCGCGAGCAACGGGCGCGTGGTGGCGCAATCGGCCACGCTGAACAACACGGCCGGCTCGATCAGCGGCCAAACCAGCCTGTCGGCCACGGTCGGTAGCGCGCTGAACAATACGAATGGCAAGCTGCTGTCCAATACGGACCTTGGCATCACCAGCGGCACGCTCACGAACGACGGCGGTCAGGTTAGCGCGACTACGAACGCGATGATCCACACGGGCTCGATGACGAACCTGAGCGGTTCGATCGTTGCGCCTAACCTGTCGGTGACGGCTGATTCGACGCTTAACAATAGCGGCGGCAAGCTCGAAGCCAACCAGCTCGCGTTGACCACACCGAACCTGACGAACCATGGCGGCACGATCACGCAATATGGCTCGTCGACCATGGCTGTCGACGTCAGCGGCACGCTCGATAACTCGGCAGCCGGTGTGATTCAGACGAACAGCACCGACCTTACGCTGACCCCGGCTTCGCTCGTGAACGATGGCGGCACGATTACGCATGCGGGTACCGGCACGCTGACGATTGGCAACGGCACTGGTTCGATTTCGAACGTCGACGGCTCGATCGCGAGCAATGGGCGAGTCGTCGCGCAAAGCGGTTCGCTGAACAACACGTCGGGGGCGATCAATGGCCAAGCCGGGGTGACAGCGACGATCGCCGGCGCATTGAACAACACGCATGGCAAGCTGTTGTCCAGTACGGACCTTGCCGTTTCCAGCGGCACGCTGACGAACGACGGTGGCCAAATTGGCGCAAGCGCGAACGCGATGATCTACACGGGCGCGATGTCGAACCTGAGCGGTTCGATCGTTGCGCCTAACCTGTCGGTGAAGGCCGACTCGACGCTTGACAACAATGACGGTTCGCTCGAAGCGAATCAGCTCGCGTTGAGCGCGTCGAATCTCACGAACCGCGGCGGCACGATTACGCAACTTGGCTCGTCGGCCATGGCTGTCAACGTCAGCGGCACGCTCGACAATTCGAATGGCGGCACGCTACAAACCAACAGTACGGACCTGACGCTTTCTCCTGCATCACTCGTGAACGATGGCGGCACGATTACGCATGCCGGCAGTGGCACGCTGACGCTTGGAAACGCGACGGGATCGGTATCGAACGTTGGCGGATCGATTGCAAGCAACGGTAGCGTCGTGGAGCACTCGGCCACGCTGAACAATACGTCGGGGTTGATCAACGGCAAATCCGGGTTGACGGCGACGGTCGGCAGCGCGTTGAACAATACGAACGGCAAGTTGCAGTCCCGTGCGGACCTTGGCATTTCCAGCAGCACGCTGACGAACGACGGCGGTCAGATTGGCGCGAGCACGAATGCGTCGATCCACACGGGCTCGATGACGAACCAGAGCGGATCGGTCAGCGCGTCCAATCTGTCCGTGACGGCCGGTTCGACGATCGACAACAGCAGGGGCAAGCTCGAAGCCAACCAACTTGCGTTGACCGCGCCGAACCTGACGAACCACGGCGGGACGATCACGCAATATGGCTCGTCAGCCATGGCTGTCAACGTCAGTGGTTCGCTCGACAACTCCGCAGCGGGCGTGATTCAAACGAACAGTGCGGACCTGACGCTGGTCGCTAGCCAATTGAACAATGCCGGCGGCACGATCACGCATGCCGGCACCGGGATGCTGACCATCGCGCCGGGTAACGGCGCGAGTGCGCTGAACAATGCAGGCGGGACCATTGTCACCAAGGGGCGAGCGGTTGTCGACGCGAGCAGTTGGGACAACTCGAACGGCATTCTCGCGGCACAGGGCGGCGTGACGGCGACGGTTGCGGGCGACGTGAACAACGCACAAGGGCTGGTGCGTGCGGGCGCGTCTCTGTCGTTGACGAGCGGCGGCGCGCTGGTGAACCAGGCCGGGCACCTTCAGGCCGGTCAGGCGACGGCGGGCGACACGAGCACGCTCGCGATTCATTCCGGATCGGTCAACAACGCCGACGGGGCCATTACCGACCTCGGTACGGGCGCGATGACCGTGCAGGGCGGCAACCAGATCACGAACAGCCGCGCGGGCAACGTGTCGGGCATGGGCGCGATCACCGGTAACGGCGACGTTACGATCAGCGCGACATCGATTTCGAACACGCAAGGCGGGCAGTTGAGCGGCACGAGCCTCCATGTTCAAGGGGCGACCTTGGACAACAGCGGCGGGCAAATCGGCAGCGTTGCGAATTCGAGCGGCAACGTGGACGTGACGACGAGCGCCGCACTCACGAATACGAATGGGCAAATCAGCTCGACGCACGACCTGACGATCACGGCTCCGACACTGCAAGGCGGCGGCGCGTATAGCGCAGCGCACGATGTACGCGTGAATCTGCAAGGCGATTACACGACAACGCCGGATACGCAGTTCAACGTCGGCAACGACCTTACCTTTGCGCTACCCGGCACGTTCACCAACAACGCGGGTTTCCAAACCATCAATGGCCTGAACATTAACGCGGCCAATATCGTCAATTCGGGCGCGTTGTCGGCCGGTGGACTGCTGCATACGCAATCGAGCAATCTGTCCAACACCGGGTCGCTGGTGGGAGGGAGCGTCTCGCTCAACGCAACCGGCACGGTGTCGAACGTTGGGTCGACGGCGTTGATTGGCGCATCGGATAGCAACGGCAAGCTTGAAATTCTCGCGCACGACATCGAAAACCGTGACGACGCGACGGCGACCGATTCGATGCCGACGACGGCGATTTTCGGGATGGGTAAGGTTGTGCTCGCGGGCGGCAAGGATGCGAGCGGCAATTATACGAACGCGTCGCTGATCAATAACGTATCCGCTCTGATTCAGTCCGGCGGTGATATGGAGCTGCACGCCGACAAGGTGACGAGCACGCGTCGTGTGATGAGCACGACGGGAAGCACGAGTAACGTTGATCCGGCGGCCCTCGCGCAATACGGCATTAGCCTGTCAGGTTGCGCATCGTACTTTGTGGTGAATTGCGCGGGAGGGGGACAGATGATCGCCGGTCTCGGGCCCTCCAACATCACACCGGCCATAACAGCCGCCTTGATCGCCCAGCCGGGCGGTATGTACATTGACCCGCCGCACGGCGGCCAGTGGAACAGCGGGTACTTCTACACGACCTATACTGGAACGGCTGTGGGGAACACGGTCACGGCATTGAGCCCGACTGCGCAAATCGTGTCGGGCGGCAGTCTTAACGCAACATCGACCGGTACCCTGCAAAACTACTGGAGCAGTATCACGGCCGTTGGCAACCTCAACTTGCCGCAAAACTATGACGGCAACGGTTGGGCGGCGACGGGCCAGCAGGCGCCGACCGTGACGGTGACGTACTCGGGCCAGTACCACTACAACAACTACGACAGCAGCGAATATAACTGGCAATTGCCGTTTGGCAACGCCCCGTTCGTGACGGGCCGGCCGGGCGGCTATACCCAAGTCGCGCCAGCAGACGTCAAGACCTACCGTCTGCCGGCCTACGATTCGACCTTGGGTTCGAACGGTACGATTTCCGGCACGGGCGTGAGCATCAACAATACCGCAGGCAACGCATCGCTTCCGTCGCTCGGGCTGCTGCCCGGTCAATCGATCACGGGTTTGACGCCGGTCTCGCTCAATGGCGCAGCGGCGGGTTCGGGGGCGACGGTGACGCCTGCCACGCTCAACGGCAATGCAACGGCCTCGGCAACGACTGGTGGCGCCGTTCGAGGAACGATCGCGGGCGCGGGCGCCCAGTCGGCGGCGCCGGTGCATGGCGGCGCCTCAACACCGGTCGATCGGATCATTGCAAGCGCGACTGCGTTGAACGTGCTGAACAACCTGACGATTCCGCAGGGTGGCTTGTACCGACCGAATCCGTCGCCGAATGCGAGCTACGTGATCGAGACGAACCCGGCGTTCACGAACCAAAAGAGCTTCATTTCAAGTGACTATTTCTTCGGTCAGATTGGCGTCGACCTGACCCACATTCCGAAGCGACTGGGCGACGGGTTCTATGAGCAACAGCTTGTTCGTAATCAGGTGACGGCGCTGACCGGCCGCGCGGTATTGGGTCCATACGCGGACCTTCAGGCGATGTATCAGCAACTGATGGCGGCGGGCGCATCGTTGGAGAAGTCGCTTAATCTGCCGCTGGGCGCGAGCCTGTCTTCGGAGCAGGTATCGAAGCTGACCGGTAACGTGATCATGATGGAAACGCGCGTGGTCGACGGTCAGTCGGTGCTCGTGCCGGTCGTGTATCTGGCACAGGCGAACCAGCAGAACATCAATGGTCCGCTGATCACCGCCACCGACATCGATCTGAAGGACGCGCAGAACTTCACGAACAGCGGCACGCTGAAGGCGGACAATTCGCTGTCGATTCAAGGCAAGCAGATCGACAACGCGTTCGGTGCGCTTCAAAGCGGCGGCCTCATGTCGCTGAAGACGGACGGAAATGTCGACCTGACCTCGGCGAAGGTGAATGCGGGTAGCCTGAAGCTGAATGCAGGCGGTGATCTCATTCTCAATAGCGCGGTGAATACCGACACCCAGGTAAGCCGCGACGGTGCGACGAGCGTCAAGACGACGCTTGGGCCGATTGCTCAACTCGACGTCAAGGGCGACGCGGCGATCATCGCCGGCGGCAACCTTGAACAGCATGCGGGTGCGCTGACAGTTGGCGGGAATCTCGGCCTGCTTGTTGGCGGGAACTACGGCCTCGGTACGCAGCAAGTCGGCGAACACAAGATCGTGCAGCGCGCGAATGGCGTATCGAATACCGACATCAACGGTGTGGTTGGGAGCGCTGTGAATATTGGTGGCGTGTCGATGATCGGGGTGAATGGCGATCTGACCGCAGCCGGCGCGCAAATCAACCTGGGCAACGGGGGCACGATCGCCGCCAAGGGGAATGTCACGCTTGGCGCGGCGAGCACGACCTCGACGATCGACAGCAACAGTTCGGGTAGCGACCACCACGGCAGCTATTCGGAAACATTGCACACGTCCGACCAGACCGTGGTTGGCACGGCGGTGCATAGCGGCAATACCGTGAACGTTGCTTCAGGCAAGGACATCAACGTCATCGGAAGCACGATCTCGCTTGACCAGGGCAACGTGGGCCTGATGGCAGTCGGCAACGTGAACGTCGGCGCGGCGACCGAAACCCATGTGTCGAACATGGACGAGTCGCACGACCA
Organism: Burkholderia sp. CpTa8-5; assembly: GCF_017815045.1. Lineage (NCBI taxonomy): Bacteria > Pseudomonadati > Pseudomonadota > Betaproteobacteria > Burkholderiales > Burkholderiaceae > Burkholderia > Burkholderia sp. CpTa8-5. The sequence goes on from NZ_JAGIQD010000006.1 coordinate 189,474, forward strand.
CGGTGGCGTCGCAAGTCATGCGAGCGCGACAAACCGGGTTGATCAGACCACCACGTATGCCAATGGCAGCACGATCTCGGCCGATGGCGTAACGGTCGTAAGCGGGAAAGACATCAACGTCACCGGTAGCTCCATTGTCGGGACGCACGATGTGGCACTGTCGGCCAAGGACAATGTCAACATCACTGCAGCAACCAACACGTATCAGGACAACGAGTATCACCAAGAGAAGCATTCGGGCCTGTCCGGCTCGGGTGGTCTGGGTATCACGATCGGATCGAGCGAAAAGAGCGATCGATATAACGCAACTTCGACGACGCAAAGCCAATCACGCAGCTCCGTCGGCAGCGTCGAAGGCAACGTGAAGGTGTCGGCTGGCAAGGACGTTCATATCGGCGGTAGCGATGTGGTCGCCGGCAAGGCGGTGGACGACGTCAAGGGCGCGACGGGTAACATCAGCATTGCTGGCGAGAACGTCACGATCGACTCGGGACAGGACCGTGCGCAATCGCATGATCAGCAAGAAGCGCGTTCGAGCGGGTTGACGGTGGCGGTCACTGGTACGCCGTTTGATACGGTGCGCAACCTGAAAGCGGATGCGTCCTCGGGCAACGGTTTCCAGCGAGGCCAATCGGTGCTGACCGAAATCGGCGCAAGTGCGGCCGATGTGCCGTCGATTTCGGTGACGTACGGTCGGAGCCGTAGCAGCAGTACGACCGACATGTCGAGTTTGACGAATGCGGGAAGCACGGTGCGTGGCGGCGGCAACGTGACCGTGAAAGCGACCGGCGGTGCGCAGAAAGATGCGAATGGGAACACCGTGGACGGCGATATTGCCGTGATTGGCTCCGCGATCAGCGCTGGCGGTACGGCGACGCTGGATGCCAACCGCGACGTGACGTTGCAGGCGTCGACCGATCAGCTTCGGCAGAGTACGTCGTCGAGCAGTTCCAGCACGAGCCTCGCGCTACTGTCGGCGCCGAGCCTTGGAGACGTCGCTCGCTGGATCGGCGGCACGGCCAACAGTGGCGGGAACAGTCCGTCACCGTACAACGCGAGCCGGAGCAATTCGGACGGCAGCCAGACGATGACCCAGCAAACGGCGTCGTCGGTCACTGGCAATAGCGTTGTCATCAAGAGCAAGACGGGCGACATTAACGTCGTCGGGTCGGGCATCAGCGGAACGCAGGGCGTCGATCTCGTCGCTACACAGGGCGCGATCAATGTACTGGCGGGGCTCGAAACCAACGTGACGCACCAGGAATCGAGTAGCCACCAGGTTGGCAGCCTCGGTAGCAACGGCACGGCGACCGGTTTTTCGGTCGGTGTGGCGAATAGCCATAGCGTGCAGGACACGTCGTCGCAAACGCAGAGCACGATGCGCAGCCAGATTGTGAGCGGCAACGGCAACGTGACGCTCGATGCGAAGCAGGACATTACGGTGGCAGGCTCCGACCTGAGTGCGGGTAAGGATTTGACGCTGATCGGCAAGAACTTGAATCTCGATCCGGGAACGGACGCGACACAGAGCCGCATGAGTCAGGATTCGAGCCAGTTCGGCGTCAGTGTTGCGCTTGGCGGTGCAGTGGGCAATGCAATCGCGCAGGCGAACCAGGCGTTTGGCCAGCCGGCGCGCGGCGGCGACTCGCGATTGGCGGCGCTCGACAAGGTACAGGCCGGACTTGCCGCATACAACGCATATCAAGTTGGTAGTGCATTGAGTAACGGGCAGCCAACGAATCAGGCACTGGTCAAGGCGACGGTCAGCATTGGCGGCGGTACCAGCCACAGCGAAGCGCAATCGAGCTCGGTCGCCAACGACGGGAGCACGCTGCACGCTGGCGGTAAGGCAACGCTGATTGCAACGGGGAGCGGAGCCAAGGATGCAAATGGCTTTGCGACCGACGGTGACATCAATGCCAGCGGGACGCAGATTAGCGCGCAGCACGTTGAGCTGAGCGCGGCGCGCGACATCAACCTGACGAGCGCGAAGGATACGAGCCAGCAATCGAGCAGTAACAGTAGCAGCAGCGGGAGTATCGGTGTCGGAGCCGCTCTCGGTGGACAGCAGAATGGTTTCACGCTTGAGCTTGGCGCGAGCACGGCACACGGCCATGCGAACGGTAACAGTGTGACGAATCGGGATACGCAGATTAACGCGAGCGATACGCTGTCGATTACGAGCGGACGCGATACGAACTTGCGTGGAGCCGAGGTGTCGGGCAATACGATCAACGCGAGTGTCGGGCGCGACCTGAACGTCCAGAGCCAGCAAGACACCAGCACCTACGACAGCAAGCAATCGAGCGCCGGATTCCAGGCAAGTATTTGCGTGCCGCCGTTCTGCTATGGCCAGACGGTCAGCGGCAGCGCGAGCGCGAGCGAGCAGAACATCAACGCGAACTATCAATCGGTGAACCAGCAAAGCGGCATCTATGCGGGTACCGGCGGGTATAACGTGAACGTTGGGAACCATACGCAGCTCGACGGTGGCGTGATCGCCAGCACGGCGACGCCTGATAAGAACAGCTTGTCGACGCAGACGCTTGGCTATTCGAATCTGGAGAACCACGCGTCTTACTCGGGCGATACGGTGGGCGTCAGCGCGAGCGGTGGATTCGGGAACAGCACGCCGGGGGGCGTGAATCTCAATACGCCTGTCAAGCAGGGCGCTAACAACACAACGGGAGCGCTGAATTCGCAGGGCCTGGGGCCGAGCGGATTCTCGGCAGCTGGCACGAGCAGCGACGCGTCGGGGACGACCTATGCGGCTGTCAGTCCTGGGAAGATCACGGTACGCGGTGACACGGGTACCGGACACGACAGCACTGCTGGGCTGAGCCGCGACACGGCGAATGCGAACGGTGCGGTACAGAACACGTTCAATGCGCAGAACGTGCAGAACGACATCGCGGTTCAGCAGTCGGTCGGCCAAGTCGGTATGCAGGTGGTGGGCGACGTAGCGAACGCATTGCAAAACAAGGCGATCGCAGACGAAACCAAGGCCCGACTGGCATATGCCAACGCTAGTGCCACAGGCGACACGGCCGGGATGGCCCAGGCACAGGCAGATTTCACGGCGGCGCAACAGCAGGAAGCTTTGTGGGGTAACGATGGTGCCGCACGCATTGCGTCGCACGCAGGAGTAGCTGCAATCGGGGCGGCGATGGGCGGTGGCAATGTGGCCGGGGCGGCCGCTGGCACGGTAGCCGGTGACATGGCAGGCAACGCCGTTGGGAACGCGCTCGGCGATACACTGGGCGGCACGTTGTTGGCGAATGCGGCATCGGGGCTGGCTGGTGCGGCGGCGGGCGGTTTGCTGGGCGGCTCGGCTGGTGCGATGAGCGGCGCAAATGGTGCATTGAGCGCGGATCTGTTCAATCGCCAACTTCACCCGCAAGAACGCACCATGATTTCTACGGCGGCGAAGGGTATTGCAGCCGCGATCGGTAAGACACAGGCTGATCAAGCGACGCTGACTGACTACTGGACCAATATGCTGACGTTGGCGGCAGGCGCAAAGGTAGACGCGGCCGCGCAGTCGCAGCTCACGAACTACGTATTCCAGTTAGCGCAGGCTGCCCAAGCGTCGGGCAATACGCAGACCCTGAACAGCTTTATGCAAAATCTGGTGATTGCACAGAACGCGATCGATCGGATGTCGGGCTACACGATCTCGGGGACGACCGGTCCGATCGTGGCGGATGGTAGCCCGGTCAAGACGTTCCAATCGACTACTGCGCAGTACAACGATAAGTACTTGTTCGATTCACCGGCTGGCACCGCGCAGGCGTTAGCGCTGGGACAGACGCCACATACAGCGGGGATTGGAGAGAAAAACTACGCTACGGCCGGTGCGATAAATCAGCAGGTGGCGGGCTTTGAGCAAAACGTGCTTCAGCGAGCTGGGGCGTCGAACGGCGCAGTTACGCCGGACTACACGGTCGAGAATCTGGTAGGGGGGGCGGCCGTTGGCAAGATTGTTTCACGCGTGCTCGGCGCGGTTTTCGGCTCAGGAGCCGAAGGAGCGGTGCAAGCCGCCGTAGACAGCAAAGTTGCTGGTGTATCGGATGGCGCTGGCGGTGCTGTTGGAGTACCCAAGACTATTCCTTATCAGCCGAGCGGGACCGTGATTCTGCAGGGAAATGCGCCAGTATGTGGTCCAGCGTGTGCGGCAATGGTTATTACAGATAACACCGGAAACTCAGTCAGTTTGGCAGACGCGATAGGTAGTTTCACAAATGGCATCCGACCAACGGGCGTCAGCACGACCGAGCTATCGAGCGTAATATCAAACGCTGGAGTGCAGAATACTGTTGAGACGGTGATGTTGCCAGGGCAACTGAGTCGAGTGTTGTCAAATGGGCAGTCGGCAATAGTTAATGTTAACGGGCACTTTATCATCGTGGACAGCGAAACGATGGTTAACGGAGTCTCGTACTACATGACTCGGGACCCTTACGTGGGTCCCCGTGGAGTCTTGGCTAGCGCACTAAATTCTGCTATGTCACGTGGCGTCAATGCAATTGTGATAGGGAAGTAACATGGATGTGAAAGATTTGCTAGATTCGCGGAGCCTGAAGCCTGGTGATCGTGTTGAAGTATCCGGCTGGCTGGTTGATACAAGCGATGGCTTGTTCATCTTGGGAGATCATTGGCCTGAAAATTATGAATACCCTTATAGGGTCAAGATCGCCAACGGAAATATCATGTATCCAATTTTGGAACAGGTTCCGAGCTTGGGCGGTGGATGGTCGCTTATATTTTATCGGGCAAAAATAAGTGCCGTTGTGGAATGTTGTTTGCCCTGGATTTTGAGGGCCGAAAACATATGCGTAGAGCCTGACAGGGGAAGCGGCCGGTATGTGGATGTCGATGTCAGGCCGGAAATAGTATCGTCATATGTTAAAAATAATGGCGAATATAAATTCGAAAGGAATAGAAATCCGGTCCGGGACTGGCTGGATGATTGATATTTGTAAATCGATGTATCGACGGATTTAAATTCTTGTTGTGGCGCCCTTGTGGTTGTGCCCGCGAGAGAGTGAGATGTTGCCGTCGGAATGCTCCTCTAGAAAAAGAGGGTCTTGGTTGGCATTGAGCCTGGAAGCGAAACACGACAGCCCACGAGCGTTGGCTGTACCCAGAGGCTTATCAAAGTCGATGTAGCAGTGCGCTAAAGATAGCAGCAGTTTTGCGGCGGAGCTAGCGCCATTGTAGTCGGTGCATTCGAGATGCACGTTTTCGCAGCAGATAAGACGGCGTGCATTCTCAACGATTATGTAGCAGGCTGAATCAGGGGTTAGTTGATAATGAGAATAAGGAATCGGCTGGTGGCTTTGCCATTCACAGCCTTGATGTCGCTCGGGGGGCACGCGCAGCAGGCTCCGACACCTGCAGACCAAGCCGCCGCCGCGCGCGCAAATGCGGAGCAGGATCGACAAGCGCAGCAACAACGCGACGCGCAGCAACGTGACGCGGCCGTGCGCGCGCCTTCGATGCGCTCGGACGTGCCGAAGATCGAAGCCTTTCCGGCGCTTCCCACGGAAACGCCGTGCTTTCGTCTCGATCGCTTCACGCTCGACGTGCCCGCGTCGTTGCCCGACGCAGTGAAAGCACAAGGTGCGTCGGCGCTGCCGATGGATCGCTTCGCGTTTGCGCGCGACTGGCTGAACCACTACGCGGGCCAATGCGTTGGCAAGCAAGGCATTGACGTGCTGGTCAAGGGGCTGTCTCAGGCAATTCTGGCGCGCGGCTACGTCACCACGCGCGTTCTCGTCCCCGAACAAGACCTGTCGACCGGTACGCTGAAACTGTCGCTGATTCCCGGCACGATCCGGCGCATCCGTTTCTCAGATGAAAAGTTGCGCGGCACGTGGAAAACTGCATTCCCGACCGGCGATGGTGAAGTATTGAATCTGCGCGACCTAGAGCAAGGTCTGGAGCAGATGAAACGCGTATCGAGCCAGGACGTCACGATGCAGATCGTTCCGGGCGAACTGCCCGGTGAAAGCGACGTGGTTCTGGACGTGAAGCGCGGCAAGCCGTGGACGGTCGTCGCATCGATCGACAACTCGGGCACGCGTGCTACCGGCAAGCTGCAAGGCAACCTGTCGGTCGGCATCGATAACCCGCTCGGCCTGAACGATACCTTCAACGTCGGCGTGAGCCAAGACCTTGAGTTCGGCGACAAGCGGCTCGGCTCGCACGGCTGGAACGGCTTCTATTCGATTCCGTGGGGTTACTGGACGGCCACGCTGTCCGCTTACACGAACACGTACTACCAGCAGATTGCTGGCGTGAATCAGACATTCGTCGCGAGCGGCAACTCAAAGACGGTCGATTTCAAACTGGCCCGCGTGCTGTCGCGTAGCCAGAACGATGTGTTCGGTGCATACGTTCGCCTGTCGCGTCGTTTCGGCCAAAGCTTTATCGAGGACACCGAGATCTCGCAGCAGCGCCGCAATAACACGATGATCGAGCTCGGCCTGACCGATCGTCACTACTTCGGCGGCGCACAGTTCGACGGCTCACTTGCATATCGTCAAGGTGTCGGTGGATTGGGCGCTCAGGACGATATGTTGGCGGCGGGAGGCGGGCCGACCTATCGCTTCAAGATGGCAGCGCTCGACGCGAACCTGGCGGTGCCCTTTGCGATCGGTAAGCAGCCATTCCGCTATGTCGGCACACTCCACGGCCAGTACACCGGGAACACGCTGTACTACATCGACGACTTGACGATTGGCAGTCGATACACGGTACGCGGCTTCGACGGTGAAACGATGCTCGCGGCGGCACGCGGCTTCTACTGGCGCAACGAACTGCAGGCGCCGATCGGGCAGACGGGGCAGGCAGTTTATGCGGGACTCGACTATGGTCGCGTATGGGGCCCGCAGCCTGTCGCCCTCGTCGGGACGCAATTGGCCGGCGCCGTGATCGGCATAAAGGGCAGCGTGGGCACGCGATTCGGAGCCTATGCGTATGACCTCTTCGCGGGTACGCCTGTCTACAAGCCGTCGGGTTTTCCGACTGCGCGAGTGATGCTTGGTTTTCAGGTGACTGCTCAGTTCTGAATGGACGCGGTCTCGTTTGTCATGAGGGAACCTATCTCGGTCAGCTACGAGGGATAAGTACTACCTCGCGCCCAAACATCGGCTCAAGCCCGTGACCAGCTGACGATGTAGAGAAGAGCGGGGAGCACTTTGACCGTACGCTCTTCTGCAACCACCAGGATCGTGTGCCTCAGAGTTAGCCTCGTTCCGCCGAGTAGTGCGTATCGAAAACCGCCCGCAACGTCGACGGACCGGTCGCAAAATCCCCCCACAGCGGCCCGTCGTTCTGCGCGAACGCGAACGGCGTCTTATTGATCGACGCGAGGCGGAAGCGCCATTGCGCGGCTTCCTGGCGGAATGCGGTGAGCTGCATGTCGGACAGCCCCGTCTGCGCGTTCGCGAGCGTGACGAGCGGATCGACCGGATCGTTCGCGACCCGCACCTCGAAATGCAGGTGCGGGCCGGTGGCCGCGCCCGTCATCCCGACCGAGCCGATGCGCTGGCCCTGCTTCACGGTTTCGCCGACCTTCAGCCCGCGAGCGTACGCGGACAGGTGCGCGTAGTACGTCGAATAGCCATCCGCATGATCGACGATCACATAGCGGCCGTAGCCGCCCGGATCGGTGCCGACGAACGATACGACGCCGTCGGCCGCCGCATCGACCGGCGTGCCGCTCGGCGCGGCGAGATCGACGCCCGTATGGAACGCCATCGCCTGCGACAACGGATGGACGCGCTCGCCGAAGAACGAACTGATGCGCGTCCACTTGACCGGCATCGTGAACGCGGCGGCTTCGAGCGGCGAACCGTCGAGCGTGTAGTACGCACCGTGCTCGGCGCCCGGCGCGCGGAACCAGATCGCGCCGAACGTGCGGCCGGCGACGCGCAGCTCGAGCGCGGTGAGGCGCGGCGTGCCGTCGTTTGTGTCGAACGCGACGCGGTAATAGTCGCCGCGCTGCGCACTCGCGCGCATCGCGACCTTGCCGGTGACGAGGTCGCCGAGCTGGATGCGCACTTCGGGCGGCACGTCGAGACGGTTCAGCGTATCGGACAGCGTGAGCTCGATGTCGCCCGCGCGCATCCCTTGCCGGCGATCGGGCGACGCGAACTGAAACAGGCTCGCGTAGCCGAGCATGTCGTTGCGATGCGCACTGAGTGGCGCGAACAGGCCCGGCTGCAGGCTGCGATCGTTGCGATCGACGTGTTCGTTGCGCTCGCCGATCGTGCGGGCGAGTTCGCTCGTCACGAAATGCTGCGCGGTGGGAAACGGCGTATCGGACAGCACGCGCTGCGGCAGCGCGGCCGTGCCCGAATCGACGGCGCCCGGCAATTGCGACACGGCCGGCAGCGCGGCGGCGAGGCCGAATGCGGCGAGGGCGCCGAGCACGGCCGCCGGCACAAGCGCGCGCACGGCGCGCTGCGCGCGACCGGGCGCGACGGCATCAGGGGTTGCGACAGACTTGACCAAGGTGTCCACATCCAGGAAAGCGGTTCAAAGGGGTGTGGGCGGGGGCCGCCGGCGGCACATCCGTCGAACGGCGACGGGGCGGGCGGCGGGCGTGCAACAAAACAGGCCCCGCCAGGGGCCTGTGTCGTTTCCGTTCGACCCAACCTGCGGGGCGGTGCCCGCTTCGAACGGCGGCGTGCATACCGGGTCGAACCCGGTTATCACGAAGACGCTAAAGAAAGATGACAGCGTCAGTCTACCGATGTTCCGCGAAACGTTAAAAATTTTAAAGAGGGTCGGCTCACTCGTTTCGCACTGCGGTAAATCGGGTTAAATCAGCATTTGTTACGACGATTTCCGTTAGTCCGGCAATTTTTGCGCGCGTCTGCGCAGGGCGCCGGACGTGCGCACGGCATCGAAACCGGCGTCGAGCATTGCCTCGGCGTCGTTCCACAGGTTGCCGCGCAGCCGGTTGGTCCAGATCATCGACGCGAACACGCCTTCGAGCAGCGACACGAGGTAGACGGCGGCCAGATGCACGTCGAGATCGGCGGCCACTTCGCCGGCCGCGATCGCGCGACGCAGCAGCGCCTTCGTGATCCGCAGCATCTGCAGCTCGAGCAGCATGCGGCGCCGCTGCAGCGCGCCGTTTTCCTCGCTCTGCTCGCATTTCGTATAGAGGATCACGAGCACGCGCTGCATCGGGCCCGGCTCGCCGCATTCCTGCAAGTAGTGCGACGCGGCGCGCCGCAGCGTGGCGAGCGGCGGCAGGCCGTCGCCCGCGTCGAACCCCTCGGACGTGCGCGCGAACGCGCGGTCGCACATCGCCAGACACACTTCCATCTTGTTGCGGTAGTGGCCGTAGACGGCACCCCGCGACATCCCGGCGGCCTCGGCGAGGTCCGCCATCGCGGTTTGCGCGACGCCTCTTTCGAGCAGCACGAGCTCGGCGGCGTCGAGGATCCGGTGCTTGATGGCGAGCGATTCTTCCCGGGTCTTGCGGGCCATGTCGTGAAATTCCTTACAGTTCGCTGTCGTTTTATTGAGACAGTGCGTCAGCCGGATGGAAAGCGGATGTATTTAATCAGTCGTGACTGATTATAATCGGCCACCCTGAGCCGCCGCATTGTATCGGCGGCGAACGATCCGAGGTCAGAACATGAATAACAAACGCACCCTGTGGCGCCGCCTGCGGCTGGCGCCGTTCGCGCTCGCGGCGCTGCTGGCCGTGGCCGGATGCGGAAAGGGCGACAAGGACGCCGAGCCGGAGACAGCGAAGCAGGCCACCGTCGTGACGGTGCGCCCGACGGCCGTGCCGATGACGGTCGAACTGCCGGGCCGGCTCGACGCGTACCGGCAGGCGGAAGTCCGCGCGCGAGTCGCGGGCATCGTCACCGCGCGCACCTACGAGGAAGGCCAGGAAGTGAAGCAGGGCGCGGTGCTGTTCCGCATCGATCCCGCGCCGCTGAAGGCCGCGCGCGACGCCGCGCAGGGCGCGCTCGCGAAGGCACAGGCCGCCGCGCTCGCGGCGACCGACAAGCGCCGTCGTTACGACGATCTCGTGCGCGATCGCGCGGTGAGCGAGCGCGACCACACCGAAGCCGTCGCGGCCGATACGCAGGCGAAGGCCGAGGTCGCGTCCGCGAAGGCCGAACTCGCGCGCGCGCAACTGCAGCTCGACTACGCGACCGTCACCGCGCCGATCGCGGGCCGTGCACGGCGCGCGCTCGTGACCGAGGGCGCGCTCGTCGGCCAGGACCAGGCGACGCCGCTCACGACCGTCGAGCAGCTCGATCCGATCTACGTGAACTTCTCGCAGCCGGCCGCCGACGTCGACACATTGCGTCGCGCGGTGAAGAGCGGGCGCGCAACGGGCATCGCGCAGCACGATGTCGCGGTGACGCTGCTGCGCGCCGACGGCACCGCATATCCGCTGAAGGGCAAGCTGCTGTTCAGCGATCTCGCGGTCGACCCGACCACCGACACCGTCGCGATGCGCGCGCTGTTCCCGAATCCGGAGCGCGAACTGCTGCCGGGCGCGTATGTGCGGATCGCGCTCGACACGGCGGTCGACCGGCGCGCGATCCTCGTGCCGCGCGACGCGCTGCTGCGCACGGCCGACCGTACGTCGGTGCGTGTCGTCGGCGCGAACGGCAAGGTCAAGGACGTCGAGGTCACGGCCGACCAGATGAGCGGCCATGACTGGCGCATCACGCGCGGCCTCGCGGGCGGCGAGCGCGTGATCGTCGACGACGTCGCGCAGTTCGCGCCCGATACGGCCGTCCAGCCCGTCGAAAAGGCGCCGCCGTCGAAGGCGGCGCCGGCAGCGGCCGCTTCGCAGGCGGCCGCCCGTCAAACCTGACCGGTTCAAACCAACATGGCACGTTTCTTCATCGATCGCCCCGTCTTCGCATGGGTGATCGCGATCTTCATCATGCTGGGTGGCCTGTTCGCGATTCGCGCGCTGCCCGTCGCGCAGTACCCGGACATCGCGCCGCCCGTCGTCAGCATTTATGCGACGTACCCGGGCGCGTCCGCGCAGGTCGTCGAGGAATCGGTGACCGCGCTGATCGAGCGCGAGATGAACGGCGCGCCGGGGCTGCTGTATACGTCCGCGACGAGCAGCGCCGGCGCGGCGTCGCTGTACCTGACGTTCAAGCAGGGCGTGAACGCCGATCTCGCGGCCGTCGAAGTGCAGAACCGGCTGAAGACGGTCGACGCGCGCCTGCCCGAGCCCGTGCGCCGCGACGGCATCCAGGTCGAGAAGGCCGCCGACAATATCCAGCTCGTCGTGTCGCTGACGTCCGACGACGGCCGGATGACCGACGTGCAGCTCGGCGAATACGCGTCGGCGAACGTCGTGCAGGCGCTGCGCCGCGTCGAGGGCGTCGGCAAGGTGCAGTTCTGGGGCGCCGAATATGCGATGCGGATCTGGCCCGACCCGGTGAAGCTGGCCGGGCACGGGCTCACCGCGTCGGACATCGCGTCGGCCGTGCGCGCGCACAACGCGCGCGTGACGATCGGCGACATCGGCCGCAGCGCGGTGCCGGACAGCGCGCCGATCGCGGCGACCGTGTTCGCGGACGCGCCGCTGAAGACGCCAGCCGATTTCGGCGCGATCGCGCTGCGCGCGCGGGCCGACGGCTCCGCGCTGTTCCTGCGCGACGTCGCGCGCGTCGAATTCGGCGGCAACGACTACAACTATCCGTCGTACGTGAACGGCAAGGTCGCGACCGGGATGGGCATCAAGCTCGCGCCGGGCTCGAACGCGGTGTCCACCGAGAAGCGCGTGCGCGCGACGATGGACGAGCTGTCCCGATACTTCCCGCCGGGCGTGAAATACCAGATTCCGTACGAGACGTCGTCGTTCGTGCGCGTGTCGATGAACAAGGTCGTCACGACGCTGATCGAGGCCGGCGTGCTGGTGTTCCTCGTGATGTTCCTGTTCATGCAGAACCTGCGCGCGACGCTGATCCCGACGCTCGTCGTGCCGGTCGCGCTCGCGGGCACGTTCGGCGTGATGTATGCGGCCGGCTTCTCGATCAACGTGCTGACGATGTTCGGGATGGTGCTCGCGATCGGCATCCTCGTCGACGACGCGATCGTCGTCGTCGAGAACGTCGAGCGGCTGATGGTCGAGGAGGGGCTCGCGCCGTACGACGCGACCGTCAAGGCGATGCAGCAGATCAGCGGCGCGATCGTCGGGATCACCGTGGTGCTGACGTCGGTGTTCGTGCCGATGGCGTTCTTCGGCGGCGCGGTGGGCAACATCTACCGGCAGTTCGCGCTGTCGCTCGCGGTGTCGATCGGCTTCTCGGCCTTCCTCGCGCTGTCGCTGACACCCGCGCTGTGCGCGACGCTGCTCAAGCCGGTGGCCGGCGACCATCACGAGAAGCGCGGCTTCTTCGGCGGGTTCAACCGCTTCGTCGCGCGCGCGACGCAGCGCTATGCGACGCGGGTCGGCACGATGCTGAAGAAGCCGCTGCGCTGGCTCGTCGTGTATGGCGCGCTGACCGCGGCCGCGGTGCTGATGCTCACGCAGTTGCCGACCGCATTCCTGCCGGACGAGGACCAGGGCAACTTCATGGTGATGGTGATCCGCCCGCAAGGCACGCCGCTCGCGGAAACGATGCAGAGCGTGCGCGCGGTCGAGTCGGCGATCCGCCGCGACGAGCCGACCGCCTATACGTATGCGCTCGGCGGCTTCAACCTGTACGGCGAAGGGCCGAACGGCGGGATGATCTTCGTCACGCTGAAGAACTGGAAGGAGCGCAAGGCCGTGCGCGACCACGTGCAGTCGATCGTCGCGCGCATCAACGAGCGCTTCGCGGGCACGCCGAACACGACGGTCTTCGCGATGAACTCGCCGGCGCTGCCCGATCTCGGCTCGTCGAGCGGCTTCGACTTCCGGCTGCAGAACCGCGGCGGGCTCGACTACGCGACGTTCAGCGCCGCGCGCGAGCAACTGCTCGCGGCGGGCGGCAAGGATCGCGCGCTCACCGACCTGATGTTCGCGGGCACGCAGGACGCGCCGCAACTGAAGCTCGACATCGATCGCGCGAAGGCGTCCGCGCTCGGCGTGTCGATGGACGAGATCAACACGACGCTCGCGGTGATGTTCGGCTCCGACTATATCGGCGACTTCATGCACGGCACGCAGGTGCGGCGCGTGATGGTGCAGGCCGACGGGCGGCACCGGCTCGATCCGGACGACGTGAAGAAGCTGCGCGTGCGCAACGCGCGCGGCGAGATGGTGCCGCTCGCGGCGTTCACGACGCTGCACTGGACGATGGGGCCGCCGCAGCTCACGCGCTACAACGGCTATCCGTCGTTCACGATCAACGGCTCGGCCGCGGCCGGCCACAGCAGCGGCGACGCGATGGCCGCGATCGAGCGGATCGCCGCGAAGCTGCCGGCCGGCATCGGCCATGCGTGGTCGGGGCAGTCGTTCGAGGAGCGGCTGTCGGGCGCGCAGGCGCCGATGCTGTTCGCGCTGTCGGTGCTCGTCGTGTTCCTCGCGCTCGCGGCGCTCTACGAGAGCTGGTCGATTCCGTTCGCGGTGATGCTGGTCGTGCCGCTCGGCGTGATCGGCGCGGTGCTCGGCGTGACGCTGCGGATGATGCCGAACGACATCTATTTCAAGGTGGGGCTGATCGCGACGATCGGGCTGTCCGCGAAGAACGCGATCCTGATCGTCGAAGTCGCGAAGGATCTCGTCGCGCAGCGCATGTCGCTCGTCGACGCGGCGCTCGAGGCCGCGCGCCTGCGGCTGCGGCCGATCGTGATGACGTCGCTCGCGTTCGGCGTCGGCGTGCTGCCGCTCGCGTTCGCGTCGGGCGCCGCGTCCGGCGCGCAGACGGCGATCGGCACCGGCGTGCTCGGCGGCGTGATCACGGCGACCGTGCTCGCGGTGTTCCTCGTCCCGCTGTTTTTCGTGATCGTCGGCCGCCTGTTCGACGTCGGCCCGCGCCGGCGCGGCGGTGCGCAGCCGACGACGATGGAGGGTTCGCAACCATGATGTTCGCGCTGAATGCACGCGCCGCGCGGCGGGTGCCGGTCGCGCTGGCCGCCGCGCTCGCGCTCGCCGGGTGCTCGCTCGCGCCGCGTTACGAGCGCCCGGCGGCGCCGGTGCCGGCGTCCTATGCGCCGGTCGACGGCAGTACGGCGCCGGCGGCCCTACCGAGCGCGGCACGGGATGCCGCGCTGCTCGACGACTGGCATGCGTATTTCACCGATCCGGCGCTGCAGGCGTGGATCGACGCGGCGCTCGCGAACAATCGCGACCTGCGGATCGCGGCCGGCCGGCTCGAGGAAGCGCGCGCGCTGTACGGCGTGCAGCGCGCGGACCGGATGCCGTCGGTCGACGCGAATCTCGGCTACGAACGCGCGCGCCAGTACGACCCGGTCGTGCGCGAAAGCGCGATCAGCGGGCTGTATCGTGCGGGCGTCGGCGTCAGCGCATACGAGCTCGATCTGTTCGGCCGGGTGCGCAACCTGTCCGACGCGGCGCTCGCCGAGTATTTCGCGACTGCCGACGCGCAGCGCACGGTCCGTATCGGCGTGATCGCCGAGGTGGCGGGCGCGTACGTTTCCGAACGATCGTTGCACGAGCAACTGGCGCTCGCTGAGCGCACGCTCGAAGCCCGCGAACGGGTGGCCGCGCTCACGCAACGCCGCTATGCCGCCGGCACGAGCGACGCGATCGAGCTGCGTTCGGCCGAGATGCTGGTGGCGTCCGCGCGCGCGTCGCAGGCCGCGCTGCAGCGCGAGCATGCGCAGGCCGTACGGGCGCTGCAACTGCTGGCGGGCGACTTCGCGCGCAACGTGCCCGACGACGCGACCGCGCTCGACACGCTGTCGATCGCGCCCGTGGCGCCGGGCGCGCCGAGCGAACTGCTCGAACGGCGGCCAGACATCCGGCAGGCCGAGGCGCGGCTGAAGGCCGCGAACGCGAACATCGGCGCGGCGCGCGCGGCGTTCTTCCCGCGCGTCGCGCTGACGACCGACTACGGCTCGGTGAGCGACGCGTTATCGAGCCTGTTCGCGGCCGGCACCAGCGTGTGGACGTTCGCGCCGCGCATCACGCTGCCGATCTTCGCGGGCGGTCGCAATCGCGCGAACCTCGACGTCGCGCACGCGCGCAAGGACATCGCGGTCGCCGAATACGAGAAGGCGGTGCAGACCGCGTTTCGCGAAGTGGCCGATGCGTTCGCCGCGCGCGACTGGATCGACCGGCAGCTTGCCGCGCAGCAGGACGTATATGCGGCGGACGGCGCACGGCTGAGGCTCGCGGAGCGCCGCTATGCGGGCGGCGTCGCGACCTATCTCGAGCTGCTCGACGCGCAGCGCAGCACGTACGAGTCGGGGCAGGAGCTGATCCGGCTCAGGCAGCTCAGGCTCGCGAACGCGATCGCGCTGTATCGCGCGCTCGGCGGCGGCTGGGCGCCGGCAACGGCGGAGGCCGCGGCTTCCGCGTGACGTGCGACGCGTCGCCTGACGCGGCAGCGTGTCGGGCGACATGACGGCGGCCGTACGATTCAACGTGCGGCCGCTGCTTCGACAGCGCGTGATGCCCGTCGTTTCGCCGCGCGGCATCGGCGCTTCCTGGCGCTGTTCCGCGCCTCCTTTTCATCTCCCGGCAGGGCAGAGCGGTTGCTTCCCTGCCACCCGCATCCGGCGACCGGTCGTGCCGCTCCCCGGCGCAAACGTGTGCCGCGTTCTTTCCTTTTTCATCTCGTCCAATCCGGCAAGCGAGCCGCGTTCCAGCGGCCGCGCATGCATGCGATTCAAGATCGGCAATTGACGAATGGATTAATCAACATATCGGAATTAATGGTGGCGGCAAAGTGTCGCGGTAAAACGTTTGTATTCTTGCGCAATCGTTTGCGTGATAAATCCATATTGATGGAATGCCATCGTTAATTTCCTGTCAGTTGAAAATGATTCGATATTGGCGTTGTAATCGGACAACGATGGCGGTGTTGGACAATGTTTTGTCCTTTGAGTGGCGGTCCTGCTCAAGCCGGCGCCAGTAAGGAAGTGCGCGGCGTCGATGATTATCGGCAAGAAATTCCCTTAATCTTCAATCGGTTCCGGAAAATCAAAAAGGACTGCGGATAAAAAATCCGGGATTGAAAATGGAAGGGAAATAATGAGGTTTTAGAGGGGTAAATCGAACATTGTCAGATGCATTTGACAATGATTTACAGACATCTTTCGTGGTTATCTCGATAATGCCGCCTCGTGTCGGACGGGAGCCACCACGCGCTGTCGTTTGTGTCCGCCACGTCGTCCATTCCATTTGCACTCCTTACGGGAAACCTCATGAAAAAATCCATCCTGAGCGCTGTCGCACTCGCAGCCCTGTCCACCTCGGCCTTCGCAGCGGGCACCGGCACGATCAACTTCACGGGCGAGATCGTCGCGGGCGCATGCGGCATCGACTCGGGCTCGGTCAACCAGACCGTGAACCTCGGCAAGGTGCCGACCAACGTGTTCAAGCAAGCCGGCGACAAGTCCACGCCGACCAACTTCGACATCAAGCTGACCGATTGCGACACCAGCGTCGCGAAGAACGCGTACTTCACGTTCACGGGCACGTCGAGCGCGGGCCAGCCGAAGCTGCTCGCCACGATCGGTTCGGCAACCAACGTCGGCATCCGCCTGCAGGCCGCGTCGGGCGAATACCTCGACAACGGCGCCGAGCAGAAGGCGCCGACGTTGCTGCAGAACGGCACGAACATCGCGCGCTTCGCGGCGATGTACGAAGCGACGGCAGCCGGCGTGACGCCGGGTACCGCCGACGGCGTCGCGAACTTCACGGTCCGCTACCAGTAAGCATCCGTACCGGAGGAGGGATGCGTGCATCCCTTCCTCCTTCGTCCTTCCTCTCGTTTTCCTTCTCCTCGGACTCCCGGTAGCACCGCGTGCGAATCAGACATTCCTTCCTTTGCGTCTCCGTGCTGGTCGTCGGCAGCCAGAGCCAGGCGACGGAATTCAATTCGTCGTTCCTCGACATCGACGGAACGCGCAACGTCGACCTGTCGCAGTTCTCGCAGGCCGACTTCACGCTGCCCGGCGAGTACATGCTCGACGTGCAGGTCAACGACCTGTACCTCGGATTGCAGCCGATCGAATTCGTGGCGGTCGATGCGACGGGCGCGGGCAAGCCGTGCCTGCGGCCGGAGCTCGTCGCGCGGTTCGGCCTGAAGCCGTCGCTGGTCAAGGACCTGCCGCGCTTCCGGGGCGGTAGCTGCGTCGACCTGGCCGCGATCGAAGGGGCGACCGTGCGTTACCTGAAAAGCGACGGGCGGCTCAAGATCACGATTCCGCAGGCGGCGCTCGAATTCACCGATTCGACCTACCTGCCGCCGGAGCACTGGTCCGAAGGGATTCCCGGCGCGATGCTCGACTATCGCGTGATCGCGAACACGAACCGCAACTTCGGTGCGGGCGGCGGGCAGACGAATGCGATCCAGGCGTACGGGACGGTCGGCGCGAACTGGGATGCGTGGCGTTTTCGCGGCGACTACCAGGCGCAATCGAACGTGGGTAACACCGCGTACGCGGATCGCACGTTCCGCTTCAGCCGGCTTTATGCGTTTCGCGCGCTGCCGTCGATCCAGTCGACGGTGACGTTCGGCGACGACTACCTGACCTCCGACATTTTCGACACGTTCGCGCTGACGGGCGCGTCGATCCGCAGCGACGACCGCATGCTGCCGCCGTCGCTGCGCGGCTATGCGCCGCTGATCTCGGGCGTCGCGCGCACCAACGCGACCGTGACCGTGTCGCAGGCCGGCCGCGTGCTGTACGTGACGCGCGTGTCGCCGGGCGCATTTGCGCTGCAGAACATCAACACGAGCGTGCAGGGCACGCTCGACGTCGCGGTCGAGGAAGAGGACGGCAGCGTGCAGCGCTTCCAGGTGACGACGGCCGCCGTGCCGTTCCTCGCGCGCACCGGCCAGTTGCGCTACAAGGCCGCGGTCGGCAAGCCGCGGCTGTTCGGCGGCGCCGGCATCACGCCGTTCTTCGGCTTCGGCGAAATCGCGTACGGCCTGCCGTTCGACGTCACCGCGTATGGCGGCTTCATCGCCGCGTCCGGCTATACGTCGATCGCGCTCGGCGTCGGCCGCGATTTCGGCGCGTTCGGCGCGGTGTCGGCCGACGTCACGCATGCGCGGGCGCGCTTGTGGTGGAACGGCGCGACACGCAACGGCAACTCGTATCGGATCAACTATTCGAAGCACTTCGACGGGCTCGATGCGGACGTGCGCTTCTTCGGCTACCGCTTCTCCGAGCGCGAGTACACCAGCTTCGCGCAGTTCTCCGGCGACCCGACCGCGTACGGCCTCGCCAACAGCAAGCAGCGCTATTCGGCGACGCTGTCGAAGCGCTTCGGCGACACGTCGACCTATTTCTCGTACGACCAGACGACCTACTGGGCGCGCGCGTCCGAGCAGCGCGTCGGCCTGACGCTCACGCGTGCATTCTCGATCGGCACGCTGCGCAACCTGAACGTCAGCGTGTCGGCATTCCGCACGCAAAGCGCCGGCGCCAGCGGCAACCAGTTCTCGGTCACCGCGACGCTGCCGATCGGCGGCCGCCACACCGTCACGTCGAACCTGACGACGGGCAACGGCAGCACCAGCGTGAACGCGGGCTACATCTACGACGATCCGGCCGGCCGCACCTATCAGGTCAATGCGGGCGAGACCGACGGCCGCGCGTCGGCGAACGCGAGCTTCCGGCAGCGCACGTCGGCGTACCAGCTCACCGCGCAGGCATCGACGCTCGCCAATGCGTATGCGGCCGCGTCGCTCGAAGTCGACGGCTCGTTCGTCGCGACGCAGTACGGCGTGTCCGCGCACGCGAACGGCAACGCGGGCGATACGCGGCTGCTGGTGTCGACCGACGGCGTGCCCGACGTGCCGCTGTCCGGCACGCTCACGCACACCGATTCGCGCGGCTATGCGGTCCTCGACGGCATCTCGCCTTACAACGTGTACGACGCGACCGTGAACGTCGAGAAGCTGCCGCTCGAAGTGCAGGTGACGAACCCGATCCAGCGCATGGTGCTGACCGACGGCGCGATCGGCTTCGTGAAGTTCTCCGCCGCGCGCGGCAGCAACCTGTACCTGACGCTGACCGACGCGGCCGGCCACGCGCTGCCGTTCGGCGCGTCGGTGCAGGACGCGGCGAACGGCAAGGAGCTCGGCATCGTCGGCGAGGGCGGCGCGGCGTTCCTGACCCAGGTTCAGCCGAAATCCGCGCTGGCGGTGCGGGCGGGCGAACGCACGCTGTGCACGATCGACGCGCTGCCGAATCAGCTCCAACTCGAAGGCACGCCGATTCCGGTGACGTGCCGGACACCGGGCGAGTCGCATGCGGCGGCCGCGCGGGTCGAACGATGATTTTCATGGATCCAGCGATGAAGAACGCTTTCTCCCTTTCTTTCCCGCGGCGCGCGCTGTGCGCGTTCGCGACCGTCGGCGCGATGCTGGCTGGCGCCGCGCAGGCGGCGATCGTGCCCGATCGCACGCGCGTGATCTTCAACGAGGGCGAGCAGGCCGCGATCGTGACGATCACCAACAAGAGCGCGACATATCCGTATCTCGTGCAGTCGTGGCTCGAGGACGCGAAGGGCAACAAGACCACATCGCCGCTGATGGTCGTGCCGCCGCTGCAGCGCATCGAGGCGAACGAGCGCAACGTGCTGCGGATCGCGAAGCTGCCGGGCACCGAGTTGCCGGCCGATCGCGAAACGGTGTTCTACTTGAACATCCGCGAAGTGCCGCCGAAGACCGATACGCCGAACACGCTGCAGATCGCGCTGCATACGCAGATGAAGCTGTTCTACCGGCCGAAGGCCGTGCAGCCCGCGCGCGACGAGGACTGGACGCTGCCGATGACGCTGCGGGTGGAGGCGGCCGCGCACAAGCTCGTGTTCGACAACCCGACGCCGTACCACGTGACGGTGGTCGACGTGAGCGCGGGCGCGCAGAAGACGCCGGTGCCGATCGAGCCGGTGATGGTGAGCCCGATGAGCACGGCCGACGTGCCGTTCAAGGCCGCGACGCCGGCGACGCTGTTCGTCACGCATATCGACGATTACGGCGGCCAGGTGGCGGTCGAGTATGCGTGCGACGCCGGTGTGTGCAAGAGCGTGAAGCAATGAGCGCGGGCATGCGTCATCGGGCGGCGCCGGCGGCATGGCTGCGCTGGGTCGTCCTCGCGCTGCTGATCGCGGCCGTGCAGCCGGCGTGGGCGCTGCGCTGCCTGACGAACAGCGGCGCGACGTCGTTGACCGAGCCGATCGGCGGCGTGGCGTCGTATCCGACCGACGCGCCGGACGGCTACGTGATCTGGGTGTCGCCGGTGCGCACGACGTCGGGGTATTGCTACAAGGACCTGGGGGACGCCGGCAGCCTGAAGGTCGTCGACAACATCTACTTCTACGCGAATCCGAATCGTACGGACCCTGCCGCATGGGGACTCGAGATCGGCATCCGCTACAAGGGCGTCGATTATTTCGACAAGACCAGCAATCGCGGCGGCGGGGTGTTTACCGGGTATTCGGTGCCGCCGTGCACCCGGTACGACTTCGACCGCGGGCGTTGCCAGCGCACGAACATCAGCATCGACTACCAGGTCGTCGTGCGCAAGAAGGGCAACTGGATCCAGCCGCCGAGCGATATCTACACGGTGTTCCAGTTCGACGGCGAGTTCGGGCTGAATGCGTTCGGCACGAGCTTCCAGTACCGGCTGAGCGGCCTGCGCAACCTCAAGCCGACACCGTGCTTCGTCGACGTCCTCGTGACGCCCGAACCGGGCATCGTCAATTTCGGGCAGGTGCAGGCGGCGGGTAACGGCTTCATGCCGGCGGTGCCCCGCAAGCGGTTCTCGTTGTCGCTGACCAAGAAATGCAACGTCGCGGTGCGGGTGGACGGGTATTTCGAAACGAGTTTTCCGGTCCAGAACGGTTTGCTGGTGCCGGCGCAGGACAGCAATTTCGGGATCGGCATCGAGGATAGCCAGGGCAAGACCATTCCGTTCAACCAGCAGTTCACGCTGGCTCAGTTCGCGTCCAACGTAATGAATCAGAGCGTGCTGATGGACGCGGTGCTGAAGTCGTTCGGGCCGCCGAAGATCGGGCGGTTCGATGCGACGGCGACGATCCGGTTGTTCATCTACTGACGGCGGTGGGCGCGGCCGCGTCGTGAATCTCGGCCGTTTCGGTCACCGGGCAACTTCCTTCGGCCCGGAAAGCTTGCCGTGCTTCGTAGACCCGTCGCGTTCGTCCTGTCCGCCGAAGCAGGCATTCCGGCAATTGTTCAGACAAATCCCACTAACCCAAAGGGTTATCTCGTAATCGGATTGAGAATGATTTGCGTTTACGTTAAATTCCCTTATCTCGGAATTTGACGGAGCAGATCGATGGCGATGGCGGAAGTGCTCGACCGACCGGTAGCGGCAGCGGCAAACCCGTTCCTCGGCAGTTATCCGGACCTGCCGCCGCGCGCCGCGCCGCGTGCGCGCCGGGCGTCCGAGCCGCGTGCGCAGGGCGCGCTGCTCGATGTGCTGATCTCGCATCGCGCGATGCTCGTCAACGTCGCGCGCGGCTTCGTCGGCTGCGCGAGCCGCGCGGAGGACGTCGTGCACGACGTGTTCGTGAAACTCGTCGAGTTCCCCAATCAGGACGCGGTGCGCCAGCCGGTCGCGTACGTGACGCGGATGGTGCGCAACGCATCGATCGACGCGTGCCGCCGGCAAAGTCTCGAAAACGTCTATCACACCGAAGAGGACGACGGCTACGACGTGCCGTCGCCCGAGCCGACGCCGGAAGCCGCGTTGATGACGCGCGATACGCTGCGGCGCGTGTGCGCCGCGCTCGACGACCTGCCGGCGCGCAGCCGGGCGGCATTCGAGATGGTGCGGCTGCGCGAGGAGACGCTGCAGACCGCGGCGCGCGCGCTGAACGTGTCGCAGACGCTCGTGCATTTCATGGTGCGCGACGCGGAGCGCCACTGCGCGGAATGCCTCGACGCATGCCATCGCGGCGTCGCCTGCCCGGTGTTCCTGGGCGGCCGCGCACGGCGGCGGTAAAAAAACGCGCCGGCCAACCGTCTATCAGACAGGAGCGGCCGAATCCGCCGCTTCGCTTCCTTCAACCGCCCAGCGATTTCCGATCATGACGCAAGCCCCGACGCCTTCCGCCGACACCGACGATCTCGTCTATACGGTCGTCATCAACGACGAAGAACAGTATTCGATCTGGCCGACGTTCCGGCCCGTGCCCGCCGGCTGGCGCGAGATCGGCGTGAGCGGCCCGAAGGCCGACTGTCTCGCGCACATCGAAACCGTCTGGACCGACATGCGCCCCGCGAGCCTGCGCCGCGCGATGGACGGCGAGCGCGCGACGCGCGCGTCGTGACCCATTGCGCCGCACGTGCGGCGCGTCACCTGAAGAGGACGTTGCATGACCCTGCTTTCGTTGCCGACGCTCGACGACCTGCGTATCGAGCCGGGACTGCCCACCGTCGTGTCGCCGCGCGGCAACGACGGGATGTCGATCGACGACGTCGCGCCGCTCGCGCGCGAGATCGCGGCCGACACGCTCGAACGGGCGGGCGGCGTGCTGTTCACGGGCTTTCGCGTGCCGTCGATCGACACGTTCCAGCAATTCGCGGCCTCGTTCGGCGATCCGCTGATCGGCTATGAATACGCGTCGACGCCGCGCAGCCAGGTCGAAGGCGCGGTCTACACGTCGACCGAATACCCGCCGCACCGCGCGATTCCGCTGCACAACGAGCAGTCGTACACGCGCGAATGGCCGCTGCGGATCTGGTTCCACTGCGCGCTCGCCGCGCCGAAGGGCGGGGCGACGCCGATCGCGGACAGCCGCGCCGTTTACCGCGCGCTCGATCCGGCGCTCGTCGCGCGCTTCGAGAAGCGCGAGCTGCTGTACGTGCGCAATTTCGGGCAGGGGCTCGATCTGCCGTGGCAGCAGTCGTTCGGCACCGACGAGCCGGCCGAGGTCGAGCGGATGTGCGCGGCGCGCGGCATCGAGTGCGCGTGGCGCACCGACGACGACGGCGAACTGCTGCTGCGCACGCGCGAGCGTTGCCAGGCCGTCGCGCGCCATCCGCGCACGGGGGACCGCGTATGGTTCAACCAGGCGAACCTGTTTCACCTGTCGGCGCTCGACGACGACATGCAGGAAGCGCTCGTCGACGCGGTCGGGCTCGAGAACGTGCCGCGCAACGTGTATTACGGCGACGGCGAACCGCTCGAGGCCGACGCGCTCGCGCAGATCCGCGGCGTGCTCGACCAGCAGCGCATCGTGTTCCCGTGGCGCACCGGCGACGTGCTGATGCTCGACAACATGCTGACCGCGCATGCGCGCGACCCGTTCGAGGGGCCGCGCAAGGTCGTCGTCGCGATGGCGCAGAGTTACACGGTCCCGCGCGACCGAACGGAGGATTGATGACGCGTCGTACCGCCGCGCTTGCCGCGCGCGGGCTGTCGGTGGGATATCGCGACCATGTCGTGATCGACGGGCTGGACCTGTCGATCGCGGCCGGCCGCGTCACCGCGCTGTGCGGACCGAACGGCTGCGGCAAGAGCACGCTGCTGCGCACGCTCGCGGGCCTGCAGCCCGCGCGTGCCGGCCACGTTGAAGTCAACGGCAAGCCGCTCGCATCGTTTCGCCGTCGCGCGCTCGCGCGCGAGCTGACGATGCTCGCGCAGTTCAACCAGATTCCGTCGGGCCTCACGGTGCGCGAACTCGTCGCGTACGGGCGCTATGCGTACGGCGGCTTCCTGCGCGGCCTGTCGCGCGCCGATCATGCGGCGATCGACGAGGCGCTCGACACGAGCGGCCTTGCGAACGATGCGGAGCGCGACGTCGGCGCGCTGTCGGGCGGCGAACGCCAGCGCGCGTGGATCGCGATGGCGCTCGCGCAGCAGGCGCCGATCGTGCTGCTCGACGAACCGACGACGTATCTCGACATTCATCACCAGCTCGACATCCTCGATGCGCTGCGTGCGCTGAACCGCGCGCGCGGGCTGACGATCGTCTGGGTGTTGCACGACCTGAACCAGGCGGCCGCGTACAGCGACGAGATCGTGCTGATGCGCGCGGGCCGTCTCGTCGCGCAGGGCACGCCCGACGCGATGCTCGAGCCCGCGCGGCTGCGCGCGGCGTTCGGCGTCGAGATGCTGAAGCTCGCGCATCCGCAGACGGGCGCGCCGATGTGCGTGCCGGCCTACGGGCCGTCGACCGACGGCGCGCCGCAGGCGGCCGGCGTCTTCGACCGGGATCTCGCCGTATGACGACGTTCGCGATGCGCAAGCGCCTCGCGGCGACGGGCAAGAGCGCGGCGAAGGGCCGGGCCGGCGCGATCGCGTTCGGTCTCGTCGCGCTGATCGCGCTGCTCGCGGCGCTGCGGATCGCCCCCGATCTGCGCGTGTGGTGGGACGCGGCGCCCGGCAGCGATGCCGCGTCGCTCGCGCACGTATTCCTGTTCGACCTCAATCTGCCGCGCGTCGCGGCCGCGCTCGTCGCGGGCGGCTGCCTCGGCATCGCCGGCGCACTGTTCCAGTCGCTCACGCGCAATCCGCTCGCGTCGCCCGACCTGCTCGGCGTGACGGGTGGCGCCCAGCTCGGCCTGCTCGCGGCGATGCTGGTGCCGGCGCTGGCGGGCGTCGCGTCGGTGCCGCTGCTGTTCGTGTGCGGGCTCGCGGCCGCCGCGTGCGCGATCGTCGCGGCGGGCGGCTGGCGCGCGACGCCGTTGCGGCTCGTGCTCGCGGGCAGCGTGTGCATGCTGCTGTTCGCCGCGCTGTCGACGCTCGTGCTCGCGTTCTTCGAGCAGAACATCGCGGGCGCCGCGCTGTGGACCAACGGCAGCCTGTACCAGCCGGGCGCGGCGGGCCTCGCGCTCGCCGCGCGCTGGCTCGTGGTGCCGCTGGTCGCGCTGCCGTTCGTGATCCGGCCGCTGAATCCGCTCACGCTCGGCGACGATGCGGCGGCCGCGGCCGGCGTGCGCGTCGATGCGACGCGGCTTGCCGCGACGATCGTCGCGGTCGCGTTCACGAGCGTGGCGGTCAGCATCGCGGGCCCGCTGTCGTACGTCGGCCTCGTCGCGCCGAACCTGCTGCGCCAGGTGCGCGGCGCGCGCGCGGCGCGGCTCGGCGTGCTGGTGCCGCTGTCGGCGCTCGCCGGCGGCGCGCTCGTGCTCGTCACCGACAGCGCGGTGCTCGCATCGGGCCTCGACGCGACGCTGTCGACCGGCGTCGCGATCGCGCTGGTCGGCACGCCGCTGATGCTCGCGATGATCCGGCGCGGCGCCGCGTGGTCGGGCGTGCTGCACGCGGATGCCGAACGTGCGGCGGGCGGCGGCTCGACGCGGCTCGTCGGCTGGCTCGAACGGCTCGGCTGGCCGTTGCGCACCGTGCTGTTCGTCGTGGCGGGCTTGCTCGTGGTTTTTGTCGGCGTGTCGGCCGGCCCCGAATGGCTGTCGCCCGCGCGCTGGTCGGCCGCGCTGTCCGGTCACGATGCGCTCGCGCGGATGCTGATCGACCTGCGCCTGCCGCGCCTGCTGTGCGCGCTGCTCGCCGGCGCGTTGCTGGCGGTCAGCGGCGTCGCGATGCAGAGCGTCGTGCGCAATCCGCTCGCGGGCCCGGAAGTGCTCGGCGTCACGCAGGGCGCGGGGCTCGTCACGCTGTTCGCATTGTCGACGTGGCCGCTGATGGGCCACGTGACGCTGGCCGCCGCCGCGCTGATCGGCGGCGGGCTGTCGCTCGCGATCACGCTCGCGCTGAATCACCGGCATCGCTACGCGCCGCTCGCGGTCGCGCTGACCGGCATCGTGATCGGCGCGCTGTGGACCACGCTCGCGCAATGGCTGATCACGCAGGAAAGCGTGCAGCCCGCGCGCTTCGTCGTATGGCTCGTCGGCGGTACGTACGGCCGCAGCTGGGGCGAGGTGTCGATGCTGCTGCCGTGGTGCGTGCTCGCGGTGCCGGTGTTCGCGTGGCTCGCGAAACCGCTCGACATGCTCGCGCTCGGCGACGATCAGGCGGCCGCGCTCGGCCTGCCGGTGGCCGCGCTGCGGCCGCTCGCGCTGACGATCGCGACGCTCGCCGCGTGCGCGGCCGTCGCGGCGGTCGGGCCGGTCGGTTTCATCGGGCTGATGGCGCCGCACGTCGCGACGATGCTCGGCGCGCGCCGACATCGCACGCGGCTGTGGCTCGCGGCGGCGTGCGGCGCACTGATCCTCGGCGTCGCGGATCTCGCGGCGCGCACCGTCGTCGCGCCGCGCGAAGTGCCGGCCGGCGTGCTGACCGCGCTGATCGGCGCGCCGTACCTGCTCGGGCTGCTGATTCTCGAGGGGCGCCGCGCCCGGCGCGCCGGGCGATGACGCCGGCGCTCGACGGCGCGCGCGCCACGCGCTTTTCGGCGTTCGCGCCGGAACCGTTCGCCGAGCACCTCGACGCCGTGTGGCTCGGCATGCCCGACGATGGGCACGCGCCGGGCCGCATCGTCGTGCCAGTCAGCGCGTTGCCCGCGCACCGCGACGCCGTGCTCGCCGCGATGGTCGACCATTACGGCGGCGATCCGGCGCAGCATGCGCGTGCGCTGATGTCGCAATGGAGCAAATACTATTTCGGCCGCGCGGCGCCGGCCGGCGTCGTTGCCGCGCTGACGCTCCGCCGGCCGCTCGACATGACGCCCGAGCGCACGTTCGTCGCGCTCGACGACGGGATGCCGGCCGCACTGTATTTCGCGAGCGATGCGCTCGGCGCGCCGTGCGACGAACCGGAGCCGCGCTATGCGGGGCTCATCGCGCATCTCGGCGCGGTGATCGACCTGCTCGCCGCGATGGGCCGCGTCACGCCGCGCGTGCTGTGGAGCAACGCGGGCAATCTGCTCGACTATCTACTCGATACGTACCGTTCGCTGCCGTGCGCGGCGGATCCCGTCCGCGATGCGGACTGGCTGTTCGGCTCGACCTGCGTGCGCGGCGAATGGAATCCGCTGCGCCAGCCCGTGCGCGATGCCGTGCCGCGCTCGCCGCTGCTGCCGACGCCGTTTCGCGCGCGCCGCGTGTGCTGCCTGCGCTACGAAATTCCTGGAGAAACGCAACTGTGTGGAAGCTGCCCGCTGCTACTGACGATGGACGACGCGGCGCTGGCCGAGCAGGACGCGATCCGGTGACGCACGCCGGCCGCCGGTATGTGCTTGGGACGCTCGCGGCCGCGCTCGGCGCCGCGTGGTGCGGCGCGTTTTCCGCATCGGCCGCCGCAGCTTCCGTGGCCGGGAGCGCCGGCGGTACGCAAGGCGCCGTGTCGCTGGCCGGCAATCCCGTCGTGTCGCAGGCCAGCGCGAAGATGCCCATGCGGCCGCAGCGCGTGGTCGCGCTCGACTTCATGTTCGCGGAAAGCGTGATCGCGCTCGACCTCGTGCCGGTCGGGATGGCCGATACCGCGTTCTATCCGGGTTGGCTCGGTTATCGGAGCGAGCAGCTCGCGCACGTGACCGACATCGGCTCGCGGCAGGAGCCGGGGCTCGAGGCGATCGCGGCGGTCAAGCCGGACCTGATCATCGGCGTCGGGTTCCGGCATGCACCGATCTTCGACGCGCTCGACCGGATCGCGCCGACGATCCTGTTCCAGTTCAGCCCGAACGTGTCCGAAGGCGGCGTGCCCGTCACGCAGCTCGACTGGATGCGGCAGATCTTCCGGACGATCGGCGCGGTGACGGGGCGCGACGCGCGCGCGCAGGCGGTCGAAGCGCAACTCGACGCCGGCATCGCGCGCAATGCGGCGCGGCTCGCGGCCGCGGGCCGCCACGGCGAGCGCGTCGCGCTGCTGCAGGATCTCGGCTTGCCCGATCGTTACTGGGCCTATACCGGCAACAGCACGTCGGCCGGCCTCGCGCGGGCGCTCGGGCTCGATCCGTGGCCGAAGAAGCCGACGCGGGAAGGCACGCTGTACGTGACGTCGGCCGACCTGCTGCGGCAGCGCGACCTGGCCGTGATGTTCGTGACCGCATCGGGTATGGATGTGCCGCTTTCCGCGAAACTCGATTCGCCGGTGTGGCGCTTCGTGCCCGCGATGAAGGAACACCGGATCGCGCTGATCGAGCGCAACATCTGGGGGTTCGGCGGGCCGATGTCGGCGCTGAAGCTGGCCGACGTGATGACCGATACGATGCTGAAGCTGCCGGCCGTGCGTTGAGCGTGCGGACGAGGCCGCGTTGACGGGCAGGGCGTGGCGACCGACTTGACGACGCGGGGCTTCCGCCTGTCCTTTCGCTACACGTCAGCCACATTCCCCGCTGAAACGACCATCGCCGACACACTGCCCATGCAGCGTGTCGGCGATTTTTTCGATCGACTGTCGGTGTCGTGTTACGCGCTCAGCGCATCGACGCCATCCTGCGCGCGCAGGCGCGCCGGCTGCGTGTCGCTGACGATGCGCCCGTTGTCGAGCTTCAGCAGACGGTCGGCGAGATCGAAGTAGCGGTCGTCGTGCGTGATCACGATCACGGCCTTGCCGCGCGCGCGCAGCTCGGGCAGCAATTGTTCGTAGAACACGGCCTTGAACGACGGATCCTGGTCGGCCGCCCATTCGTCGAACAGGTAGAACGGGCGATCTTCCAGGTACGCGACGACGAGCGCGAGCCGCTTGCGCTGCCCGGTCGACAACGCGCGCGTCGAGAATGCGCCGTCGACCACCTTCACCT
The DNA here is from genome assembly GCF_017815045.1 of Burkholderia sp. CpTa8-5. Lineage (NCBI taxonomy): Bacteria > Pseudomonadati > Pseudomonadota > Betaproteobacteria > Burkholderiales > Burkholderiaceae > Burkholderia > Burkholderia sp. CpTa8-5. Next base: position 218,221 of record NZ_JAGIQD010000006.1, read on the forward strand.
TGTGGTCGAGCGCGAGTTTCGCGACGAGCGCGTTCGCCCGCGCATCGGCCTGCGCACGCGACGGATCGTCGGGGTCGACGATGCCGAGCAGCGCATCGAACAGATGGAAATCGTTGAACACTGCGCTGAAGCGCTGCCGGTAGGCCGCGCGTTCGCGCCAGCCGATCGTGCGGCCGTCGACCTCGATCGTGCCTTCCTCGGGCTCGTACAACCCCGTCAACACCTTCGCGAGCGTCGTCTTGCCGCTGCCGTTGCCGCCGACGATGAACACGAGTTCGCCCGGCTTGATCGTCAGGTCGATCGGCCCGATGCTGAACATCCGTTCGTCGCGCTCGTGGAAATACGCATGCGTGACGCCGCGCAGCGTGACCGCGCCGGCCGGCGGCACGTCGGGCGCATCGGCCGCGGGCGGCACCGTGCGCAGCGCGCCGAACTCGGCCATCACGCCTTCGATCCGCGTGAGCGACACGCGCGCCGCGTTGACGGTCGGCAGGTTGTTCAGCAGGCCGTCGAGCGGCACGAGCATGAACAGGAACACGACGACGTAGCCGGCGGCCGCGGCCGGATCGGCATGCACGCCGAGCTGCGGCCAGAACGACGCGATACCGAGGAACACGTAGAACAGGAAGATGATCCAGCCGACGCCGACCGCATACGCGCTGAACGCGCGGCGTCGATGGTCGCGCACTTCGCCGATCGCGGCGCCGAGCTGGCCGTCGACGAACTGGCGGGCGCGCGCGTCGTGCAGCTTCAGCTCCTTCGCGCCGGAGAACAGCGAGCCGAGATAGCCGAACAGGCGGTCCTGCGCCTGGCCGGCCGCTTCGAGCGCCGCGATCGCGCGGCGGTCGCCGGTGTGATAGCCGAGCGAGCCGGCGACGATCGCGGCCAGCGCCAGCACGCACACGGGCCAGGACAGCCACGCGAGATAGCCGAGGCAGCCGAACACGATCGAGCCGTGCATGACCAGGTTCGGCAGCGCGAAGAACAGCATCGACACGTTGGTCGCGTCGTCGGTCAGCACCGACTGCACGGGCGCCGCGCCGATCCGCTCGATGTCGCGCAGTTCGGCCGCGCCGACGCGCCGCGCCAGATGCACGCGCAGCCGCGCCATCGTGTCCTGCGACAGGCGGGCGAACAGCGTGCCCGACACGATCCGCGTGACGAGCGCGATCACCGCGCACAGCGCGAAGCGCCACGCGAGCGCGGCGTCGGCGGCGCCCGGTTGCGACAGCGCGCGGTTCAGCGTCGCGACGAGCAGCACGCTCGCGACGCCGTTCAGCACGCACGCGGTGAGCGCCAGCGTGAGCGACACGCGGCTTTCGCGCAGCAGCGCAAGGATCAGGCGCGCCGCGGGGCGGCCGGGGGAAGCGTCGAGGGACGGCGGGGAAGAAGGCTCGTGGGCGGCTGTCATCGGCAACGTCGGTAAAGGGGAAGGCAGGCAATAACGCGAAAAACGGCAAATCTGACGCAAAAGCGGCGGGCGGGGCGCGCCCCGTTCCGGCTTTCCTTCCTGATAGACGAACGGGCCGCGCAAATATTTAGCGACATCGCCAAAAAAAGCGGTCGCACGCATTTTGCGCACAAAGCGGTAAAAAATCGGCCGCGTCGTTCGTCACACCAGTGAAGCCGCCCCAAGCGGCCCCGAGACTTGGCCGAAGCGGCCGGACCGAAGGATTTCACGCACATGACGAGTTTCCCGACTGCGCTGCATCACCGAATCCGCGAACTGGCGCGCATCGCGCCCGACGCACCCGCCATCGCGGTGCCTTTCCAGAACGACCTGCGCCTGTCGCGCGGTGCGCTCGACGCACGTGCGTCGCAACTCGCCCGGCAACTGCGGGCGGCCGGCGTCGGCGCCGAAGTGCGGGTCGGCGTGTGCGTCGAGCGGTCGGGCGACCTGTTCGTCGCGCTGCTGGCCGTGCTGAAGGCCGGCGGCGTGTTCGTGCCGCTCGATCCGCGCCATCCGGCCGCGCGCCTCGACTGGATCGTGCAGGACGCGCAACTGCGGCACGGCATCGTCGACGCCGCCGGCCGCGCGGCGCTCGGCACGCCGTTCGAACACGCGTTCGACGCAGCGGTGGAAGCATCGGGCGTCGCGCAGGATCACGTGTTCGATGACGACATCGTGACCGTGCATCCGCGTTCGGCCGCTTACATGATCTATACGTCGGGCTCGACCGGCACGCCGAAGGCGGTGGTCGTCGAGCACGGGCCGCTCGCCGCGCATTGCGACGCGCTCGCGGCCGCGCTGCCGATCGAGGGCGGCGACCGTCTGCTGCATTTCGCGTCGGTCAACTTCGACGCCGCGCACGAATGCTGGCTCGCGCCGCTCGCGGTCGGCGCCGGCATCGTCGTGGCGCCGCCGCAGCCGTTCGCGCCGGTGGACGCGCATGCGCTGATGGTGCGCGAAGCCGTGAACGTCGCCGCGTTTCCGCCCGCGTACCTGCGTGAATTCGCGGCCGTCGCCGCGCGCGACGGCGTGCCGCCGGCCTTGCGCGTGCTCGCGTTCGGCGGCGAAGCGCTGCCGCAGCAGGCGTTCGAATTCGTGCGCCGCACGTTCCCGGCGGTGCGCCTGATCAACGGTTACGGGCCGACCGAAGCCGTGATCTCGCCGATGCTGTGGCCGGTCGAGCCGGGCGAGACGCCGGTGCTGGCCGCGGACGACGCGTATGCGTCGCTGCCGATCGGCCGCGTGATCGGCCCGCGGGTCGCGTGCATCGACGGCGCCGACGCCGATGGGGTGGGCGAACTGCTGCTCGGCGGCGTGTGCGTCGCACGCGGTTATCACGGTCGCCCGGCGCTCACGGCCGAGCGTTTCATTCCCGATGCGGACGGTGAACCCGGCGCGCGCGTCTATCGCACCGGCGACCTGGCACGCCTGCGCGACGACGACGCATACGATTATTTGGGCCGCCTCGACGATCAGGTCCAGGTGCGCGGCGTGCGCGTGGAGCCGGCGGAAATCGCCGCGTGCCTGCGCTCGCACCCGGCCGTGACCGACGCGGCCGTGATGGCCGACACCGCCAACGGGCCGACGCGGCTGATCGCGTGCGTCGCGTTGCGCGCGGCGGCCGACGATGCCGCATTGAAGGCGCATGTGGCCGCGCAATTGCCGGCCGCGTGGCAGCCGCACGGGTTCGTGCGGTGCGATGCGCTGCCTTACACGCTGAACGGCAAGCTCGACCGTGCCGCGCTGCGCGAGCGGATTGCCGCCCAGCGGATTGCCGCCGCGCGCGATACGACGCAAGCCGCGGGCGACGCGTCGCGCACACCGACCGAACAACAGATCGCGGGCCTCTGGCAGACGCTGCTGGGCCTCGACGCCACGCCGTCGCGCGACGATCGTTTCTTCGCGCTGGGCGCCGATTCGCTCGCCGCGATGCAGTTGCAGGCCGCGATCCGTGCCGCCATGCGCGTGAATCTGCGGCTCGACACGCTGTTCGCCGATCCGGCGCTCGCCGAACTGGCCGAAATCGTCGATCGCGCGGAACGCGAGACCGGCGAACCGCTGGCCGCGATTGCCGCGCGCCGCGCGCCGGCCGATGCGGCCGCGTCGGGTGCGACGTACGTCGATCGTGCGGCATCGCTCGCCCAGCAACGCTTCTGGGTGCTCGCGCAAACGCGCGACGCAAGCGCGGCGTATCACATCGCCGCGCACTGGACGATCGACGGCGTGCTCGACCGCGACGCGCTGCAGCGCGCGCTCGATCACGTGATCGGCCGACATGAAGCGTGGCGCACGACACTCGTGGACAACGACGACGGCGTCGTGATGCAGCGGATTCACGCGCATCTGCCGGTGTCGATCGCGTCGGTCGACCTGCGCGAGCAGCCGCCGGCTGCCCGCGACGCGCACGCCGCGCGTCTTGCCGAGCGCGACGCGGCCGAACCGTTCGACCTCGCGCGCGGCCCGCTGCTGCGCGCGACGCTGGTCGTGCTCGCGGACGACCGTCACCGCCTGCTGCTGACCGCGCATCACGCGATCACCGATGGCTGGAGTTCGCGTTGCGCGTTCGACGAACTGTCCGCTGCGTACTGCGCGTATGCCGAAGGCCGAGAACCGTCGCTGCCCGGATTGCCGATCCAGTACGCGGACTACGCGGACTGGCAGCGCGACATGCTGGCCGGCGGCGAGGGCGAGCGCCAGCTCGACTACTGGCGCGGCGCGTTGTGCGACGTGCCGGGCCCGCTCGCGCTGCCGGTCGACCGCCAGCCGGGCGCCGCACGCACGCTGCACGGCGCGCGCGTATCGGTGCGCCTGCCCGATGCGGTCGCGGCCGACGTGCGGCAACTCGCGCGCGACGCGCAGGCGACCGTCTTCACGGTGCTGCTGGCCGCGCTCGACGCATGGCTGTCGCGACTGACCGGCGAAACCGACGTCGTCGTCGCGGTGCCGGTCGCGCATCGTCAGCGCCCCGAAACGCGTGCGTTGCTGGGTCTTTTCCTGAATACGGTCGCGCTGCGCGTCCGCGTGGCGCCGACGCTGCCGTTCCGTGCGCTCGTCGATGCGGCGCGTACCGCGGCGCTCGACGCGGTCGCGCACCAGGACGTGCCGTTCGAGCGCGTCGTCGACGCGGTGAAGCCGCCCGTCAAGCGCGGCGACGAATGGCTGCGCGTGAAGTTCGCGCAGCAGTTCGACGCACGGCACGACAGCGTGCTGTCGGGCGCCACGGCGGTCGCGACGCCGGGGCCCGATCTCGCCGCGCGCTTCGATTTCGCGCTGGATTTCACCGACGACGCGAACGGGATCGAACTGGTCGCGGCCTATGCGACCGACTGCATCGATGCCGATACCGCGCGTGCGTGGCTCGACAGCTATGCGGCGCTCGTCGCGTCCGCCGCGCATGAACCGCACGCGACGACGGCCGCGCTGCCGTGCGATGCATCGGCTGCGTCGCGCCAACCGCGCGACGGCCGTGCGCTGCGCATCGAACATGCCGACATCGTCGCCGCATTCGCGCGGCAGGCGGCTGCCTATCCGCATCGCGTCGCACTTTCTGACGCATCGACCTCGCTGACGTTCGCCGAACTCGACGACGCATCGAACCGCATCGCGCGGGCGCTGACGCAACGCGGCGTCGCCGCCGAAGCGGCGGTCGTCGTCTGCATCGAGCGTTCGGCACGGTTCGTCGTCGGCCTGCTCGGCGCGCTGAAAGCCGGCGCGCTGGCCGTGCTGCTCGACCCCGCGCAGCCGGCCGCGCGCCTTGTGGCTGCTGCTGCCGACTGCGGCGCACGCTGGGCGCTCGTCGCCGAGCCGGCCGCGTGGCCGGCCGGCATCGACACACAGCCGCTCGACGTCGACGCGCTCGCGCAGGACGCGACGCTCGCCCATGCGGCCGGCATGCGCGTCGCGCCGCACCCGCAACAGGGCGCGTACCTGATCTACACGTCGGGCTCGACCGGCACGCCGAAGGGCGTCGTCGTGTCGCACGGCGCGCTGGCCGACTACGTGCAGGGGATGCTCGACGAACTCGCGTTCGCGCCCGACGCGTCGTTCGCGATGGTGTCGACCGTCGCCGCGGACCTCGGCCACACGACGCTGTTCGGCGCGTTGTGCGCGGGCCGTACGCTGCACCTGCTGCCGGCCGCGTGCGCGTTCGATCCGGACCTGTTCGCCGACGAAATGCGCCGCCGCGACGTGGGCGTGCTGAAGATCGTGCCGAGCCACCTGCAGGCGCTGCTCGACGCGCGCGTGCCGGCCGACGTGCTGCCGCGCCACGCGCTCGTGACGGGCGGCGAAACGCTCACGTGGGCGCTCGTCGCACGGCTGGCCGCGCTCGCGCCGGCCTGCCGCGTGATCAACCATTACGGGCCGACCGAAGCGACGGTCGGCGCGATCGCGTGCGACACGGCGTCGATTGCCGCCGACGCGCGCGATCCGGCGAGCGGCGTGCCGCTCGGCCTGCCGCTGCCGAATGCGCGCGCGCTGGTGCTCGACGCGTTCGGCGCGTGCGTGCCGGCCGGCGCGACCGGCGAGCTGTATCTGGGCGGGCCGGGCGTCGCGCGCGGCTACCTCGGCCGGCCCGCGCAAACGGCGGAGCGCTTCGTGCCCGATCCTTTCACGCCGGGCGCGCGGCTGTATCGGACGGGCGACCGCGTGCGGTTGCGCACGGACGGCCGTCTGGCATTCCTCGGCCGCATCGACGATCAGGTGAAGATTCGCGGCTATCGCGTCGAGCCGGGCGAGGTCAGTGCGGCCGTGCGCGCGACCGGCCCGATCGCGCAGGCTGAAACGCTCGCGATCGAGCACGATAGCCGCCTGCGGCTCGCGACGTTCGTCGTGATGCGCGACGGCGCGGCGTTCGACGAAGCCGCGGTGCGCGCCGCGCTGGCCGCGACGCTGCCCGACTACATGGTGCCCGCGCAGTTTGTCTCGCTCGCGCGTCTGCCGGTGACCGCGAACGGCAAGATCGATCGCGCGGCATTGCGCGAACTGGCCGCCGTGCCGGTTGCGGTCGCGTCCGGCGATGCACCGCAAGGCGCGGTCGAAACGGTGCTTGCCGATGTCTGGCAGGCCGTGCTGAAGGCGCCGAAGGTCGGCCGCGACGACAACTTCTTCGAACTGGGCGGCGACTCGATCCTCGTGCTGCAGGTGATCGCCCGGGCGCGCAAGCGCGGTGTCCGCTTCACGCCGAAGCAGCTGTTCGACGGGCCGACCGTCGCCGAACTCGCGCGCGTCGCGAAAACGGATGACACGGCCGTCACCGCGCAGCACCCTGCGGTTGCGCCTGCAACGGCCACGCCGGCTGCGAAGCCGATCCTGACGCCCGCACAACAGCGCTTCTTCGCGCTCGATATCCCGCACCGCGGCCACTGGAACCAGTCGGTGTCGTTCGACGTGCGCGGCGCGTTCGACGCGGACGCATTCGCGCGCGCATTCGACGCGTTGCTCACACATCACGACGCATTCCGCCAGCGCTTCGCATGCGCCGCCGACGGCACGTGGCACGCGAGCGATGCGGCGAAGCCGTACGACGCGCTGCCGTTCGTCGAAGTCGCCGCACGCGACGAAGCCGATGCACTGGCGCGCTTCGACGCGCTGCAACGCCGTCTCGATCTCGGCAACGGGCCGCTCGCCTGCGCATGCGCGGCACGGCTGCCGGACGGTTCGACGCGGCTCTATCTCGCGATTCACCATGCGATCGTCGACGGCGTGTCGTGGCGCATCCTGCTCGACGATCTCGACACCGCCTACCGCGCGGCATGCGAGCGCACGCCGGTCCGCCTGTCGCAGCCGGGCCTGCGCGCGGACGCCTGGGCCGCACGGCTCGCCCGCGCGGCAACGGAACCGGTGTCGCCGTTCGCAGCGGAAGCCGCCTACTGGGCCGGCACGGCGCAGGGCGACGACATCGCGCCCGATCACCCCGACGCAGCGGCGACGAACGCCGATGCGGCCGTCGTCGTGCAGACGATCGACGCGACATTGACCCGCGCCGCACTGACCGACGCGCACGCGGCCTATCGCACGCAGACGATCGAGCTGCTCGGCGCGGCGCTCGCACTCGCGCTGGCCGGCGCGCGCGGTGCCGCATCGTGCCGGGTCGAACTCGAGGGGCACGGCCGCGAAGCGCTGTTCGACGACGCGGATGCCAGCCGCACGATCGGCTGGCTGACGAGCCATTACCCGGTGACGCTGCCGGTCGCAGCCACGGCCCGCGACACGCTGTGCGCGGTCAAGGACACGCTGCGCGCGGTGCCGCACAAGGGGCTCGGCTTCGGCGTGCTCGCGCACTACGGCGATGCGGCCACGCGTGCGGCGCTGGCCGCCGTGCCGCGTCCGCGCGTCACGTTCAACTATCTCGGCCAGTTCGACGCGCCGCGCGACGCGACGCTCGTCCCGCGCTTCGGCGGCACCGGCGTCGAGCGCGATCCTCGAGGCCCGCTCGGCAATACGCTCGCGATCCATGCGTACCTCGACACGGACGGCGACGGCGCGCGCACGCTGAAGGTGCACTGGGTCTACGGTGCGCCGCAATTCGAACGCGCGACGATCGACGCATTCGCCGAACGCTTCGCGACCGCGCTGCGCGAACTCGTCGATGCATGCGTGTCGCGCGTCGCGCATCGCGGCGCCGGCGCGACGCCGGGCGATTTCCCGCTCGCGCAGGCCGCCGGCCTCACGCAGGCCGCGATCGAACGCGCGCCGCTCGACTGGCGCGCGATCGACGACGTGTATCCGCTGTCGCCGATGCAGCAGGGCATCCTGTTCCATGCGCTGTTCGCGCCCGGCCACGCGAGCTACGTGAACCAGCTCGTCGCGACCGCGACCGCGACCGCGCTGGACGCCGACCGGCTCGCGGCCGCATTCGACGCGTCCGTCGCGCGTCACGACATCCTGCGCACGAGCGTGATGCCGGACGAAGCCGCGCCGCTGCAATGCGTGCATCGGCACGCACGCATGCCGGTCGAGCAACTCGACTGGCGCACGCGCGGCGACACGCTCGACGCCGATTTCGACGCATGGCTCGCGGCCGACCGCACGCGCGGCTTCGACTGGCGCGCGCCGCCGCTGATGCGGCTCACGCTGATCCGCGTGACGGACGATGCGTGGCGGGTCGTCTGGACGCGCCACCACGTGCTGCTCGACGGCTGGAGCACCGCGCGCCTGCTCGCCGACGTGCTGCGCGACTACCGCGACCCGGACGCCGTGTCGCCGTTCGCGAGCCGCCCGGCGCTGCGCTATCGCGATTTCATCGCATGGCTCGGCACGCGCGACCGCGACGCCGACGAGCACTTCTGGACCGACCGCCTGGCGCGGCTCGATGCACCGACGCTGATCGCGGAGCGCACGGCCGATCGCGCGGATGCCGAGATGGTCACGTGGCGCGCGACGCTCGACGCCGACACGACGGCGCGCGTCGCGCAAACCGCCCGCGCGCTGAAGCTGACCGTCAACACGCTGGTGCAGGGCGCATGGGCGCTCGCGCTGCAGCGGATGACGCACCAGCCGGCCGTCGCGTTCGGCGCGACCGTCGCCGGCCGCCCCGATGCGCTTGCGGACGTCGACTCGGTGCTCGGCCTCTTCATCAACACGCTGCCGGTCATCACCGCGCCGGCGCCGCAGCAACGTGCGGCCGACTGGCTGCAAGCGCTGCAACGCGAGAACGCGGCGGCCGCCGAACACGCGCACACGCCGCTCGCCGACATCCAGCGCTGGGCGCGCGGGTCGGGCGGCGCACTGTTCGACACGCTGGTCGTGTTCGAGAACTATCCGGTGGACGAGTCGGTGCGTGACGCCGATCCGCGCGCGCTGGCGTTGAGCGGCATACGCAGCATCGAAGCGACCGATTTCGCGCTGACGCTCGTAATCGAAAGCGGCGCCGAACTGACGATCGACTACGGCTACGACACCGCACGCGTCGACGCGCGTCAGGTCGAGACCTGGCATCGCGCGTTTGCCTGCGCGCTCGATGCGCTGGCCCGTACGCCGGACGCGCTGCTGGGCACGCTGTCGATCGCCGACGATGCGACCCGCGATACGCTCGTGCATGCGCAGCACACCGCACATGTCTGGCCGTCCGAACAGCGGCAGCCGCTGCATCTGCAATTCGCCGACGCGGTACGGGCGACACCCGACGCGACCGCGCTCGAATACGCGGACGCTCACGGCCGCGTGCAGCGCGCGACCTATCGCGAACTCGACGCCGCGACGTCGCGCATCGCCGCCGCACTGCGCCGGCGCGGCGTGCAGCCCGACACACCCGTCGCGCTGTGCGTCGAGCGCTCGTTCGACATGGTGATGGCGCTCGTCGGCGTGCTGAAGGCCGGCGCCGCGTACCTGCCGGTCGATCCCGACTATCCGGCCGAGCGCATTGCGTACCTGCTGCGCGACGCGCGGCCGGCCGTCGCGATCACGCAGGCGCATCTGCGCGAGCAGGTCGAGGCCGCGCTGGGCGAGGGCGCCGATACGCAACTGCTGACGGTCGCGGACCTGCTGGCCGACGAGGCGGGCGGTATTGACGACGAAGCCGCCGCGATCGACGACGCGCAGCTCGCGTACCTGATCTATACGTCCGGCTCGACCGGCAAGCCGAAGGGCGCCGGCAACACGCACGGCGCGCTCGCGAACCGGATCGCGTGGATGCAGCACGCGTACCGGCTGACGCGCGACGACGTCGTGCTGCACAAGACCCCGTTCGGCTTCGACGTGTCGGTGTGGGAATTCGTGTGGCCGCTCGCGATCGGCGCGAAGCTCGCGATCGCCGCGCCGGGCGATCACCGCGATCCGGCGCGCCTGGCCGCCGCGATTCACGCGCACGGCGTGACGGTGCTGCATTTCGTGCCGTCGATGCTGGCCGCGTTCGCCGCGCATCTCGACGATTTCTCGGCCGCCGCGCAATGCGACAGCGTGCGCCTGATCGTCGCGAGCGGGGAGGCGCTGGCGCCCGAGCTCGTCGCGAAGATGGCGCGCCTGTTGCCGAACGCGACGCTCGTGAACCTGTACGGGCCGACCGAGGCCGCGATCGACGTATCGCACTGGACCTGCGGCCCCGACGACGCGCAGGCGGTCGCGGTGCCGATCGGCCATCCGATCGCGAACCTGCAACTGCACGTGCTCGATGCCGCGTGGCAGCCGGTGCCGGCCGGCGCGACCGGCGAACTGTATCTCGCGGGCGCGGGCCTTGCGCGCGGCTATCTCGGCCGTCCGGCGCTGACTGCCGAGCGGTTCGTGCCCGATCCGTTCGTGCCAGGCGCCCGCATGTACCGCACCGGCGACCTCGCACGCCGGCGCGCGGACGGCGCGCTCGACTACCTCGGCCGCGTCGACACGCAGGTGAAGCTGCGCGGCCAGCGGATCGAGCCGGGCGAGATCGAGGCGCTGCTGCGCGCGGCGCCGGGCGTCAACGATGCGGTCGTGGTCGTGCGCGACGCGCAACTGATCGGCTATGTCGCGCGCGGCGACGCGGGCCCGCTCGACCGTGCAGCGCTGCTCGGTGCGTTGCGCGCGCAACTGCCGGCGTACATGGTGCCGTCGCAGTTGATCGAGCTCGATGCATTGCCGGTCACGCCGAACGGCAAATGCGACCGCCATGCGCTGCCCGCGCCGGTGCGCGAAGCGACCGAAGCCGTCGAACTCGCGACCGATACCGAGCGCGCGCTCGCCGACATCTGGCAGCGCGTGCTGCATGTGGACGCGATCGGCCGCGACGGCGATTTCTTCCTGCTCGGCGGCCACTCGCTGCTCGCGACGCAGGCCCACGCGCAGGCGAACCTGCACTGGGGGCTCGCGCTGCCGCTGCGCACGCTGTTCGACACGCGCACGCTGGCGCGCTGCGCGGAAGCGATCGACGTGGCCTGCGCGGCACGCGGCGCGACCGATGCGGCGAGCGCGATCGACGCGCTGCTCGGCGAACTGGAAACCCAATAAGGACGACGGATGACGAAGGTTCAACCCGACTGGCTCGCGCTCGCGACGCGTTTCGCGCAACTGCCCGACGCGCAGCGTGCGGTCTTCATCGACAAGCTCGGCGCGGCCGGCATCGACTTCCGCGTGCTGCCGATCCCGCCGCGCACGCCGCGCAGCGATCGCGTGCCGGCATCGTTCGCGCAGACGCGGCTGTGGCTGCACGCGCGGCTGATCGATGCGCCGGACGCGTACCACATCACCGAGCGCCTCGCGCTGACGGGGCCGCTCGACGTACATGCGCTGCGTCTTGCATGCGACGCGTTGATTGCGCGCCATGAGGCGCTGCGCACGACCTTCGACGAAGCGCAGGACGGCGTCGCGCAGACGATCCACGCACCGCTGCGCTGCCCGTGGCGCGAAACCGATCTCGAAGCGTTGCCGGACGCGCAGCGCGCGGCACGCGCGGAAGCCGTCGCGACGGCCGACGAAGCCGAGCCGTTCGATCTCGGCACGGCGCCGCTCGTGCGCGCGCATCTGGTGCGCTTCGACGCGACGCATCACTGGCTCGCGCTGACCGTCCATCACATCGTGTCGGACGGCTGGTCGTCGGGCGTGATGCTGTTCGAGCTTGCGGCGTTCTATCGCGCGTATGCGTCGGGCGAACCGGTGACGCTCGCGCCGCTGCCGATTCAGTACGCCGACTACGCGCTGTGGCAGCGCCGCTGGCTCGATGCCGGCGAGCGCGACCGTCAGCTCGCGTTCTGGCGCGAACGGCTCGATCCGCAGCGCGGCGTGCTGACGCTGCCCGGCGCGACCGCACGGCCGGCCCGTCGCAGTGCGCGCGGCGCGCGCCATGTGTTTTCGCTCGACGCGCGCGTCGCTGCGCAGTTGCGCGCGTTCGCGGCCGCGTCCGGCGCGACGCCGTTCGCGGTGCTGCTCGCCGCGCTCGATGCGTTGCTGGCGCGCGCGACCGGCGACGCGCGGATCTGCGTCGGCGTGCCGGCCGCGAACCGCGAGCGCGCGGAAGTCGCCGGCCTGATCGGCTTCTTCGTCAATACGCTCGCGATCGACGTCGACGTGCCCGCGCACGGCGATTTCTCGTCGCTGGTCGCGCGTACGCAGCGTGCGCTCGTCGATGCGCAGATGCACCAGGACGTGCCGTTCGAGCAGGTGGTCGACGCGCTCGGCGTGCCGCGCAGCGCGAGCCACCATCCGCTGTTCCAGGTGATGGCCGCGTATGGCGAACGCCGCGCGCTGCCGCCGCTCGGCGCGGCGTCGGCCGCGCTGCTGCCGTCGGGCACGCCGTCCGCGAAATTCGACCTGACGCTGTCCGTCGAAGCGACGCCGGACGGCACGTTCGACGCCGCCTTCATCTACGCGCTCGACCTGTTCGACGCGGATGCGATCGCACGGCTGGCCGCGCGCTTCGTCACGCTGCTGACCGATGCGCTCGCGCGCCCGGATCTGCCGATCGGCGATCTCGACTGGCTGCCTGCCGACGAACGCGCGCAGCTCTTCGCGTGGAACGCGCCGGCCGGCGCGACCGCCGCCGAGCCGTTCGTACCGGTGCATGCACGCATCGCCGCCCATGCGCACGCGCGGCCCGACGCACGCGGTGTCGCCGATATCGATCGCGCGTTGACGCGCGGCGAGGTCGATGCCCGTGCCGCACGTTTGGCGCGCCATCTGGTGGCGGCCGGCGTGCGGCCCGAGATGCGCGTCGGCGTCGCGCTGCAGCGCTCGGTCGACCTGCTCGTCGCGCTGATCGCGGTGCTGAAGTCGGGCGCCGCGTTCGTGCCGCTCGATCCGGCTCATCCGCGCGAACGGCTCGCGCAGATCGTCGGCGATGCGGCCATTGCGCACGTGCTGACCGACGCCGCGAGCGCCGCGTCGCTGCCCGACTTGCCTGAATTGCGCATCTGGCGCGCGGACGAAATCGCCGCGCTCGACGAAGCCGCGCACGTCGCGCTGCCGGACGTGCTGCCCGGTCATGCGGCGTATGCGATCTACACGTCGGGTTCGACCGGCAAGCCGAAGGGCGTGATCGTCGACCACGCGTCGTTCGCGCTGCATTGCGCGGCGATCGCCGAGCGCTACGGCGCAGGCGAGCACGACGTGTTCCTGCTGTTCCAGTCGGTCAATTTCGACGGCGCGCACGAAGGCTGGTTTTCGCAATACATGTCGGGCGCCGCCGTGTCGGTGACGGCCGACGTGCTGTGGCCGCCCGCGCAGACCTGCGCGATGATGATCCGCGACGGCGTGACGATGACCTACGTGCCGCCCGGCTGCGCGGCCCAGCTCGCCGAATGGGCGCTCGCGCACGGCGCGCCGCCGACGCTGCGTTCGCTGACCGTCGGCGGCGAGGCGACGTCGCGCGAGGCGTTCGCGATGCTGCGCCGCGCGCTGCCGAAGGTGCGCGTGGTCAACGGCTACGGCCCGACCGAAACGGTCATCACGCCGACGCTGTGGATGTTCCGTCCCGGCGACGATCTCGCGAAGCTCGGCGACGCCGCGTATCTGCCGATCGGTACGCTGGTCGGCGCGCGCACCGCGCACGTGCTCGATGCGCGACTGCATCCGCTGCCGGTCGGCGTGATCGGCGAACTGTATCTGGGCGGCGAGGGCATCGGCGTCGCACGCGGCTACCTCGACCGGCCGGCGCTGACGGCCGAGCGTTTCGTGCCCGATCCGTATGGTGTGCCGGGCGCGCGGCTGTACCGGACCGGCGACCTCGTGCGGCGCCGCGCGGACGGCGTGTTCGATTTCATCGGCCGCGTCGATCATCAGGTGAAGCTGCGCGGCCTGCGCATCGAACTCGGCGAAATCGAAGCGCAGCTCGCCGCGCACGACGCGGTGCGCGAAGCCTGCGCGGTCGTGCACGGACAGGGCGCGCTCGCGCAACTCGTCGCGTATGTCGAGTTGACCGCCGAAGCGCAGGCGGCCGCGCAGCCGGTCGAAGCCGCGACGCTCGATGCGCACCTGCGCCGCACGCTGCCCGACTACATGGTGCCCGCGCAACTGATCGTGCTCGACGCGTTGCCGCGCAACGCGAACAGCAAGGTCGACCGCGCGCGGTTGCCGGCGCCGGTGCGGGTCGAACGTGCGTACGAGGCACCGCACGACGGCGACGAAGCCGCGCTCGCGGCGATCTGGTGCGACGTGCTGAACCTCGAACGCGTGGGCCGCGGCGATCACTTCTTCGACCTCGGCGGCCATTCGCTTGCAGCCGTGCGCGTCGCGACGCGCGTGGCCGAGCGGCTCGGCCGCGACGTGCCGGTGCGTGCGTTGTTCGAGGCGCCCGTGCTCGCGCAATACGCGCGGCAGGTGGCCGATGCGCCGCGCGCCGCGCATACCGGCGCCACGGCGCCGGGCGTCGCCATGGCCAAACCGGACGCGCACGGCGTGTGGCCGCTGTCGCCCGCGCAGCTCGGCCTGTGGTTCCTGTGGCGCGCGCAGCCGGACAGCGCCGCATACAACATTCCGGTCGCGCTGCGCGTGCGCGGCCCGCTCGACGTCGATGCGCTGCGCGCCGCGTTCGCGGATGCCGCCGCCGGGCATCCGGCGCTGCGCGCGCGGCTCGTCGTCCGCGACGGCGCGCTGCCGGGCCAGCGGATCGACGCAGACGTTGCCGTCGATCTGCCGGTGATCGACCTGTCGGCGCAAGCCGATGCGCTGGCTCGCGCGACCGCGCTGACCGACGCGGATGCGCTCGCCCCGTTCGACCTCGCGGCCGACGCGCCGCTGTGGCGCGCCCGCGTGTTGCGGCTCGGTGCGGACGATCACGTGCTGTCGGTGACGATCCACCACATCGTGTCGGACGGCGAATCGATCGAGCTGTGGCTCGACGCGGTGCGTGCCCGCTATGTCGCCCGCGTGCAGCGCAGCGCCGTGCCGGCCGGTGAAGCCGTCGAACCGGCCGCGCCACCGCTCGTGCTGCCCGCGCCGTGCCATCCGGCGCGCGTCGCGTACTGGTGCGATGCGCTCGCCGATCTGCCGTCGCGCATATTGCCGCAGCGCACCGATGCGCCGGCCGTGCCGCAATGGCGCGCGGCCCGCATCGCATTCGAATTCGATGCGCCACTGATTCGCGCCGCGCGCGCCGCCGCGTCGGCCTCGCACGCGACGCTGCCGATGCTGCTGCACGCGGCGCTCAACACCGCGCTGTTCCGCGCGACGGGCGCGGCCGACCAGCCGGTCGGCGTGCTCGCGTCGACGCGCGAACTCACGGGCGACGCGGCCCGCGCCGCGCTGGGCCTGTTCATCAACTCGGTCGTCGTGCGCACGCGGATCGCCCCGTCCGCGCGCCGTGCGGACGTGCTCGCGCAAGTGCGCGACACCGCGCTTGCCGCATATGCGCATGCCGACGTGCCGTTCGCCGACGTCGTGGCCGCGCTGCGTGCGCCGCGCGCCGCGCAGGCCAATCCGCTGTTCCAGGTGATGTTCAACTACCTGCGCCCGACCGGCGCCGCCGCACGCGACTGGGCCGGTCTGTCGCTGGCCGGATTCGACGACGTGCGCCATCGCGTCGTGTTCACGCTGGAGCTGGACGTCGTCGAGCATCCGGATGGCCGCGTGAGCGCCGCGTTCTCGTATGCGGACGAACTGCTCGCGCGCGATTTCGTCGAGACGCTCGTCGATCTGTATCACGACGAAGTCGCGCGGTTCGCCGGCGCGTCGGAGGCGGCGCTCGGCGCACCTGATAAGCACGCAGCCGCGCACGCTGCGTCCGGCGCACGCGCCGGCGCCGCGACCCAGCCCCCTGCAATGCCGTCCCATGCGGCCGCCGCGCTCGCCGCGCTGTGGTCGGACACGTTCGCGACGGCCGCACCCGAGGCCGATGCAGACCTGTTCGAAGCCGGCGCGACGTCGTTCGACGTCGTGCGCTTCGTCGACGTGGCCGGCCGTGCCGGTCATGCGCTGACGGTCGCCGACGTGTTCGCGGCGCCGACGCTCGCGGCGCTCGGCGCGCGGCTCGATGCGCAAGCGGAAACGGGGCAGGAGGCGCGCCATGCTGGCTGAAGTGCGCCCGGACGGATTCACGATGCTCGATACCTACCGCCTCGCGTTCGCGGACGGCCTGTTCGCCGCGCGCGACGGCGCGGAGATCCGCGTCGCGCAGGGCGACGGGATCGGCGCGCAGTTGCTGCGCGCGCAGCTCGGCGACGACGGCGCGCTGCGCCTCGTCGCCTATAACCATCGCGCGGCGCCGGCCGATCAGCGGCGGGCGCTGCTGGCCGCACTCGCCGCGGCGTTCTCGGACAGCGCGCGCCACGCGGCGATTCGGCTCGACCCGGCCGCATGGCCGGCGGTCGCGCTCGACGCGCTGCGCGCGAGCGGCGTGCTGGCCGACGGCGGCCGCTGCCTGCGCGACGGCTGGGCGCAGCAGGCCGACCTGTGGCGCGTCGGCGCGGCGCTGCCGTGCGCGACGCTGCCGACGATCACCGACGGCCGGCGTCATCCGCGCCGTCCGCCCGCACCGCGCGGCGACGTCTATGCGCGCGACCTGCCGGCGCTCGGCGTGCGCTTCACGCTGCGCGGCTGGCAGCCGGCGGAAGACACCGAGCGGCTCGCGCGCTGGTTCGACGAGCCGCGCGTGCGCGACGGCTGGCCCGGCGCACAGCCCGCGCCACGCGGCGCGGAAGACGCGCAGGAAACCGATCCGCACGTGACGCGGCTGGTCGGCTGTTTCGACGACGAGCCGTTCGCGTATTTCGAAGCGTTCTGGCTGAAGGAGGACGCGCTCGCGCCGCACGTCGCGGCGCGCGACTACGACCGCGGGCTGCGGATGCTGGTCGGCGAGCCGCGCTGGCGCGGTGCGCACCGCGTGGCCGGCTGGCTGCCGTCCGTCGTGCATTACCTGTTTCTCGACGACCTGCGTACCGAAGCGGTCGGCTGTGCCGTTCCGGCCGGCCACACGCGGGTTGCCGACCATCTCGCGCGGCATGGCTTCGCGCGGCAGCGCCGTCTCGCGCTGGCCGACGCGCAGCCGCTGTGGATGCGCACGCTGCGCGAGACGTTCTTCTCCGGCCGTCACGTCTGACGGGCCGGATTCACCGATAAAGGGAGCTGAGACATGCAGAGAGAAACCGTATTCGACCTGATCGGCGTCGGCTTCGGGCCGTCGAATCTGGCGCTGGCCGTGCGCCTCGCGGAGCGCGGCGGCGCGCACACGCTCGCCCATTGCTTCATCGAGCGCCAGCCGGAGTTCGGCTGGCATCGCGGGATGCTGCTCGACGACTGCCGGATGCAGATCTCGTTTCTGAAGGATCTCGTGACGATGCGCGATCCGAAAAGCCGCTACACGTTCATCAACTACCTGTTCGAACGCGGCCGGCTCAACGAATTCATCAACCTGAAGAACTTCTATCCGACCCGTGTCGAATTCCACGACTACCTGAGCTGGGTGGCCGACGCGTTCGACGATCGCGTCCATTACAGCGAGACCGTGCTCGGGATCGAACCCGTGCGCGGCGACGGCGCGAAGATCGACGCGCTGCGCGTGCTGTCGCGCGACGCGGCCGGCCACGAGCGCCAGCGCATCACGCGTGCGCTGTCGGTGGGCGTCGGCGGCACGCCGGCGATTCCCGATGCGTTCGCCGCGCTCGGCCGCGACCGCGTGATCCATTCGTCGACGTATCTGGCCGACATCGACCGGCTCGTCGCGTCGCCCGACGGCGAGCGCCGCCGCGTCGCGGTGATCGGCGCGGGGCAGAGCGCGGCCGAGGTGTTCATCGACCTCGCGCGCCGCTTCCCGCACGTCGACGCGAGCCTCGTGATGCGCGCGGGCGCGCTGAAGCCGGCCGACGACAGCCCGTTCGTCAACGAAATCTTCAGCCCCGAATTCACCGACGTCGTCTATGCGCAGCCGCACGACGCGCGCCGCGCGCTGCTCGAGCGCTATCGCGACACGAACTACGCGGTGGTCGACCGGCCGCTGATCGAGCAGATCTACGAAATGCTCTATCTGCAGCGCATCGACGGCACGCCGCGTCATGCGCTGCTCGCGAACAGCGCGATCGAGGCCGCGGTGCGCACCGCCGACGGCCGCATCGAGCTGACGCTGCGCGACCGGATGAGCGGCGCCACGCGCGTCGAGCGTTTCGACGCGCTCGTGCTCGCGACCGGCTACCGCCGCGACACGCATTCGGCGCTGCTCGAAGGGCTCGCGCCGCACCTGGGCGATGCGCTCACGCGCGGCGACGTCACGCGCGACTACCTGCTCGCGACGCCCGAGCACTTCGCGCCGCGCATCTACCTGCAAGGCTGCTGCGAAGACAGCCACGGCCTGTCCGACACGCTGCTGTCGGTACTGGCGCGCCGCGCCGACGAGATCTGCGCGTCGCTCGAGGACGGGATCGCACCCGCGCACGACGAAGGCGCGGCGCGGGCCACGCACGAAAAACGACCGAACAACGGGGTGAGCGCGGGCCGGATGGCTTTCGCTCTTTGACAAAGGCGCGGTCGGAGACCGCATGAAAAAAGTGGAGCAGAAGAAGATGGAGTGGGCAACAGGCACGCGTTTGCGTGCGATCGCAGCCGCGGCAAGCGTCGCGTTCGGTACAGCGGCGGCAGGGCACGCGTACGCGCAGACGGCGCCGGCCGTGAACGCGGGCGCCGCGGCGTCGGCCAGCAGTGCGCAAAGCGGCGCGACGACGTCAACGTCGAGCACCGCGCAGAACGGCACGCTGCCGGCGATCACCGTCAACGCGGCCTCGGCCGGCGACGGCACGGTCGGACTCGTCGCGAAGCGCAGCACGACCGGCACCAAGACCGACACGCCGCTCAACGAGATCCCGCAGACGATCAACGTCGTCACCGCGCAGCAGATCGAGATGACCGGCGCCACCGACGTGAACGCGGCGCTGCGCTACGTGCCGGGCTTCTCGTCGTACGGGTCGGACAACCGCTCCGACTGGTACGCTGCGCTGCGCGGCTTCACGCCGACCGCCTACGTGAACGGGCTGCAGGTGCCGAACACGATCAACCTCGCGAGCTGGCGCGTCGATCCGTACATGATCGACAGCATCAGCGTGCTGCGCGGGCCGACCTCGGTGCTGTACGGCGCGGGCGATCCCGGTGCGATCATCGACGTGCACACCAAGCTCGCCGACGGCGAGCGCGTGCGCGAAGCCGGCGTGCAGATCGGCAACTACGCGCGCAAGCAGTTCATGATCGACGTCGGCGACAAGCTCGATCCGGACGGCAAGTATGCGTACCGGTTCGTCGGCGTCGCGCGCGACGGCAACGCCATGACGGGCCCGAACAACGACCAGCGCGTCGCGCTCGCGCCGTCGTTCCGCTGGCGCCCGGACGCGGATACGTCGCTGACGCTGTCCGCGACCTACCTGCAGGACTGGGGCGACATCTCGTCGAACTTCCTGCCCGCGCAGGGCACGGTGCTGCCGAACCCGAACGGGCAGATCAACAAGGACATCTACGAAGGCGACGGCAGCTTCAACTACTACCGCAAGAAGCAGTGGTCGGTCGGCTACCAGTTCGAGCGCAACCTGACGCCGGCCTGGACGTTCCGCCAGAATACGCGGCTGATGCACCTGTCGCTCGACAACGGCTCGGTGTTCGGCAACGGCTTCGTCGACGGCAGCACGACCGACGTGTCGCGCTGGGCCGGCGTGTTCCAGATGAACTACAGTCGCTTCGACATCGACAACAACCTCGAGGGCCGCTTCGCGACGGGCCCGCTGCAGCACACGCTGCTGCTCGGCTTCCAGTACAACCGGCAGACCGCGACCGACAGCGAGTGGCTCGCCGCCGCGCCGCCGCTGAACATCTACAACCCGGTGTACCAGCCGGTCACGACGGCGGTGTTCACGCCCGACGCGACGTTCCGCACCAACACGTACACGACGCTGAACACGTTCGGCCTGTACGCGCAGGACCAGATCAAGTGGAACCGCTGGACGCTGACGCTCGGCGGCCGCGAGGACTGGGTCAACATGCGGCAGGACGACCGCGCGGCCGGCACGTCGACGAAGGCCGACGTGACGGCGTTCACGGGCCGCGTCGGCCTCACGTACCAGGGCGACTACGGGCTGTCGCCGTACGTCAGCTACGCGACGTCGTTCAATCCGCTGATCGGCGTGAACCTGGTCGGCGGCGGACTGCCGCAGCCCACGCGCGGCAAGCAGATCGAAGCCGGCCTGCGCTGGCAGCCGCCCGGCAAGAACCTGATGCTGAACGCGGCGATCTACCAGATCAACCAGACCAACGTGCTCACGTCGGCGCTGCCGAGCCAGGACCCGACCGGCACGAAGTCGGTGCAGACGGGCGAAGTGCGTTCGCGCGGGATCGAGTTGAGCGCGACCGGCAAGGTCACGCGCAACCTGTCGGTGATCGCGTCGTACGTCTATCAGGACGTGAAGAACGTGCAGGCCAACGACGTTTCGCTGAACAACTGGCCGGTCGACATTCCGCGTCCGCGCCAGATGGCGTCGCTGTGGACCGACTGGACCTGGTACACGGGGCCGCTCGCCGGCTTCGGCCTCGGCGGCGGCATTCGCTACCAGAGCGCGTCGGCCGGTGCGGCCGACAACTCGCTGACGGTATCGAGCGTCACGCTGTTCGACGCGGGCCTGCATTACGACATGCGCAACTGGCGCTTCGCGGTGAACGGGACGAACCTGTTCAACCGCCATTACATCAGCGGTTGCCAGTCGAACAACGTCTGCATCTTCGGGACCGACCGCACGGTGATCGCCACCGCGAAATACAACTGGTGACGTCGCGCGCCGCGGCTCGCCGGCCGGCCTTCGTAGCCGGGGCAGGCCGGCCGCGGCGCCTTCGTCCGCTTTTTTCCACGACGCCTCCATGCCGAAGAAAAATCTCGTCTACATCCAGTCGCTGCGCAACGGCGCGGCCGATCGCGCCGGCCAGCCGGTCGCTTATCGGGGCGGCACGCGCTACATGAAGGCGCCGCTCGAATTCCTCGTCGAGCGCCTGAACGATTCGCCGCTCGGCGAACGCTACACGCTCCAGGGCGTGATCGTCGACGACGACGAAGGCTCGCCGGCCGACCGCGCGAAAGTGGCCGATTACGGCTTCGCGCGCACGCCGGGCCGCCCGTGGATCCTGCCGGAAGGGCTGACGGTGCAGGGCCGGCCGGTCGACGAGCTGTTCTGTTCGATCCCGTCGACGTACCGGCGGCTGCCGCGCGACGCGCGCGAGCGCGTGGCCGGCAAACAGGCGTTCGAGCGGCGCCTGCTCGAGCGCCTGCTCGAACTCGACGCCGACGTCGTCGTGCTCGACGGGCTGCTCGTGATCCTCGACGAACTCGTGCGGCCGGGCGCGCGCTTTCACCGGCGCATCGCGAACATCCACCCGGGCATTACCGCCGACGATTCGCCGTACCAGCGGCGCGGCGCGTGGGCGACGCTCGACGCGCTGCACGGCGCGCGCGGCGAACGGGTCGACTGGGCCACCGGCGCGACGTCGTCCATCGAACCCGTGACGATGACGGGCGCGTCGTTCCACTACGTCGACAACGGTATCGATTCCGGCGAGGTGATCTGCGACGTGCTCGACACGCCGATCGCGCCGGACGACACGATTCTCGAACTGCGCTGGAACAACTTCCAGCGCAGCCTGTTTCCGGCGCTCGAGCGCGGGCTGCACGTGCTCGCCGATCGCCACGACGCGGGAGCATTGTGATGCAAGACACGCTGACGAAACCGGCCGGCGCCGCCGACGCCGTCGAAGGTGAAGTGGCCGCCGCGCTCGACGGCGCCGCGCACGGGCAGGCGGCGGCGGTCGTCGAGCATGCGCTCGACGCATGGCGGCCCGACGACGCGCCCGACGCGCTGCTCCCGACGTTAGTGGCGCTGTTCAACACCGACACGCGGCACGACGCGGCGACGATCACGGTGCCGCTCGGCGGCGCCGATGCGGCGGCCGTGGCCTCGTACGTCGCGCGTGCGGTGCGCGAAGGCGTGATCGACGGCGCGCAGGTCGCGGGCGACGCGCTGCGGCTCACCGTGTCGCGCACGACGTTCTGGCAGAACCCGCGGCCGTGGCTGAAGGCGCCTGCGTCGGGCGGGATGCCGCTGCGCTACGCGATCACGAACGGCCACCGGCATCCGGTGCGGCCGCCGTCGCCGGCCGGCGAGATCTATGCGCGCGCGATGCCGCAGGTCGGGATGACGTTCAGCCTGCGCACCGTCGACATCGACGCGCACGCGGACCTGTTCAGCGGCTGGATGAACCTCGACCGCGTCGCGCATTTCTGGGACCAGCGCGGCACGCGCGACGAGCATGCGGCGTATCTCGCCGAACGGCTGGCCGATCCGCACATGCACCCGATGATCGGCTATTTCGACGACACGCCGTTCGGCTATTTCGAGTTCTACTGGGCGAAGGAGGACCGCCTCGCGCCGTTCTACGACGCGCACGACTACGATCGCGGGCTGCACCTGCTGATCGGCGACTCGCGGTTCCAGAGCGCCGGCAAGCTGCATGCGTGGTGGAGCGGGGTGCTGCACTACATGTTCGTCGACGAACCGCGTACGCAGCGGCTCGTCGGCGAGCCGCGCGTCGATCACGTGCGGCATATCGCGTACATGCATCGGCTCGGGTTCTACACGCTGAAGGAATTCGATTTCCCGCACAAGCGCGCGGCGCTCACGGTGATCGAGCGCGATACGTTCTTTGACACTTTCCGGTTGCCGTGACGAGGCGGGCGCGCGGCGTCGGTGCGACGGCCTGCGTAGCCTGGCGATGCGCATGCATCGGCCGTCCGGTATATGGACCGCGCGGCCTGCGTCGTGAAGAATGGATCGCTCCTCTCATCGACGACAGGCCGGCAGCATGAATCAGACATCCGCGACAACGTGGGACGCAACCGCGAATGCGCGTCCCGACAAATTGACATATGCCAGCATATGTTTAGAATGGGCGCATCGTACTCCCATGGAGTGGCTCATGCGCACTGTTTCCATTTTCAAGAACGCCCGTAACCAGGCAATCCGCATCCCGAAGGACATGGAGTTCGAGGGTGTCACGGAACTCGAGATCCGCCGCGAGGGCGACACGCTGCTGTTGCGGCCGGTACGTCCCACGTGGCTGTCGTTCGCGAACGAACCGCTGGCCGATGCCGATTTCCTGGCCGAACGCCCGGCCGTCATCGAGTCCGGTCGCTTCGACCTGTCCGGCGATGCCGACGCGCCGTCGGAGTCCAACCGGTGACCACGCTCTACATGCTCGATACGAATATCTGTTCGTTCATCATGCGCGAGCGGCCGCCCGTGGTGCTGTCGCGGTTGCAGTCGTGCGTCAACGCACAGCACCGGATCGTCGTGTCGGCCGTGACCTACGCCGA
Source organism: Burkholderia sp. CpTa8-5 (assembly GCF_017815045.1). Taxonomy (NCBI): domain Bacteria; kingdom Pseudomonadati; phylum Pseudomonadota; class Betaproteobacteria; order Burkholderiales; family Burkholderiaceae; genus Burkholderia; species Burkholderia sp. CpTa8-5. Next base: position 241,896 of record NZ_JAGIQD010000006.1, read on the forward strand.
GATGCGCTTTGGCGCGGTGGGCAAGAAAGCGTCGCCGAAGCATGCGGAACTCGTGACGGCCTTCGTTTCGCGGTTGGATGGCGTGCTGTCGTGGGATTCGGCGGCAGTCGACGCCACCGCCGCGATTCGGGCGGATCTCGCCCTACGCGGCACGCCGATCGGCGCGAACGATGCGTCGATCGCCGGACATGCGATCGCGGCCGGCGCGGTGCTGGTCACGAACAACGGCCGCGAATTCAGTCGTGTCGCGGGGTTGCCCGTCGAAGACTGGGTGGCTTGACCCCGACGCGCGGCAGCGTCGTCCGCTTGCCGGGCTGCGTCACGTCACACGCGGCGGGCGGGTGGGCCGGCAAGAAAGGCGTCACGGAACGCGTCGAGATACCGGTCCGCGTCGTCGTCGAACTCACCCGGCAACAGCGCGAACGCACGTGCCAGCAGGTCCTGCCCGAGCATCGCGTACATCGTTTCGTCGGCTAGCAGCGCGTGAATGGCGTCGCGCGTATGCGGCAACGCAATCCGTTTCGCATCGCGCGCCAGCAACGCCGCCGCCGCCAGCTCCGGCTGGAAACCATGTCGTTCCACCAGATCGGGCGCGACGTCCCAGATGCGCTCGCGATTACCCGCGTCGTGAAAATGCGTGAGCAGGAACAGCAGGTCGTACGCGTCGCTGTTCTGGCGCGCGCGCCGGTCCTTCCACGCAAGCAGCTTCAGCAGCACGAGCGCCGGCAGGCTGGCCACCGGCACCACGACGCCCGCGCCGACCGACACGGGCAGTGCCGTATCGACCGCCTCCTGGAAACCCAGCACGTTCAGCACGAACTCGCCGCCGGGCGGCCACGCGATTTCCCCGGGCGGCGTTTCGAGCGGCCCGAACGGCACGAGATCGAGTTCGGTGCGAAAACCCGGCGTGCCGCTGTCGAACAGCAGCTTCTGCTGATGCTTCGGCGCGTGCGCGAATTGTCCGGTCGCGACGAGCGCATCGACGAGCTGCGCGTGAAACGGCCAGCTCACCGCGCATACGGCAACGTCGACATCCCGCGTCGCACGCACCGGACGGATGCCGTGCACGTGCCACATCAGAATGTCGCGCGCGGTCGCACCGGCCACGACGAAGGCCGCGTCGAGATGCGCGCAGGCCGCGCCGACCGCTTGCAGCAGCGCGACCGCCGCCGGCTCGAGCGGCCGGCTCGCATCGATTTCAAGCGGGCGGGTGGGCGAGGTATCGGTCATGGAGCTGCGCGGCGGCGGCAAGGTTGCGGCTGTCTCCGGACGAGACGAGATCCGCATAGATCAGAAGCGGCGGCACGAGCGGCACATCCTGCTCGCGCCAGTCGAGCGCCGGCGAGCGCGGCCAGAACGCTTCGAGGATTTCGACGTCGCCACGTTCGTCCGGACGCATGCGGCCTTGCAGCAGCAGGCGGTTCGGCACGGCGCCGTGCGTATAGACGGTGATCGTGGCCGGCTTCAGATCGTGAGTCAGCAGATCGGCCGCGGGTTCGCCGCCGAGTTGCGCATCGAAGGACGCGAAATCGAAGTCGCGCCACCAGTCTGGCGAGATCGCGGCAAACCGCCGGGCCGGCAACTTCGCGCGCAGGCGGCTCGGGTAGAGCGCGACCCACTCCTGTACGAAGCGCGGCCAGTCGGGAATCAGGCGCTCGCCGTTGCGCCGTTGCGCGACGAGGCCGCGCGCGATCAGATCGTCCATCGCAAGGTTGACCGTGCCGAGCGCGACGCCCGACGCGGCGGCAATCCCCCGATACGGCTGCGCGACGAGGCCCGACTGCGTCGCGAGTGCGAACATCACGGCGAGCCCCTTCGGCGTGGTCGCGCGTGACGCCTGACGGCGCGGCGTGCGGGCAGGTTTCGGCCGACCGGCGATCATCACGGTGGCCTCCGGCTGGATCAGGCTCGCATTGCCGGCGGTATCGAGAAACGGGATGTCGTGCTCGATCAGGCGGGCGGCCAGTTCGGCGGAAAAATAAGGCGCGACCAGCATCAGCGGCCGCTCGCCCGGCGCCGGCGTGCCGCCGCGGCGACGCAGCGCCGCGAGCGCGCCCTGCAGCGATTCGACGCCGATGCTCACGGCCGCCGGCATCTCGATAGTCTGCCCGGCGATGTCGAAGCGGATCATTGCGTCGGCGCGCGCCCGGTACGTCGCCGGCACGCGCACGGGCCGCGCAGCGAAGCGCCGGCTCGCGCGCGCGAACGCGGCACAGGCCTCATCGAGCACGTGCTGTTCCGATATCGGAAGAGGAGCGTTTGCGGGCATCACGGAGGATCGATTGTTCACTGTTTTGTCAGCGTACACAAAAAATGTACATTCGTCAAAAAATGAACAAACGTTCCCAACCATTTGATGTAAATGGATTATTCCAGATTGTTGGGCGACACCCAACGATCCCCTCCGCATGAAAATTCGAACCTGAACACACAGTGTCGTGCGTGCCGATCGCCAGCGGCAGTCGTCCGGACGGCATAGCGCTCGCGAGGGCCACGCTTCGTCCCCTGCGTGCGCGATCCGACCGGCAATCAGTGGTTGCCGCCACGACGACTTTCTGTCTGTCCGGTTGCTGCTCATCGCACTATCCTTGCCTGCACATTCCCCACTGCACAACAGGAGACGACACCGTGACGCACAGCGTGATCCCCGCAGGCCTCGCCGACGAAATGATCGAGATCCGGCACCGCATCCATGCGCATCCCGAACTGGGTTTCGAGGAATTCGCGACGAGCGACCTCGTCGCCGAGCAGCTGCAGTCGTGGGGCTACGCCGTGCATCGCGGGCTCGGCGGCACCGGCGTCGTCGCGCAGTTGAAAGTGGGCGACGGCGCGCAGCGCCTCGGCCTGCGCGCCGACATGGACGCGCTGCCGATCCACGAAGCGACGGGCCTGCCGTACCAGAGCACGGTCCCCGGCAAGATGCACGCGTGCGGCCACGACGGGCACACGGCGATGTTGCTCGCGGCCGCGAAGCATCTCGCGCGCGAACGCCGCTTCTCGGGCACGCTGAACCTGATTTTCCAGCCGGCCGAGGAAGGGCTCGGCGGTGCGAAGAAGATGCTCGACGAAGGGCTGTTCGAGCAATTTCCGTGTGACGCGATCTTCGCGATGCACAACATGCCGGGCTTCCCGACCGGCAAGTTCGGTTTCCTGCCGGGGCCGTTCATGGCGTCGTCGGATACCGTCGTCATCGACGTGCAGGGCCGCGGCGGCCACGGCGCGGTGCCGCACCGGGCGATCGATCCGGTGGTCGTGTGCGCGCAGATCGTGCTGGCGTTGCAGACGATCGTGTCGCGCAACGTGTCGCCGCTCGACATGGCGATCATCACGGTCGGCGCGATCCACGCGGGCGACGCGCCGAACGTGATTCCCGATCGCGCGCAGATGCGCCTGTCGGTGCGCGCGCTGAAGCCCGACGTGCGCAACCTGCTCGAAACGCGCATCAAGGAGGTCGTCCATGCGCAGGCGGCCGTGTTCGGCGCGACCGCGACGATCGACTACCAGCGCCGCTATCCGGTGCTCGTGAACGATGCGGAGATGACGGCGTTCGCGCGCGGCGTCGCACGCGAATGGGGCGGCGAAGCCAATCTGATCGACGGGATGGTGCCGCTCACCGGCAGCGAGGATTTCGCGTTCCTGCTCGAGAAACGGCCGGGCTGCTATCTGATCATCGGCAACGGCGACGGGGAGGGCGGCTGCATGGTGCATAACCCCGGCTACGACTTCAACGATGCGGTGCTGCCGACTGGCGCGTCGTACTGGGTGAAGTTGGCCGAGGCGTTTCTGGTGTGATGGAGGATGCGGCGCGAGGTTGGGGCCGGGCATTCACAATCCGCTCCCAGTCATGACAGACGGCATGTACCTGGCCTTGGTATATGCCCATCGTGCTCAAACGAAGTGAATCATGTCGAGAAAAGCGCCTGTTCCTCCAGACGATCACGTTGTCGAGTACGTCGACGCCGGCGGGCTGACGGAGCGATGTTCCGATAGCGACACCATGCGAGCGAGATGGCGGCCGCCCGAATCATGCAACGCACAGGTGCGTGCGTTGCATGACGCGCTGGACGCCGGGGAGGCCTCCGGTCATCCCAAGACGTTCGACGGAGAAACCTTCCTGGCTCGCATGCGGGCGCAACGCGTTGCGGTCAAGGCCGGTCACGCCTGGTCACACGCTTCCTGTCCCGAATCCTGAAGAGCGTTGGCGTCGTACCGCCGAAGGCCGGCCGATCATGTCTCGAATGCTTCCCCACCGAACAGCGCCACGACCGCATCCGGATTCGACGGCCAGTACATGTGCATGTACGTCGCGACGATCGCACCCGCGCGATAAACGGCTTCGCCGCTGCCAGCCTCGCCATCGGGCCGGGCCGCGGTCGCGACCGGCGCCAGCGCCGTATCCAGTCGCGAATAATGAAACGTATGGCCGCGCATCGGCCCGGTGCGCGTATCGAGCTGCTGCATGCCGAGCGCCGCGAACCGGCGCTGCATCGTCGCATGCCCCGGCAGCAGGCCGAGCATCGGCGTCGTCGAGCCGTCCACGTCGGTCAGCGATTCGCACAGGTACACCATCCCCCCGCATTCCGCGACGATCGGCCGGCCGGCTGCCGCATGCGCGCGAATCGTCCGTGCGGTCAGCGCATTCCCGGCAAGCGTCGCCGCGTGCAGTTCCGGATAGCCGCCGGGCAAAAACAATGCATCGCAATCGTCGGGCACGGGTTCGTCGGCGAGCGGCGAGAAGAACCGCGGCTCGGCACCGAGCGTATCCAGCAACGCGAGATTGGCCGGATAGATGAACGAAAACGCCGCATCGCGCGCCACCGCGATCCGCTTGCCGGCCAGCGCGCGCGGCAGCGGCGCGGCCACGTCCGGTTCCGCGAACGTGACGGCAGCCGGCAACTCGACAAGCGCGGTTTGCGCGAGCACATCGGCCGCGCGCTCGAGCCGTGCATCGAGATCGTCGATATCGGCCGGCTGATGCAGCCCGAGATGCCGCTCCGGCAACGCGATGCCTGCATCGGCCGGCACGTGCCCGAGCCAGCGCAGGTCGTCGGGCAACGCCTGTTGCAGCAATTCCGCGTGCCGTGCCGAGCCGACGCGGTTCGCCAGCACGCCGTGAAACGGCACCTCGGGCCGGAACCGCGCGAGCCCGAACGCGATCGCCGCGAACGTCTGCGCCATCGCCTTCGCCGAAATCACCGCGACGACCGGCACGCCGAACGCGGCCGCGAGATCGGCGCTGCTCGGCGTGCCGTCGAATAGCCCCATCACGCCTTCGATCAGGATCAGGTCCGCGTCGTGCGCGGCGTCGGCGAGCAGCGCGCGGCAACCGGCCTCGCCGACCATCCCGAGATCGAGCGCATGCACGGGTGCGCCGCACGCGCGTTCGAGCAGCATCGGATCGAGAAAATCCGGCCCGGTCTTGAACACGCGCACGCGACGGCCGAGCCGGCGGTGCAGCCGCGCGAGGCCGGCCGTCACCGACGTCTTGCCCTGTCCGGACGCGGGCGCGCTGACGAACAGCGCGGGGCAGGCCGGCATGCTCAGAACTCCACGCCGCGCTGCGCCTTCACGCCTTGCTCCTTGTACGGATGCTTGACGAGCCGCATTTCGGTGACGAGATCGGCCGCATCGATCAGCGCATCGGGCGCGTGCCGCCCGGTGACGACGACGTGCACCGACTCCGGTCGAGCCGTGAGCGTCGCGAGCACTTCGTCGAGCGGCAGGTATTCGTACTTCAGCACGGTGTTCAGCTCGTCGAGGATCACCATCCGGTAATCGCCGCTTTCGATCATCCGGCGCGCCTCGTCCCAGCCCTTGCGCGCGGTCGCGATGTCGGCGTCGCGGTTTTGCGTGTTCCACGTATAGCCGTCGCCCATCGTCACGAAATCGCACTCCGCGACCGCGCCGAGGAAGTCGCGCTCGGACGTATGCAGCGCGCCCTTGATGAACTGCACGACACCGAGCCGCATCCCGTGGCCGAGCACGCGCACGGCCATCCCGAACGCGGCCGTGCTCTTGCCCTTGCCGTTGCCGGTGTGGACGATCAGCAGGCCCTTTTCCTGGGTGGCGGCGGCCTGTTTCTTTTCATGGCCGGCGCGGCGGCGTTCGGCCATCCGCTGATGGGATTCGGAATCGGTCTTCATCGGGAGTCGTCCTGTCGAAAGCGAAACAATGGGTTCAAAGCGGGCCGGCGAGCGCGACCGTCACGCCGTCCCGGATGGATTTGGGGCCGAGCAGCCGGCCGTGCGGCGCGGCGAGCTGCGCGCACGGCTCGGCTACGCCCGCGATGCCGAAGCGGGCGAGCGCGGCGCCGGACGGACCGCTCGTGGCCAGTTCCGGGCGGCTCGCGAGTTGCGCCGCGTCGAACGCGACGAGCGGCCAGCCGCGGCGCGCGCACAGCGTGCGCAGCGCACGGGCGCGCGCCTTGTCGGCGAGCGTCGCGACGAGCGCCGGTTCGGCGGCCGGGTAGCACGCGAGCGCGGCGCGGATCGCGGCATCGAGTTGCGCGGCCGTGACGCCCGCGCGGAAACCGACACCGAGCGCGACGCGCATCATGCGTGGCCGCGGAGCGCCGCACGCACCGCCGGATCGTCGGCGAGCGCCGCGACGCGGCCGATCACGACGATCGCCGGCGAGCCGATACCGGTTTCCGCGATGCGATCGACGAGCGTATCGAGCGTCGCGACGACGTGGCGCTGTTCGGGGCGCGTCGCGTTCTCGATCGCCGCGCACGGCGTGTCGGCGGGCAGCCCGCCGTCGCGCAACGCCGCGGCAATCGCGTCGAGCCGGCGGATGCCCATGTAGACCACGATCGTCATGCGGGTGGCCGCGAGTGCGCGCCAGTCGGGCTCGTCGGCCCCCGCGCCGTGGCCCGTGACGAAGATCACGCCTTGCGCGTCGCCGCGGTGCGTGACCGGGATGCCGAGCGCGGCCGGCGCGGCGATGCCCGCGGTGATTCCGTTGACGACTTCCACCGGACAACCCGCCGCACCGAGCGCGATCAGCTCCTCGCCGCCGCGGCCGAACACGAACGGATCGCCGCCCTTGAGCCGCGCGACGCTGCGGCCCGCGCGCAGGTGCGCGAGCATCGCGGCCACGATCGCCGCCTGCGGCGTCGACGCATGGCCGCCACGCTTGCCGACGTGCTCGATCAGCGCATCGGCGCGCGCATGGCGCAGCACGTCGGGGTTCACGAGATCGTCGACGAGCAGCACGTCGGCCGCGCCGATCGCGCGCACGGCCCGGAGCGTCAGCAGGTCGGCGTCGCCGGGGCCGGCGCCGATCAGCCACGCGCGGCTCATCGCGCGCGGCACGGCGCGCACCGTGTCGAAACAGTGGAACAGGGAAGGCGGGCGGCGCATCGGCGGCCGGCGGGCAGGCAGTGCATGTCGGATCGGGCGAAACCCGCGCGAACGCGGGTGGAATGCGCACCCCATCCGTTCCCCGCGGATCGGGCGTTCGGCGAGCATCGCGCTCGCCCCTTGCGTCGGCCGGTATCCGGGCTGGCCGCTTGCCAGGCCGCAGCCTTCCCGCCCGTCGAAGGGCAGTGGCATCGCGGGCGGCCTGGGCGCACGCGCGGGAAAGCGCGTTGCGCGGGCGGCGTACCGTTGCGGGGACAGCACAGGCCGGGCGGATGTCCGCCTCCTGTTTCCCGTTTAACTGCATGCGCGGAATGCGCATGCGAGCACCGAACGCGGCGCATACGATAGCACAGCGTGCGTCGGGCGCGAGGCCGGCGAACCGCGCCCGCATCCGTCCGGGACTCAATCCGGGGAAGAGGCATTGCGTACCCGCAATATTGGTGTGCAATCATCTGGTCGACATCGTAAGCAAGGCGCCGGCTTCGGGCTGCCAGTCGCACGAAGCTGACGAGACCCATACCAAAATCGGCTCGCTCTGCCGGACCTGCAGGGCGATGGCCACTACATCGCGAAGTGCCGCGCCTATGGCGAACGTACGCAGATGGACAACCTCCAGTGGGGCCGGTTATGCACTCGCGATCGGCATGCTGGTCGTTTCGGCAGGACTGGCGCTGAAAGCCTGGCCGCTTGTTACGAAGACCGTGCTGGCGCAATCGGTTGCGGGGCTGGGGGCGCAAGTCGTGCAGCAGATCGACCTTGTGTTCGATTCGGCGGCCAGGACGCTTGCCGACGTGGATGCTTCCCCGTACGCGGACTGCTCGCCGCGAGACTTGCGCCTGTTGCGATCGGCTTCCGTGCAGTCGAAGTACGTCAAGGACGTCGGACGCCTGTCGGGCACCGATCTGCTTTGCACGACGATGCTGGGCATGCTGTCCAGGCCCTTTTCTCCGAAGCGGCAGCCATTCCGGCTGACCGACGCGATGTCGGCCTTCTGGACCGTGCCGTTGTTGTCGAGTCCTGACACGCTGGGGCTCGTGGTCGCGGGAAGGAGGGCGAACCTGCTGATGGATCTGGACGCATTCAGGGTACTGCCGCCGTCAGGTCTGCACTACGTGATCGGGCTCAAAGGCCACCCAACCGCGCTCGTCATCGGGCTCGACGCGCGCGGCGTCCCGGCGTACGTCGATGCCAGCCAGGTGCCGGGGTTTCGGGCCGGCAAATCATTCTGCTCGGCCCGCGTGCCGGTGTGCACGATCGTCGTCGTGACACCGCAAGCACTGGCAAACGCCAGTCGGCACGCCGCCTGGCTGCTGGGGATCGCCGGTGGCGCGGCGGGCTGCTGTCTGGGGCTCGGGGCGCTGATGCTGCACCGACGGTGGACGGCGCTTCCCGCGCAGATACGTCGAGCGCTGGCAAACGGGCAATTTGTCCTGCGCTATCAGCCGATCGTCGCGCTGGGCGCGTCATCGCGGATCGTCTCCGCCGAGGCGCTGATCCGCTGGATCGACGGGCCAGCCGCACCCGACGTGTTCATTGCCGACGCCGAACGCGCCGGCATGATCGCCGACGTCACGGCCTTCGTCGTGCGCACGGTCCTGCGGGAGATGCGCCTGCTGTTCGACAGCGAGCCGGACTTTCGCGTGACCATCAACGTCAGCGCTGACGAACTGCGGGACGGCAGCCTGATGGCGACGCTGGACCGTTGCTGGCCGGCCGGATTGTCGCGCAAGCATGTCGGCTTCGAACTGACCGAACGGTCGACCGTGGAACTGCCGGAAATTGTGCCGGCGCTTCGGCAATTGCGCGATCTCGGGCATCCCGTCTACATGGACGATTTCGGCACGGGCTACTCCAGCCTGAGCCTGTTGCAGCATCTTCCGATCGACTACATCAAGGTCGACCGTTCGCTTCTGCCAGCCGCGCCGCAGCATGACGGCACCTCGATCATTCCGGAGATCCTCGCGATTGCCCGTCGGCTCGGGGTCGGCGTGGTCTTTGAGGGCGTCGAGACCCGTGAGCAGGCGCAGATGCTCGACATCCCGGGGCTGTCGATCGGCGCGCAGGGCTGGTATTTCGGGCGTCCCGATACAGTGCAAGCGCTGCAGGAAGCGATCGCGGAGCAGTCGCCGCGAACCGGCTGAGCATCCGGACCGAAACGCCGGTCGCGACGACCGCTCGTCTTGACGCCGTCCCCCGCGGGCCGGCCGTGCGGGGCGTCGGCGCGGCCCGCGCGGTCAGAACTTGTACGCCGCCGTCAGCGTGAACATGCGTGGCGCACCGGGCATGATCTGCGCGAGGCCCGTCGCATTCGCGTAATAGTCGCGATCGGTCAGGTTGACGGCCGCCAGCGTGACCTCGAAGTCGCGCGTGCGATAGCCGGCCTTGCCGTCCCAGCGAACGTAGGCGGGTAGTTCGAGCAGGTTGTCGCGATCGGCGTAACGCGCACCTTCGTACACCAGCCCGAGTTCGGCGAAAAATCCGCGCAGCGGCGCATGGCTGACGAACAGGCTGCCGTTCGCCCCGGACACGCCCGCCGACCGCTTGCCCGCGTACTTCGGCTCGGCGTCGACCACCCGCGCGTGTTGCCAGCCGATGCCGCCGCGGACGAACCAGTCGCCCGTGAGCCGGCCGGCGACGCCCAGTTCCAGGCCGCGATTGCGTTCGAGGCCGGTGAGGTCGAAAAAGCCCGGCCGAACCGGGTCGGCGACGCGGCGGTTGTACAGATCGAGCTGAAACAGTGCGAGGGTCGTGGTGAGCGCGCCGCCGCGCCAGTCGCTTTTCACGCCGATCTCGTATTGGCGGTTGTATTGCGGGCCGAGATCGTTGGCGTTGCCGCGCGCGTCCGGCGTGATGCCGATCAGGTCGCCGCCGACCGGCGCGAAGCTCTTGCTGTACGACGCATACACGCTGTGCGCGCGGACCGGCGACCACACGACGCCGAGCCGCGGGCTCCATGCCGTCGTCGTGCGCCGCGAATGCAGATCGTTCAGCACGTTGGTCGAATCGACGTCGAAACGTTCGCCGCGCAGGCCGCCGAGCAACTTCCACGCTCGACCGAGGTCGATGCGGTCCTGCGCGAAGATCGCGTAGTCGCTCACGCGATGGCGGTTCATCGCATACGGGCGCGGCGCCGAACCGGCCAGAGCGAAACGATCCGGTCCGCTGATCGGGACCGGCGTCGCGTCGGCCTGCCAGAGCGTCGGACTGCGTTTCTGCCAGCCGTATTCGATGCCGAACAGCAGATGATGCAGCGCCGGTCCGGTCGCGACCTTGCCGCCCAGTTCGACGCCGGTCTGCACGTTGAGATGCGTCATGTCCTGCAGGTAGCGCGCCCGTTGCACGCGCCGGTAGTCGCGCGGCTTCGTGACGTAGCTTTGCGTGACGTAGGTATTGTCGAAGGTGCTGCGCAAATCCAGCACGCCCAGCGTATGACGCAGTTCCCAGTCGCCGCCGAGCGCGTGCGTGAAGACCGAGCGCCAGTTCATGTTCTGGTCACGGATGGTGTCGCGTCCCGCCGCACCGAAGAAGGTCGCGCGCCGCTCGGACGGCAGTGAGTACGCAACGGGTTTGCCGGCCGCGTCGAGCGCGGCGACCGGCGCCGGCATGCCGCGATCGGGCACGCGTCGGTACGCGTCGTATTCGAACTGCAGCAGCCAGCTGCGCCGCGCGTCCCGCCATTTGATCGACGGCGCGATGGTCTGGCGCGTGCCGTCGACGTGGTCGCGGAAGCTGCCGGCGTGTTCGCGTCCGGCATTGAGCCGCACGCTCCATGCGCTCGACAGCATCCGGTTGAGATCGACCGATGCGCCGAGCCGTCCATCACTGCCGGTCGCCGCCGACAGATGGCCGAAGTTTTCCGGCAACGGCTGCTTGGTGATGCGGTTGATGACGCCGCCGCCGCTGCCGCGCCCGTACAGCGCCGCCGCCGGCCCCTTCAGCACTTCGACGCGTTCGATGTTGCCGAGACTGCGCACGTATTGCGCATCGTCGCGCATGCCGTCGAGCAACAGGTCGCCCGCGGCGGAAAAGCCGCGAATGCGGAACGAATCGAAGCGCGTATCCGACGTATTGGACACGCCCGGCACGCCGGCCAGCGCGTCGGCCAGCGTGCGGCCGCCGTAGGACAGCGTTTCGTCGACTGCGACGCTGTCGATGGTTTGCGGGACGTCGCGCGGATCGCTCGCGGTGCGGGTTGCCGTGCTCACGCTTTCGGCGCGCGGATCGTTCGGATGACGGCGGCTGCGCACCTCGAGCGCGGGCAGTTCGTCGTCGAACTCGGCCGCCGGGGCAGGGAAGGAGGCCACGCCGGCGAGCGAGCACAGCGACAGGGCCAGCACAGGAAAGCGCCGCCCGGAGATCTGTCGTTTCGACATGAAAATTTAAGGATGACTGAGTGATTGCCTCACATTGCCGTTGCGCGGTTGCTGGTGTTGTTGTCGGGTGAATTTTATCCCGATCAGTTGAAAACGACAATCATTCGCGTCCGCTGAGGGCCGCTCGCCTTGACGCTCCCGGCCCCGCCGCCTACACTCGCACGCGTTTTGGTGCTCGCGCGCGCCGCTCCGGCACGCGCAGTTAAACGGGAAACAGGGAGCCTGCCTGCACCGCAGTCGAGCCAACCTGTGCTGCCCCCGCAACGGTAAGCGAACGCGTCGCGCGAGAAGCGCCACGCAGCGCCGCTTCGCCGCATGCCATGCGCATGCGGACGACCGCCACTGGATGCCGCGCATCCGGGAAGGCGAAGCGGCGTGTTCGTCAGCCCGGATACCGGCCTAAACGTTGGGGTTCAGCGCCGCGGGGAGGCGGCGCATCGTCCACGGCCGCAGCCGTGTTGGCATTCACGATGTCGACCGTTCGCAAGGAAGCACCATGTCCGATTCGTTGTTCCGCCCGCCGTGCGACTGTCCGCGCGGATCACGCGGCGAGCTTCCCGCGCACCGCCCGCTGAATGACCGCGCCGCCCCCGACGCGACGATCCCGTCCTGATTCCCTCTTCGACACCGGACCTACCATGACCCTACGCAAGCTGCCCGTCACGATCGTCACGGGCTTTCTCGGCAGCGGCAAGACGACGCTGATGCGCCATATCCTGCAGCACGCCGAAGGCCGCCGCATCGCGGTGATCGTCAACGAATTCGGCGAGCTCGGCATCGACGGCGAAATCCTCAAGGGCTGCGGCATCGGCTGCGACGATGCCGACGGCGCGCAGGGCGAAGCGCCGGGCCAGTTGTACGAACTCGCGAACGGCTGCCTGTGCTGCACCGTGCAGGAAGAGTTCTATCCGGTGATGGAAGCACTCGTCGAGCGCCGCGCGGACATCGACCACGTGCTGATCGAGACGTCGGGCCTCGCGCTGCCGAAGCCGCTCGTGCAGGCGTTCAACTGGCCGACGATCCGCAACAGCTTCACGGTCGACGCGGTCGTGACCGTCGTCGACGGGCCGGCCGCCGCGAGTGGCCAGTTCGCGGAAAACCCGCAGGCCGTCGACGCGCAGCGCCGCGCCGATCCGAACCTCGACCACGAATCGCCGCTGCACGAACTGTTCGCCGATCAACTGTCGTCAGCCGATCTCGTGATCGTGAACAAGGCCGACCTCGTCGGCGACGCCGAGTTCACGCAGATCGAAACCGCGATCCGCGAAGAAATCCCGCCGCAGGTGAAGATCGTGCGTGCGACGCGCGGCGAGCTCGATCTCGCGATGCTGCTCGGTCTCGAATCGGCGTCGGAGGACACGATCCATCTGCGGCACGACCATCACGGCTCGGCCGACGACGGCGATCACGATCATCATCACGACGATTTCGATTCGGTGGTGGTGTCGGGCGACGCCGGCACGCGCGAAGCGACGATCGCCGCATTGCAGCGGGTGGTCGAAGCGCACACGATCTATCGCGCGAAAGGTTTCGCCGCGCTGCCCGGCGCGCCGATGCGGCTCGTGATCCAGGGCGTCGGCCGCCGCTTCGACAGCTATTTCGACCGCCGCTGGCAGGACGGCGAAACGCGCGCGAGCCGCTTCGTGCTGATCGGCGAGGATCTCGACGCGGCCGCGCTGCAACGCGCGTTCGACGCCGCGTGCGCGGCCGAGCCGCAACAGGCGTAACGCACGATGCATCTGCTGCGCACCACGCCGGGCGGCTTCGTCGACGATACGCAGGGCGTCGTCCGGATCGACCAGCAGCCGGCCGACATCGTGATCCTGAGTTCGGCCGACACGACGCTGTCGCTGCTCGCGAGCGTCGTGCCGCACTTGCCGGCCGGGTTCCCGAGCGTGCGGCTCGCGAACGTCACGTTCCTGCGGCAGCCTGCGTCGGTCGATTTCTATGTCGACGACGTGCTGCGTCACGCGAAGACGGTCGTGATCGATCATCTCGGCGGCGAAGCGTACTGGCCGTACGGGATCGAGCAGGCCGTGTCGCTCGCGTCGAAGCGCGGGCAGCAGCTCGCGATGTTCTCGGGCGACCTGCAGGAGGACCCGAACCTCGTCGCGAAGAGCACGGTCGAGGCCGAGCTGTGCCGGCTGTGGTGGCGCTATCTGCGCGAAGGCGGCGTGCACAACGCCGACGCGCTGCTGCGCAGTATCGCGTTTCACACGCTCGGGTTCGGCGACGAGCCCGAACCGCCGCGCCCGCTGCCGGCCGCCGCGCTGTATCACCCGGCGCGCGACCGCGCGAGCGTCGACGACTGGCGGCCGCGCTGGACGCCGGGCGCGCCGGTCGTCGCGATCCTGTTCTATCGCGCGCACTGGCAGGCCGCGAACACGGCCGTGTTCGACGCGCTGGCCGATGCGTTGATCGACGAAGGATTGAATCCGCTGCCGATCGCGGTGACGTCGCTGAAGGACGCGGTGAGCCGCGAGGTCATCACGCAGCTGTGCGACACGCATGGCGTCGCGCTCGTGCTCAACACCACCGCGTTCGCGGCCGGCGCGATCGACAGCGCCGAGCCCGACGTGCTGGCCGGCGACGCGCCGGTGCTGCAGGTGATTCTGTCCGGCGGCAATCGCGACGCGTGGGTGGCCGACAACCAGGGGCTGCACGCCCGCGACATCGCGATGCATGTCGCGCTGCCCGAAGTCGATGGGCGCATCGTCACGCGCGCGGTGAGCTTCAAGGGGCTCGCGTATCATTGCCCGCACACTGAAGTCGACGTCGTGCGCTACCAGCCGGATGCGGAGCGGATCGCATTCGTCGCGGCGCTTGCGCGCGGCTGGTGCCGGCTGCGCACGCTGGATAATGCCGACAAGCGCATCGCGCTGATTCTCGCGAACTATCCGCAAAGTGAAGGACGGATCGGCAACGGCGTCGGGCTCGACACGCCGGCATCCGCGCTACGCGTGCTCGCGGCGCTGCGCGATGCGGGCTACACGGTGGCCGATCTGCCGTCTGACGGTGATGCGCTGATCGCGCAACTCACCGAAGGCGTGACCAACGATCCCGCCGTGCGCACGCTGCGTCCCGCGTTTCAGAGTTACGCGCTGGCCGACTACGTTGCGCGCTTCGCGCGACTGCCGGCGGCCGTGCGCGACGCGCTGAACGAACGCTGGGGGCCGCCCGAAGCGGACCCGACGCTGCGGCAGCAGCGCTTCACGATCGCCGGCTGGCGCGCGGGCAACGTGTTCGTCGGCATCCAGCCGTCGCGCTCGCGCGACGACAACGACTACGCGAGCTACCACGATGCGGATCTCGTGCCGCCGCACGCGTATCTCGCGTTCTATTTCTGGCTGCGCGATGCGTATCGCGTCGACGCGGTCATCCATCTCGGCAAGCACGGCAACCTCGAATGGCTGCCGGGCAAGAGCGTCGCGCTGTCCGACGCATGCTGGCCCGACCTGACGCTCGGGCCGCTGCCGCACCTGTATCCGTTCATCGTCAACGATCCGGGCGAGGGCAGCCAGGCGAAGCGCCGCGCGCAGGCGGTGATCGTCGATCACCTGATGCCGCCGCTCACGCGCGCGGAAAATTACGGCCCGCTGCAGGATCTCGAACGGCAGGTCGACGAATACTATGAAGCGCTGATGGTCGATGCGCGGCGCGCGAAGCTGTTGCGCAAGACGATCCTCGCGACGATCGCCGATCATCGTCTGCATGACGAACTGAGCGTGTCGCCGCCGCGCGATGCGGGCGACGAGGATGCGCTGCTCACGCGCGTCGATGCATGGCTGTGCGAATTGAAGGAAGCGCAGATCCGCGACGGGCTGCACGTGTTCGGCGCGTCGCCGGTCGAGCGCCAGCGGCGCGACACGCTGCTCGCATTGGCACGTTTTCCGGTCGGTGACGGCAAGGGCGAACGGGCTGGCCTGATCGGCGCGCTCGCGCACGATCTCGCGCTTGGCAGCGATTTCGACCCGCTTTCGGCCGACTGGGCCGCACCGTGGACCGGGCCGCGGCCGGCCGTGCTGCAAACGCTCGACGCGTCGCCGTGGCGGCATGCGGGCGATACGCGCGAGCGGCTCGAACGGCTGGCGCAGCATTGGCTCAACGTCGTGTGCGGAACCGCTTCGGAGGATTCCGGCCTCGACATGCCGCCGCCCGGCGAATGGCCGCATACGCTCGCGGTGCTCGAACGCGTGCGTTCGACGCTGTTGCCTGCGCTCGACGCGTGCGGCGGCGAGGAAATGCGGCAGTTGCTGCGCGGGCTCGACGGCCGCTTCGTGCCGCCGGGGCCGAGCGGTTCGCCGTCGCGCGGCCGTCCCGACGTGCTGCCCACGGGCCGCAATTTCTACTCGGTCGACACGCGCGCGGTGCCGACGCAGGCCGCGTGGTCGCTCGGGCTGAAATCCGCGCAGCAACTGATCGAACGCCATCTGCAGGATCACGGCGACTATCCGCGCGCGATCGGGCTGTCGGTCTGGGGAACGGCCACGATGCGCACCGGCGGCGACGACATCGCGCAGGCGTTCGCGCTGCTCGGCGTGCGGCCGAAATGGGCGCACGGCAGCCACCGCGTGACCGACTTCGAGATTTTGCCGATCGAGATATTCGACCGGCCGCGCATCGACGTGACGCTGCGCGTGTCCGGTTTCTTCCGCGATGCGTTCCCGAACCTGATGCATCTGTTCGACGCGGCCGTGCAGGCGGTTGCCGCACTCGACGAGCCCGAGGAACTGAACCCGATCCGCGCGCGCATCGAGCGCGAACGCGAGAAGTGGGTCGCGCAGGGCGTGGCGCCCGACGAAGCGCGCCGCCGCGCCGGCTGGCGCGTGTTCGGCGCGCGGCCGGGCAGCTACGGCGCGGGCCTGCAGGACCTGATCGACCAGCGGCGCTGGCAGACCGACGCCGATCTCGCGGATGCCTACCGTCGATGGGGCGGCCATGCATACGCGCAGAACAGCGCGGGCGACGCCGCGCCCGACGTGTTCGGCGAGCGGCTCGCGACGATCGACGTCGTCGTGCAGAACCAGGACAGCCGCGAGCACGACATTCTCGATTCGAACGACTACTACCAGTTCCAGGGTGGAATGACGGCGGCGGTGCGGCACCTGTCCGGGCAGCAGCCGAGTATCTATCACGGCGACCATGCGAACCCGGTCGCGCCGAAGATGCGCACGCTGCGCGAGGAAATCGCGCGCGTGATCCGCTCGCGCGTCGTCAACCCGAAATGGCTCGACGGCGTGAAGCGTCACGGCTACAAGGGTGCGGCCGAGCTGGCCGCGACCGTCGACTATCTATACGGCTATGACGCGACCGCGCGCGTGCTGTCCGATCACCAGTACGCGCTCGTCGCCGACGCGTACCTGTTCGACGACGCCACCCGCACGTTTCTCGAACGGCACAACCCGAACGCGCTGCACGGCATCTGCGAGCGCTTCGTCGAAGCGATGCAGCGCGGGCTGTGGCAGCAGCCGGGCCTTTATCGCGAGCGGATCGAGGCGATCTGGCTCGCCAGCGAACAACGTCAGGAAGGAGGACGGCGATGACCCATCCGACGACGCACCGCGCCCGCGCGGTTTTTCCGTTTGCGGCGCTCGTCGCGCAGGACGCGTTGCAGCAGGCGCTGCTGCTCGCCGCGATCGACCCGTCGCTCGGCGGCGTGCTCGTCAGCGGCCCGCGCGGCACCGCGAAATCGACGGCCGCGCGCGGCCTCGCGGAGCTGCTGCCGGAAGGGCAGTTCGTCACGCTGCCGCTGTCGGCGAGCGACGAGCAGGTGACGGGCACGCTCGATCTCGCGCACGCGCTGGCCGAAAACGGCGTGCGCTTCCGGCCGGGCCTGCTGGCGCGCGCGCATCGGGGCGTGTTGTATGTCGACGAAGTGAACCTGCTCGCCGACGGGCTCGTCGATACGCTGCTCGACGTCGCCGCGAGCGGCGTGAACATCGTCGAGCGCGATGGCGTGTCGCACGCGCACGACGCGCGCTTCGTGCTGGTCGGCACGATGAATCCCGAGGAGGGCGAGCTGCGTCCGCAACTGCTCGACCGCTTCGGGCTGATGGTCGAGCTGGAGAACTGCTTCGACGCTGCCCAGCGCGAGCGGATCGTGAAGGCGCGTCTTGCGTTCGATCTCGATCCGGATGCGTTTCGCGCGCGTCACGCGGCGGCCCAGCGGGCACTCGCGGACCGGATTGATGCGGCGCGTGCGCGGCTGGCGACGCTGGATTTCGATGATGCGGTCCATGCGCGCGTCAGCGCGCTGTGCATCGACGCGGCCGTCGACGGGTTGCGCGCCGATCTCGTGATGCTGCGCGCCGCGCGTGCGCTGGCCGCGCTGGAGCAGGCCGACGCGGTGACGGTGTCGCATGTGGCGCGCGTGGCCGAAGCCGTGCTGCGGCATCGGCGCCATGCGGGGCCGCCGCCGTCGCAGCAAGGTGGTGAGCACGACGATCGTTTGCGCTCGGATACACCACGGCAGCCCGACAAGCGACACGGCGGCACCGACGACACAGAGGCCGACGCGTCCGCATCGCAGGGCGACTGGGGCTACCTGCCGCCCGAACCGACCGGGCTGCGCGACGTGAAAAGCGTGGTGCCGCTGCCGCTAAAAAAACGCTGAGCCATCGAGCCGGCGCCGCCGCGAACGCGATTCGCGGTCCTCGATGGCAGACAGGCGCCGCCGCGCGCGTGCCGGGCACGGCGCGCGCCGGCACGGCCGTCGCGTGGCCGGCGACGCTCGCCGCGAAACGCGGCGGCCCGCTGCATCGCGATCATCTGCGCTACGGGAAACGCGCGGGCACGCCGCACGCGCTACATTGCTTCGTGCTCGACTGTTCGGCGTCGATGTTGTCGCATGAGCGGCTCGCGCTCGCGAAGGGGCTGATCGTCGCGTATTTCGATCAGGCTGCGCGCGCACGCGTCGAAACCGCGTTGATCTGCTTCGGCGGCAACGGCGCCGCGCGGCGCTTCGGCCCGGCCGTACCGCGCTGGTGGAACGCGCGCTGGCTCGAGCCGGTCGACGGCGGCGGCGGCACGCCGCTCGCGGACGGTGTCGCGACCGCCGCGCAGTTGCTTGCCCGCGCCGCTCGCCGCGAGCCCGGCAAGCAGCGTTGGCTGTGGGTGCTGTCCGACGGCCGCACGCGCGAGATGCCGGCCAGACCCGCGGCGGCCGATCACGTCGTGTTCGTCGACTTCGACGATGCGGCCGTGCGAATCGGGCAGGGCGCGCGGCTCGCCGCGGCGTGGGGCGCGCGATGGATGACGGCCGACGCGCTTCGCACGGATCTCGCCGGCTGATGGCCGGCCGGCGGTGCGCTATGATCGGCGTTTGCGCTTCTGCCCACTGGACACTCCCGCCATGCAAGTACTGGTCGATGCCGACGCATGTCCCGCCGTCATCAAGGACATGCTGTTTCGCGCCGCGCGTCGCGCCGAAATCCACGTGACGCTGGTCGCGAACCAGTTTCTGCGTACGCCGCCGTCGCCGTTCATCAAGGCCGTGCAGGTGCCGGCCGGCTTCGACGTGGCCGACGCGCGCATCGTCGAGCTGGCGGAACCCGGCGACCTCGTGATCACCGCCGACATCCCGCTGGCCGCCGCCGTGCTCGACAAGGGCGCGCACGCGCTCGACCCGCGCGGCAACTGGTTCAGCCGCGAGAACATCGAGGAGCGCCTGTCGACGCGCGCGATGATGGACCAGTTGCGCAGCGCGGGCATCGACACCGGCGGGCCGGCGCCGTTCAGCGCGCGCGACGGCAAGACGTTCGCGTCGCAGTTCGACCGGTTCCTCGCGCGGCACGGCAAGCCGTAACGGCATGCGTTTGCGCCCGTCTGCGCCCGGCCGGGATGCAGGTTCGCGCCGACGCTGCTATCGTGTGGCGCGAACCCTCAGCACAGGAGCGCACGCGTGTCACCGACCCAACTTCTCGTTCCGACCTACACCCAGATGCTGCGCGCCCAGTCAGCGTGGCTCGACAAGGCCGTCGCCCACCGGCAGGCCGCCGGTGACGAACCCGACGCGGCGATGACGCTGAGGCTCGCGCCCGACATGTATCCGCTCGCCGCGCAGGTGCGCTTCTCGTGTTTCCAGGCGATGGAGCCGGTGCACCGGCTGCGCGGCGAACCGCTGCCGGCGGCATTGCTCGCGTTGCGCGAGGCGGGCTGGAATGCCGATGCGCAACCTGGCTCGCCGGCCGATGCGCAGGCGCTCATCTCCGGCACGCTCGCCTTTCTCGGCGAACTCGCACCGGATGCGCTCGATGGCGGCGCAGCGCTGCCGATCTCGCTCGAGATGCCGAACGGGGTCGCGTTCGACATGACCGGCGAACAGTACGCGCGCGACTGGGCGCTGCCGCAGTTCTACTTTCACGCGATCGCCGCGTACGCGATCCTGCGCCATCACGGCGTCGAACTCGGCAAGGCCGATTACGTGCCGCACATGCTCGCCTACGTGCGGCCGGGCACGATTCCGCAGGGTTGAGCCGGCCTCCGGGCGGCCGCGAAGCGACATGGCACATGCTCTGTTCATCTGCAGCCGCAACCGGCTACGCAGCCCGACGGCCGAAGCGGTGTTCGCCGCGTGGCCGGGCGTCGAAACCGACTCCGCGGGCCTCGCGCCCGACGCGGACGTGCGGTTGTCCGCCGAGCAGCTCGATTGGGCGGACATCGTGTTCGTGATGGAGCGCGCGCACAAAGCGCGACTGTCGGCGCAATTCGGTGCGCATCTGAAGCACCGGAAGATCGTCTGCCTCGATATCCCCGACCGCTACGCGTTCATGCAGCCCGAACTCATCGCGCTGCTCGAACGCAAGGCTGGCCCATTCCTGCGCGCGTAATCGCCGCGAGCCGTGCCCAAGCCTGAGCCGGCATCGACCTTAGCGAAGCGGTTCGCTCACGAACGCAGAAAACAGTCGAGCCGCAGCAGCTCGATGATCTGGCGTGTCGGCACGCTCGCTCGCAGCGCGTCGAGCCGGTCGACCGCGAACCACTTGCAGTGGGCGATCTCGTTGCTCGCGCGCGGCATCAGGTGCGCCGGCACGTCGGCCACGAACACGTGATGCAACTTCGTCAGCCCGCCGAACTGCACCGCGTAGTCGAGCGCGAGTCCCTCGAGCCGGGTTTCCTCCGCGAGTTCCCGCCGCGCGGCTTCGAGCGGCGTCTCGCCGCGCCGGATCGTGCCGCCCGGCAGCGACCAGCGCGCCGTGGTGCGCGCGACCAGCAGCACGCTGCTGCGCTGGCGGCACACGATCGTGGCGCGTTCCTTGATGACGGCGAGGGTATCCGGCCCGGTGCTCATGTTTTGGCAAGACAGGTGCTGAATCGTGGAGAGAAGTTCACGCCTGCGGCCGTCGTCCGACAGCAGGCGGCGACGGCGTGCAAGCCGCCGCGCCGATGTTACCGGCCGTTCGTGACAGTTCCGTGCACCGCGGTCGCACGGCGGAATGGACGAAAGCTCACGCGTGCGTGTATATCCCGCTGCGCGTCGGCTTCGTGTGGCGCGAATGGCGGCGCTTGTGAACCGCACGCCGGTGATGGGGCGACGGCGCGGTCACGTGCCGACGTGCGGGCGCGGGCCGGGCCGCCGGCGCGGCGGCATGCGGCGCGGCGCCCGGCATCCCGGTTTGCCCTTCGCCGAAATGGAAAGTCTGGTTCTGCGCATGCGCGACGCCCAGCGTCGACGCCAGCACGAAGGCCGCCAGCCACAATCGTTTCATGGAGATTCCGTCTCGTGTCGTTCGGGATGAACGTGGTCCGTCAGCTTAGCGAACGGCGGGGCGTCACCGCAACCGGCCTGCGTTCGGCGTCGTTCCCGCTTGCGCGCGACGACGCGATCCGCGCGGCAGCCGGGTCCCTCCGGGCTTGACAACATAATTCTCCGGTGTGAATATAAATTCACGCACAAGAATTATTCGTCGAATCCGGAGAAGCCGCGCGCAAGCGCCCGGCCACCGGAACCGGCAGTCCGATCGACCGGAACCAGGAGCGAGACGCATGGCGGAACACGAGCAGCAGGGCGCGCTGGCGGGATTGCGCATCATCGATCTGTCGCGGGTGCTGGGCGGCCCGTACGCGACCCAGATCCTCGCCGACCACGGCGCGGAGGTGATCAAGGTCGAGCCGCCGTCCGGCGACGAGACGCGCACGTGGGGCCCGCCGTTCGACGGCGACACCGCGTCGTATTTCCTCGGCGTGAACCGCAACAAGCTCGGCATCGCGCTCGACCTGACGCAGCCGGCCGATCGCGAGCGGCTGCTCGGGCTGCTCGAACGCGCGGACGCGCTGGTCGAGAACTTCAAGATCGGCACGATGGAGCGCTGGGGGCTCGGGTTCGACGCGCTGCATGCGCGGTTTCCGCGCCTCGTGTATTGCCGCGTGTCGGGTTTCGGCGCGGACGGCCCGCTCGGCGGGCTGCCGGGCTACGACGCGGCCGTGCAGGCGCTGGCCGGGCTGATGAGCGTCAACGGCGAAGCCGGCGGTGCGCCGCTGCGCGTCGGCGTGCCGATCGTCGATCTCGTCACGGGGCTGAACGCGGCGCTCGGCGTGCTGATGGCGCTGCGCGAGCGCGATGCGAGCGGGCGCGGCCAGTTCGTCGAATCGACGCTGTTCGACTGCGCGCTGTCGATCCTCCATCCGCATACGCCGAATTTCTTTCATTCTGGCAACGCGCCCGTGCGCACCGGTAACGCGCATCCGAACATCACGCCGTACGACAGCTTTCCGACGGCGGGCGCCGACATCTTCCTGGCGGTCGGCAACAACGGGCAGTTCGCCGCGCTGTGCGACGTGCTCGGCACGCGCGACTGGCTCGACGATCCGCGTTTCGCGGACAACCGCGCGCGCAGCCAGCACCGCGCCGCGCTGCGCACGCTGCTCGAAACGGCGCTGGCCGCGCACGACGGCGCGACGCTCGCCGAGCACCTGATGCGCCGCGGCGTGCCGTGCGCGCCCGTGCTCGGGCTCGACGCGGCGCTCGACCATCCGCATGTCGCGCACCGGCAGATGAAGGTCGAGCTGGGCCGGCACCGCGGCATCGCGTCGCCGATCAAGCTCGGCCGCACGCCGGCCACGTACCGGCGGCCGCCGCCCGCGCTGAACGAACATGCGGCGCAGGTGTTCGAGGACGACAACGGCAACGACGACCACCGCCGCACCTGACCGGCATCGCGGCGTCGGCCGTGCCGCACAGCGGCGCACGGCCGCGCGCCGCGCACACCCACATTCGGACATCACGTCGGCCCGCGCATCGACACGCCCGTCGATGCGCGCCGGCTGAAGAGGAGACGCATCATGCTCGCATGGATCGGCGCGGTCGCCATCGTCGCGCTGTTCGGCCTGATCATCACGAAGCGGCTGTCGCCGCTCGTCGCGCTGATCGTCGTGCCGGTGGCCGCGTCGCTCGCGGCCGGTTTCGGACTGCAGACCGGCAAGTTCGTCGTGCACGGCATACAGAACATCGGCCCGATCGCCGGGATGTTCGTTTTTGCGATTCTATTTTTCGGAATCCTCACCGATGCGGGGATGCTCGCCCCGATCATCGCGGGCGTGCTGCGCGTGATCGGCTGCCATCCGCCGCGCATCGTGATGGGCTCGGCGCTGCTCGCGCTGCTGATCCATCTCGACGGCTCGGGCGCGGTCACGTTTCTCGTCACGCTGCCCGCGATGATGCCGCTCTATACGCGGCTCGGGATGGATCGCCGTATCCTCGCGTGCGTCGCGTCGATGGCGGCCGGCGTCAACTTCCTGCCGTGGGTCGGCCCGATGCTGCGCGCGTCGGCCGCGCTGCACATTCCCGGTTCGGCAATCTTCACGCCGATGATCCCGGTGCAGATCGTCGGGCTCGTGTTCGTGTTCGGCACCGCGTACGTGCTCGGCGTGCGCGAGGCGAAACGGCTCGGGCTCGACCGCGCCGGCGCGGCCGCGCTCGCGATCGCGCCGCGCGAGCTGACCGACGCCGAACGCGCGTTGCGCCGCCCGGGACGCTTCGGGATCAACGTCGCGCTCACGCTCGTCGTGCTCGGCACGCTGGTGTCGGGCATCGTCGACCCGATGGTGATGTTCATGCTCGGCACGGTCGCCGCGCTGGTGATCAACTATCCGGACGTCCAGGCACAGCGCGAGCGGATCGACGCGCATGCGAAGGCCGCACTGATGATGGCGAGCGTGCTGCTCGCGGCCGGCGCGTTCACCGGCATCATGTCCGGCACAGGGATGCTGAAGGCGATGGCCGAGGTCGTCGTCGCGCACGTGCCCGTCGAGCATGCGCGCCACATGCCGTTCGTGCTCGGGCTGCTGTCGATGCCGCTCAGCCTGCTGTTCGATCCCGACTCGTTCTACTTCGGTGTGCTGCCGGTGCTCGCGGAGAGCGGCAAGCTGCTCGGCGTGCCGCCGATCCAGATGGCGCAGGCCGCATTGCTCGGCCAGATGACGACGGGCTTTCCGGTGAGCCCGCTCACGCCCGCGACGTTCCTGATCGTCGGCCTGACCGGCGTCGAGCTCGCCGAGCACCAGAAATTCACGATTCCGTTCCTGTTCGCCGCCACCGTGCTGATGGTCTTCGCCGCGGTCGCGACGGGCCTGTTTCCATTGTGAGCGGCGCGGCCGTTCACGCTTTCCGGGAGAGCAGTCCATGCAGTTCGACCTGACCGACGACCAGCGCGCGATCGAAAGCGCGATCGAGAAAATCTGCGAACGCTTCGGCGACGACTACTGGCTCGAACGCGATCGCGCCGGCGGGTTTCCCGCCGATTTCCACGCGGCGCTCGCCGACGCCGGCTGGCTCGGCATCGCAATGGACCCGGCCTACGGCGGCGCCGGGCTCGGGATGACAGAGGCGGCGCTGATGATGCGCACGATCAGCGCGTCGGGCGCAGGGCTGTCCGGCGCGTCGGCCGTCCACATGAACATCTTCGGGCTGAACCCGGTGCAGGTGTTCGGCAACGACGCGCAGAAGGCGCGCTTCCTGCCGCCGCTGATCGCCGGCCACGACAAGGCGTGTTTCGCAGTAACGGAACCCGATGCGGGGCTCGACACCACGCACCTGAGCACGCAGGCGCGCCGCGACGGCGATCACTACGTGCTGAGCGGACGCAAGATCTGGATCTCGACTGCGCAGGTCGCGAACAAGATGCTGATCATCGCGCGCACGACGCCGCTCGACCAGGTCGCGAAGCCGACCGACGGGCTGAGCCTGTTCTATACCGACCTCGACCGTTCGCATGTCGAAGTGCGCGAGATCGAGAAGATGGGCCGCAAGGCGGTCGATTCGAACATGCTGTTCATCGACAACCTGCGCGTGTCGCGCGACGACCTGATCGGCCACGAAGGCGACGGCTTCCGCTATCTGCTGCACGGGCTGAACCCCGAACGGATCCTGATCGCGGCCGAGGCGATCGGCCTCGGGCAGGCCGCGCTGCGCCGCGCGACGCAGTATGCGTGCGAGCGCGTCGTGTTCGGCCGGCCGATCGGGCAGAACCAGTCGATCCAGCATCCGCTCGCGCAGGCGTGGATGCAGCTCGAGGCCGCGTGGCTGATGGTGATGAAGGCCGCGACGCGCTACGACGCGGGCCAGTCGTGCGGCGCGGAGGCGAACGCGGCCAAATACCTCGGCGCGGAAGCCGCGTTCCACGCGTGCCAGACGGCGATCGCGACGCACGGCGGGATGGGGTACGCGAAGGAATATCACGTCGAGCGCTATCTGCGCGAGTGTATGATTCCGAGGCTCGCGCCCGTGAGTCCGCAACTGATCCTGTGCTACATCGCGGAGAAGGTGCTCGGGCTGCCGAAGTCATACTGACCGTAGCGACCCGGCGGCCCGCCCGGCGCGCGGTTTCCCGTTCCGAATCAAGCGCTCGTCATGGACGTCAAACTCGTTGCCCGCACGCTCGACCTGTTCGAGCTGTTCGCCGCCGAACGGCGGCCGCTGCCGCTCACCGAACTCGCGCGCCTGCTCAATGTGCCGGCGTCGAGTTGCCTCGCGATGGCGCGCACGCTCGTGAGCCGCGGCTATCTGTACGAAGTGCGCAAGCGCGGCGGCTACTATCCGACGCGACGCCTGCAGACGGTCGCCGCCGCGATCGACGCGACCGATCCGGTCGTCGACATCGTGCATCCGCACCTCGTCGCGCTGCGCGACGCGAGCCGCGAAACGGCGGTGCTCGGCAAGATCCAGGGTGCGTCGGTCACGTATCTCGACGTCGTCGAATCGGAACAGGCGATCCGCTATACGCGTCAGCCGGGCGAGCTGCGGCCGCTGCATGCGAACTCGATCGGCAAGGCGATTTTCGCGGAACTCGCGAGCGATGCGCAGCAGGCGCTCGGCGCGCAACTGCCGTTCGAACGCTTTACCGACGCGACGGTGGCCGACCTCCCGGCGCTCGTCGCGCAGACCGCGCGGTTTCGCGAACTCGGCTGGGCCGAGAATTTCGGCGAGAGTGCGCCGGAGCTATCGGCGATCGCGGTCGCGCTGACGCTCGACGGCGACTGGTACGGGCTGTCGGTCGTCGGGCCGACCGAGCGGATCCGCCAGCATCGCGACACGCATGCGGCGCTGCTCGTCGACGCGAAGGCGCGGCTGCAGGCCGAGCACGCGCGCGGGTAGGGCAGCGGCGCGCGACGGCGCGGGCAACGGGCCGTCGCCGGCGTGCGGTCCCGCCACGCCGGAAGCGGCCCGCCGCACGTCACGCGCGAGCGTGTCGCACCGTCACGACTTCACCCACACGCCGCCCGCGCTCGGGTTGTCGCCCTGCGTCCACCATTTCGCGCAATACTTCGCGCCCTGATACGTCACGCACGTGCCGCCCTGATACGCGGTCGTCGCCGACCACGCGGGCGTGCCGCCGCTTATCGGCTTCCACACGGCCGCCTGGCCCGGCACGTCGCCCTGCGTCCACCACTGCGCCTGATACGTGGTGCCCTGGTAGGTGACCGTCGCGCCGGCCGTATAGACCTGGCCGGCCGCCCACGGTGCGCCCGGCTGCGGCGTGCCGCCGTCCGAGCCGCCGCCGTAGTTCGGATCCTGCGTGACGCCCGCGCCCCACTTGCCGTCGAGCTTCTTGAAGATCGTCGCGAATGCGTACGGCTGCTGCGCGACGCCGGAGCAGGTCGGCGACGCATACGCGCCGCCCGACGGGCACGCCTGATCGCGGCCGACCGACCAGTTGCCGAAGAAACCGTAGCCGTTCGCGACGGCCGCGTTCAGCACGGTCTGCGCATTCGCGAGCGTGAAGGTTTCGCCCTGCACGTCGTTGACGCCGATCATCGGCGTGACGCCGACCATCTGCCACAGCTGCGCGTTGGTCTTCGGCTGGCCGGCCGACTTGAACGCGGTGTCGAGCTGCGAATAGAGCGCCTGCGCGGCGCTGATCGCGGCGGCGCCCATGTCGATGTTCGCGGGGCCGTAATCCATCGCCATCACGTTGACCGCGTCGAACGTGGTCTTGTTCGCGATGGCCGCGTTGACGACGTTCACGCCGTCCTGCGTGAGCCCGGTCGGCATCGTCGGCAGCGTCAGCGTCACGTGCAGCGGCTTGCCCTTCGCCGCATAGTCGGCTTGCAACTGCGCGACCGCCTGGAAGTTGCGCGTGACCGCCGCCGTGTCCTGCTGCGACGCGCCCTCGATGTCGAAGTCGATATGCGTGAGGCCGTACGTGTCGATCACCGTCTGGTACGCGGTCTTCAGCGCGGGAACCGTCGAGCACGCCTGCATCAGCGGCGTGCCGTTCGCGCCGCCGAACGACACCGCGACTTCGCCGCCTTTCGCGCGGTAGCTCGCGATCGACGTGGACAGCGCGGTCAGCAGCCCGCCGCTCGCGCCGTTGCCGATCGGCTGCACGCCGCCCCACGACGGCACGCAGCCGGTGCCCGCGACCACGAATGCGAGCGTGAACTGCTGGATGCCCTGGCGCACGCCGATCTGATCGACCAACGGCGTTGGATAAAGCGTCACGTCGACATACGGCGCATAGACGCCGGCACCGTGCGACACGCTCGCCATCGCGAGCAGACAACCCGCGGCAAACCCACGCGGAATGAAACGCGGCAACACATTGTTGTTCATTCTGTGTTCTCCAAGTGGAAGAGGGATACGCTGGCCTGCGTATCGTCGCCGGGGGGCAACGCACATGTCCCGCCGGCGGCGTGCCTATCTTCGAGGATTCGCGTCGAATAGGAAACTTAGGTGTTCTTCTTTTTGTTATTCGATTTCCGATACGTAACGAACTTGCCGATTCGGTCGAATATCGAAACGCGCGGAGGGCACTTTTTCCGATCGATCGCGCGCCGCCGCGCGGATGGACCGGTTCCAGCGAACCGGCATGCGGATCAACGGCTCGCTCGCATGCGCATTCACATTCGTGCGAACCCCGCCGGGATGCGGTATGCGCAACCCGGCGGGCGCAGCGGCGTTCAACGATACCAGCGCGGCGTATAGACCCATTCGCGTGCGTTGCCGATCGCGAAGCGCCGCGTCGTCGACGAGCCGACGATCACCATCGTGCGCATGTCGACCTGGTCGCTGCGCAGCGCGCCGAGGGTCGTGGTCGAAAGCGTCGCGCCCGGCCGCCCGATGTCGCGGCCGAGCACGACCACCGTGTCGGCCGCGCGATGCACGCGCACGATATCGAGCGCACGGTCGAGCTGCCACGGCCGCGCGCGCGAGATCGGGTTGTAGAACGCCATCACGAGATCGGCTTGCGCCGCGTGCCGCAGGCGCGTCTCGATCACGTCCCACGGCTTCAGGTTGTCCGACAGCGAGATCGCGCAGAAATCGTGGCCGAGCGGTGCGCCGGCCTGCGCGGCCGTCGCGAGCGACGCCGAGATGCCGGGCTCCACGCGCAGGTCGACCGCGGCCCATTGCGGGTCTCGGGCTTCATCGAGCGCTTCGAGCACGGCCGCGGCCATCGCGAATACGCCGGGGTCGCCCGACGACACGACCGCGACGCGCCGGCCCTCGGCCGCCAGTTCGAACGCATGGCGCGCACGCTGCATTTCCTCGCGATTGTCGGTGCCGTGCACGCGCTGGTCGGCCCGAAACGGGCCGGCCATGTTCACGTAGGTGGTATAGCCGAGGATGTCGGTCGAATCCGCGAGCGCCGCGCGTGCGGCCGGCGTGAGCCAGGCGGCGCCGCCCGGGCCGAGGCCGAGCACCGTCAGGCGGCCGCGTGCGCGGCCGAGCGTGGCCGGATCGACCAGGTGCGATGCGATCGCGCACGCGAGGCCGTTCGATTCTTCACGTAGCGTGTGGGCGACGCGTAATGCGCGGCCGAGCAGCGTGGTGGCGTCGGCGGGCGCGTCGCGGTCACTATCGCTATCGACGAAACGCAGCGGCACGTCGAGCGTGTTCGCCGCTTCTTCCAGTGCGGGTTCGCCGATCGCCGATGCGGGCGCGACGAGGGCCGCGAGCGCCAGCCGCGCGAGGCCCTGTGCGTCGAGCAGGGCTTCGATGCGCGCAGCAAGCGCTTCGCCGGCATGCGCGGCATTCGCGGCGACGCCGACCACCACGCTGCGCGGATGAATCACGAGTTCGTCGCGCGCGCCGCGCCACGCATCGGGCGTCACGCGAATCGCGTGCGCGGCCGCGGCATCGCGCGGCAGCGCGACGTCGTCGAGCCACGGCGCGGCGCCGTCGATGCGCATCGACGCGCCCGCGAGCAGGTCGGAGACGAAGCGCTTGCCCTGCGCGAGATCGGCGAGCGCATAGCCTTCCGGCGGATTGAGCACGCACGCGCCGAAGCGTAGTTCGCCGCTCGTCGTGATCGCGGGCGCGACGCCGACGCATTCGGCGATTTCGCGCGCGATCACGTTGACGCCCGTCAGCCCGCCGAGCAGCGGCACGACGGCCGAGCCGTCCTCCGCGACCGCGAGCACCGGCGGCTCGACGCCCTTGTCGGCGAGCGCGGGCGCGAGGCAGCGGATCACGATGCCGGCCGCGCACAGCGCGACGATCGGCAAGCCTCGCGCATAGAGTTCGCGCAGGTGAGGGCCGAGTTCGTCGAACGGCACGTCGGCCTCGACGCGCGACGCGAGACCGTGCACGAGGGCACCCGGATAACGCGCCTGGATACGCTGCGCGGTATCGAGCGCGCCCGCGCCGAGGATCACGATCGCGGGCGGCGTCGTCATCCTTGCCATTTTTCCCCCGGCACGACGAGCAGCGAGAAATACGGCGACGCCATCGGATCGACTTCGTCGAGCGGCACGATGCGCTGGTTCGCCATCGTCGCGCGCTCGACGTAGAGCGCGCGCTTCGCGAGCCCGAGTTCGTCGAGCACGCGCCGCACCTTGTCGAAATTGCGGCCGAGCTTCATCACGACGGCCGCGTCGGCCCGCGCGAGCCGCTCGCGCAGTTCGTGCTCGGGCAGCACGCCCGACAGCACCGACAGGCTCTGGTTGCGATAGACGAGCGGCTGGCCGAGCACGGCCGTGCCGCCGAGCATCGCGCACACGCCCGGGATCACCTCGGTGTCGTAGCGCGGCGCGAGACGGTCGTGCAGGTACATGTACGAGCCGTAGAAGAACGGGTCGCCTTCGCAGATTACCGCGACGTCGCGGCCTGCATCGAGGTGCGCGGCGACGATCTCGGCCGCGGTGTCGTAGAAATCGGCGATCACCGTCTCGTAGCACAGCGGCGGCGGCAGCGCCTCGGTCGTCACCGGATAGACGAGGGGCAGTTGCGTCTGTCCGTCGAGCAGGTGCGCTTCGACGATGCCGTACGCGTTGCCTTTCTTGCCCTTCGCGACGAAATACGCGACCACGGGCGCCGCCTGCAGCACGCGTAGCGCCTTGATCGTCATCAGTTCCGGATCGCCGGGGCCGACCCCGACCCCGAACAGCCGTCCGCGCGCGCGCGTCATTCGACCTCCGTCGCGAGCGCATTCACCGCGGCGGCGGCCATCGCGCTGCCGCCGCGCCGGCCGAGCAGCGTGACGTACGGCACGCCGCGGCTGTCGGCGTCGAGCGCCGCCTTCGATTCGGCCGCGCCGATGAAGCCGACCGGGAAACCGACGATCAGCGCGGGGCGCGGCGCGCCGGCGTCGATCATGTCGAGCAGGTGGAACAGCGCGGTCGGCGCATTGCCGATCACGACGACGCTGCCCGCGAGATGCGGACGCCACAGTTCGAGCGCGGCGGCCGAGCGCGTGTTGCCGAGGCGTTGCGCGAGATCGGGCACCTGCGGCTCGCCGAGCGTGCAGATCACGCGGTTGGCCGCGGGCAGCCGCGCGCGCGTGATGCCTTCGGCGACCATCCTCGCGTCGCACAGGATCGGTGCGCCGGCCGCGAGCGCGGTGCGGCCGGCCGTGCCGGCGCCGGCGGAAAAACGCAGGTCGTACACGACGTCGACCATTCCGCTCGCATGGATCACGCGTACCGCGAGTTTCTCGAGATCGGGCGGCACCTGCGACAGGTCGGCCTCGGCGCGGATCGTCGCGAACGACTGACGGTAGATTTCCTGCCCGTCGCGAATGTAGTCAAGCATCGGTGGTGTCCTGGCTGTGCCGCGCGTCCATGAGGCGGACCGCGGCCTGGTCAATCGTCAGACGGCGCGCGAGCAGGGCGCCGAGGCCCGCGGCCGCGTCGCGCCGATAAAGGTCGTAGCGTTCGGGCGCCACCGCGACGAGCGTATGCACGGCAGCGTGCGGCAGCGCGCAGTGGCGTTCGCAACCGGTCAGATGCACGTCGAGCGGATGGCCGATGCGCGCGGCGAGTGCAAGCGCGTCGCGTTTCGTGTCGGCGTGCGCTTTCGCGCAGCCCGCGCTGCCGGTGCAGGCGACGAGCGTCGCCAGCGGGTCGGACGCCGCGCACACGAGGCCGAGCGACGCGAGTGCTTCGCGCGTCGCAGCCGCGTGTTGGTTCGATACGCCGTGCATGAACACGCCTTGCCACGGCGTCATCGACAGCGTGCCGTCGCCGTCGGCTTCGGCCAGCGCGGCGAGCCGCTCCAGTTGCGCCGCGTCAAGCCGCCCGAGCGCGAATTGCGCGCCGATGCTGCAGCGTGCCGCGTCGCGCGACGGGTATGCGCCGAAACGCAACGCGGCGTCCGCGGGCGTGCGCCGCCAGCCGGCGAGCGTCGGATCGGCCGCGAGCGGGAACGGCAGATAGTGTTGCGCGCGCTCGAGCAGCATGCGTTCGCCGCACATCGACAGCAACGCGCGCATCCGCGTGACGTCGGCCGGCGCGAGATCGAGGAACGCGAGCAGCAGTGCGCGGACCAGTGCGACGCCCTGATCGATCGACACGTCGACCGACGCGGGCCGGTCGTCGTGCGCAACCGGAGGGCAGCCGGCCAGCCCCGCCGCGAGACGTACCGCGCCGTCGCCGCGACGCCACGCGGCGAGCCAGACGTCGTGCGGATGATCGAGCGCCGCGACCGCTTCGCCGCCGTCGAGCTGGATCGAGAATTTCGGCGACAGTTCGCCGCGGCGCGGCTCGCTCGCGAGCATGTCGAGCAGCGGTATGGCGAGCGCACGGCTATCGACGAGCGCGGCCGGATCGTGCCCGGCGAGCGGGCTCAGCATCACGTTGCGAACGTCGTCGCTCGCCGCGAGCGCGGCCGCATCGATGGCGGTGTTGCCGGCGCTTGTGCGCGGGCCGAGCCCTGCTTCGAGCAGCGCGCGCGCGAGCGCATCGGACGCACCGTCGCGAATGCCGCGCAACTGGAGATTCGCGCGATTGGTCGCATCGATCTCGCCGGAGCCGTGCAGGCGCGCGGCGGCGGCGATCGCACGCGCCTGGCGCGTGTCGAGCCGGCCGCCCGGCAGCTTGATCCGGCACAGCCCGCCGTCGGCGGCCGCGACCACGCGCACGAGCCCCGGGCAAGCCGACGGGCGCACGATGGGCGACGCAGGAATCGAATCGGGGGCGGAATTCAACGGGATACCGGAACAGTGTGGCGCCACGGCCAACGCATCGGTACACCCCGCCCGACGCCGACTGGCACGCACGCACTTTCTGGCCGGCAGGTCTCCTGGCTGACAGGTCGGCGCCGCCTCCCGGCCTTCCCGGTGAAACCAGTGGCATGAGGGGGAGATCGGCTCGCTGTCTACAGTTGCGGGGGCAGCCACAGCGGCGCGCGGTGCGCCCTGTGTTCCCTCTTCGGCCCCGAAGGGCACCGGCGAACGAACGGCCGTAGGATACCCGATTTCGGCCGCGATTCGCGACCGGCCGGCCGTTCGAGGCCGGCGAAGCGGGCAACGGTCGGGAGCGGGCGAGCCGGCAGATGAAACGCCGGGTGGAACACGGTACCATGCCGTTTTTTGCAACGCGGACGGCGGCACCGGCGCTTTCACGGCCGCGCGGCGACACGATGGAATCGAACGATGGGGAAGGGTGCATGACGGCGTGGCTGACGGTAGTGGGCATCGGCGACGACGGTTACGCGGGGCTCGGACGCCACGCGCGGCGCGCGCTGCTCGATGCGACGCACGTGGTCGGCGCGAAACGGCATCTCGACATGCTGCCCGCCCGGCTGCGCGCCGCGCGCGAAGCATGGCCGTCGCCGTTCGACCTGTCGGCGCTGCTCGCGCGCCGCGGCGCGCCCGTGTGCGTGCTCGCAAGCGGCGACCCGATGCTGTTCGGCGTCGGCGCGACGCTCGCCCGCGCGCTTTCCCCCGACGAATGGCGCGTGCTGCCCGCGCCGTCGTCGCTGTCGCTCGCGGCCGCGCGGCTCGGCTGGGCGCTGCAGGACGTCGGCGCGGTCTCGCTCGTCGGGCGTCCGCTCGCGACGCTGGGCCGCCACCTGCTGCCGGGCCGGCGGCTGTTCGTGCTGAGCGCCGACGGCCGTACGCCGGCCGCGGTCGCGGCCGAACTCGTCGCCCGCGGCTTCGGGCCGACGCGCATCAGCGTGTTCGAACATCTGGGCGGCCCGCTCGAACGGCGGATCGACGGCCTCGCGCACGACTGGAACATCGACGAAACCGCCGCACTCAATCTCGTCGCGCTCGACTGCCGGGCGGGCCCCGACGCGCCGCGCCGCGCGCTCACGCCCGGCCTGCCCGACGACGCGTACCGCCACGACGGCCAGCTCACCAAGCGCGACCTGCGCGCGATGACGCTCGGGCGCCTCGCGCCCGCGGCCGGCGAACTGATGTGGGACGTCGGCGCCGGCAGCGGCTCGATCGGCATCGAATGGATGCGCGCGCATCCATCCTGCCAGGCGATCGCGATCGAAGCGCATGCGGAGCGGCAGCGCTTCATCGAACACAACCGCGATACGCTCGGCGTGCCGGGCCTGCAACTCGTCGCGGGCCGTGCGCCCGATGCGCTCGCGGGGCTCGCCGCGCCCGACGCGATCTTCATCGGCGGCGGCGCGACGGCGCCCGGCGTGCTCGACACGTGCTGGGCGTCGCTGAAACCCGGCGGACGGCTGGTCGCGAACGCGGTCACGCTGCAAGGCGAGATGGCGCTCGCCGCGTGGCGCGATGCGCACGGCGGCACGCTCACGCGCGTGTCGCTCGCGCACGCCGAACCGCTCGGCCGCTTCGACACGTGGCGGCAGCCGCTGCCGGTCACGCTGTACGACGGGCGCAAGCCCGACGCGACAGACGCGGCCGACGCGGCAGGTTCGTCGAATAGGGCGAACCCGTCGAACCCAGCGGACGCGTGATGCGCGACGAAACCCCCGAACAGCCCGCGCCGCTGCGCTTCGGCTACACGACCGGCAGTTGCGCGACCGCGACGTCGCTCGCGGCCGCGCGGCTGCTGCTCGCCGGTCACGCGGACGACGCGGTCGAGATCGTGCTGCCGAAGGGACAGCGCGTGATGATGCGGCTCGAATTCTGCCGCGTCACGGCCGACGGCGCCGAAGCCGGCACGATCAAGGATGCCGGCGACGATCCGGACGTCACGCACGGCGCGCTGATCTTCGCGCGCGTCGCGCTCGCGGCAGCGCCCGGCGTGCGCTTTCATGCCGGGCCGGGCGTCGGCACGGTCACGCGCGCGGGGCTCACGCTGCCGGTCGGCGAACCGGCGATCAACCCGGTGCCGCGCCAGATGATGACCACGCACCTCGAAGCGCTCGCCGCCGAGCACGGCTATACGGGCGGTTTCGACGTGACGATCGGCGTCGAAGGCGGCGAGGCGCTCGCGCTGAAGACGATGAACCCGCGCCTGGGCATCGTCGGCGGGCTGTCGATCCTCGGCACGACCGGCATCGTGCGGCCATTTTCGTGTTCGGCCTATATCGCATCGATTCATCAGGGCATCGACGTCGCGCGGGCGAACGGCATCGCGCACATCGCCGCGTGCACCGGCAACGCGAGCGAGGATGCGATGCGCGCGTACTACCGTCTGCCCGACATGGCGCTGATCGAGATGGGCGATTTCGCGGGCGCGGTGCTCAAGCACCTGCGGCGCGCGCCGGTCGCGCGCCTTTCGATGTGCGGCGGCTTCGGCAAGCTCAGCAAGCTCGCGGCCGGCCATCTCGACCTGCACAGCCGCCATTCGAGCATCGATCTGCCGCTGCTCGCGCAGTGGGCGGCGCAAGCCGGCGCGAGCGATGCGCTGCAGGCCGCGATGCGCGCCGCGAACACGAGCCAGGAAGCGTTGAAGCTCGCGCAGGCCGACGGCGTGCCGCTCGGCGACCTCGTCTGCGCGCATGCGCTGCGGGTCGCACGCGACATCGTGCCGCCGTCGGTCGCGGTCGAAATGTTCGCGATCGACCGACAGGGCCGCTTCGTCGGGGAGGCGCGATGAGCCCGCGCATCCTGCTGCTCGGCGGCACCGGCGATGCACTGAAAATCGCGCGCGCGCTCGGCCCACATCATGTCTATAGTCTCGCCGGCCTCGGCAAGACGCCCGACGATTTGCGCTGCGACGTGCGCGTCGGCGGTTTCGGCGGCGCAGCCGGGCTGACCGCGTATCTTCGCGACGCCGGCATCGGCCTCGTGATCGACGCCACGCATCCGTATGCCGCGCAAATCAGCGCGAACGCCGCGGCGGCGACGCGCGACGCGGGCGTGCCGCTATGGGCGCTGCGCCGCGCGCCGTGGACGCCGCAACCGGGCGACGACTGGCGGATGGTCGACGACTGGGCCGGCATCGAGGCCGCGCTCGCGCCGTTCAGGCGTCCGCTGTTCACGCTCGGCCGCGAGCCGCTCGCGCATCTCGACGCGATCCCGCCGCACCAGTTCTGGCTCGTGCGCTGCCTCGATGCGCACCCCGGCAACGCCCGCGCGCAGGTCATCGCCGCGCGCGGGCCGTTCACGCCCGACGGCGAGCGCGCACTGTTCGCGCTGGCCGGCATCGACGTCGTCGTCAGCAAGAACAGTGGCGGCGCGGCCACCGAGGCCAAGCTCGACGTCGCGCGCGAACGCAGGCTGCCGGTCGTGATGCTGCGTCGGCCGCCGCTGCCCGATGCCGACCGCGCGTTCGACTCGGTCACGGCGCTCATCGACGCACTCGATCCGGCCGCGCGCGCCTGACGCGACGCAGCGGTCACCCCACGAATTGACGGAGAATTTTCGATGACGGTGTACTTCATCGGCGCGGGCCCCGGCGACCCGGAGCTGATCACGGTGAAGGGCCAGCGCCTCGTGCGCATGTGCCCGGTGATCCTGTATGCGGGTTCGCTCGTGCCGGCCGCCGTGCTCGACGGTCATTGCGCGGAGCAGGTCGTCAACACGGCCGAGCTCGACCTCGATGCGATCGTCGCGCTGCTCGCCGCCGCGCACGCGAAAGGGCAGGACGTCGCGCGCGTGCATTCGGGCGACCCGTCGCTGTACGGCGCGATCGGTGAGCAGATCCGCCGCCTGAAAGCGCTCGGGATTCCGTACGAAATCGTGCCGGGCGTGACGGCCACGGCCGCGTGCGCGGCGACGCTCGGTGTCGAGCTGACGCTGCCCGGCGTCGCGCAGACGGTGATCCTCACGCGCTTCGCGGGCAAGACGACGATGCCGGAAGGCGAAGCGCTCGGCGCGCTCGCCGCGCATCGCGCGACGCTTGCGATCCATCTCGGGGTGCGCCATCTCGCGCGTATCGTCGACGAAGTGCTGCCGCATTACGGCGCCGATTGCCCGGTGGCGGTGATCTATCGCGCGAGCTGGCCCGACGAGGAACGCGTGACGGGCACGCTGGCCGACATCGTCGGCAAGGTGCAGGGCACGCAGATCGAGCGCACCGCGCTGATCCTGATCGGGCGCGTGCTCGACGCCGAAGGGTTCGCGGATTCGACGCTGTACGCGAGCGGGGGCTGAACGCACCTGCGCCCGCGCCGCTGGCCCGCGGCGTCGCTCAGGCCCGCGCCATGCGTCGCACCTGCTTCGGCGCAAACCCTGCCGCCAGCGCGAACAGCGCGATACAGAGGCACGCCATCGCGATCCACGCGGGCGTCAGATCCGCAAGATGCTGGCGCACCAGGCCGGCCGCGAACGGAAACAAGCCTGCGACCAGGTAGCCGACGCCCTGCACGAACCCCGTCAGCGACGCGGCATCGGCCGGCGTCGCCGCATGGTCAACCGTGACGATCAACGACAGCGGAAACAGCGCGCCGATCCCCGCGCCGAGCAGCAGCGCGGCCGGCAACGCGAGCGCGTCGGGCGCGGCCAGCATCACCAGCAAGCCGACGAACAGCGACGCGATCGCCGCATGCAGCGCGGGCCGGCGATCGGGCAGGCGGTCGATCGTCGCGGAAATGGTCAGGCCCGCGACGACTTCCGCGAGCGTCACGCCACCGAGCAGGCTGCCGGCCGCGGTCGGCGACCAGCCAAGCCGCATGTAGTACGGCGGCAGCCACGCGAGCACGAGCGTGTAAGCGCCCGTCGCGATGCCGAAGAACAGCGCGAGCCGCCATGCGCGCGGCGAACGCGACGGCCGTGCATTCGATACCGACGCCGGCCCGCCGGCCAGCGCGTCGCCACCGCGGCTGGCCAGCGGCCACGCCAGTGCGGCGAGCGCCGCCGGCAGCGCCCAGCCCGCGAGCGCGGCGAGCCAGCCCCAGCGCGCCGCGGCGAACGGCGCGACGACGCTCGCGAGCACCGCGCCGCCCATGATCGACGTCGAATAGACGCCCATCGCGCCGCCGATGCGCGTCGCGAAATGCGCCTTCACGAAGCCGGGCAACAACGCCTGCACCATCGCGATCCCGACGCCCGCGCAGCACGCGCTCGCGAGCAGCAGCCATGCGTGCTGCGCCCCGACGCGCGATGCGCAGGCCAGCCCGATCAACGCGACGCCGAGCCACACGCCGCCCGCGATCCCGGTGATGCGCTGCAGCCGCCGCGCGCTCAGCGCGCCGAGGCCCATCAGCAGGATCGGGATCGTCGTCAGCAGGCTGGCCGCGCCGTCGCCAATACCCGTCGCGCGCTGGATCATGTCGAGCAACGGGCCGACCGCGGCGAGCGCCGGCCGCAGGTTCAGCCCGACGAGCACGATCGCGGCGAGCCGCCATCCGGGAGAAGTGAAGCGATTCATTGCAAGGTCCTCGATATCGGTGCGCGGCTGCCGGCGAGGCGCCGCGCGTTTTTCCGGTAAAGTATCTCGACATCAAGATATATGGCAATTTATCTTGACGTCAAGATAACTGGTGAGCCGAGGAGGGTTAATGGATCGAGCCGAGCATGCGCTCGCGCAATGGCGCGCCGAGCGTCCGGATATCGACGCAACGTCGATGGTGGTGATGGGGCGGCTGCAGGAAGCCGCGCTCGTGATCGCGCGGGACCGTCTCAATCCGCTGTTCGCGCGCTACGGCATGCAGCCGGGCGAATTCGACGTACTCGCGACGCTGCGGCGCAGTGGTGCGCCGTTCGCGCTGACGCCGACCGCGCTGTATGACGCGCTGATGATGTCGTCGGGCGGGATGACCGCGCGCATCGACCGGCTGCAGAAGGCGGGGTGGGTCGAGCGTCGGCCGAACCCGGCCGACGGGCGCGGCACGCTCGTCGCGCTGACGGATGCGGGGCGGGTGCTGATCGATGAGGCGGTTGGTGCGCACATCGATAACCAGCGCGAGGTGCTGGCCGCGTTGTCGGCGGCGGAACAGGCGCAGTTGTCGGAACTGCTGGGGAAGCTGCTGGCGGGGCTGGAAGGTGGGGCGCCGGAAGGGGAGGAAGGGACGTCGCGTTGAAGAACGCGTGATGGAACGTACGCGGCGGGCAAAAAGTTCTTTGTGAATTTTCGTGGGCGTCGCTTGCCGACCCGAAGCGGACGGTCTGCATTCTCCCGAACGGCCATTCGAGCATGCTACGCCGGCTTGCTATCATGGCACTTGGCTCCATCCGCAAGATGCGGTGCGTGGAACCCACGGAGAAATGTCTGCATGGAGAAGTTAAGGGACAATCAGCCATTAGGCGTCTTTTCCGACGTTAGAGGCCACTTCCGGTCCGAATATCAGATCGGGCGCAGGTTGGTCTGGGTGAGATGTCACCATCGCCTGAATTGCTTGGAGTGCGTTGGCAAGACCGATGAGATCTTGCCCAATATATGGGCCACAATACCAGATGCGATCGCCATTGCTGAAGACTATTCCAGGAATCAGATCCCCGATTTCTGGAGGACGCACGATAAATCTAAACGCGAAGGGCCACGCCTGGACGTGTGGGGTATAGCCGTTACGCCGGAACTTGGCGAAGCAAGCTTCGATATTTCTCGCAATTACAGCTTCGATTACTCGTCACCGACCTTTTTCAAGGACGATTACTGGAACGACCAGCCGGTTTTACTACCTGAGTTGCCTGCCCCCTATCACGTGTACGTCATCCGAAACGGGGCCGGCCAACTCAGCGTCGCCATCGATCGATAGCGAGAGGTTATCTTAAGCGATACGACGGGCCGTAAATACTTACATCACCGGATTAGCGCGAACGTCGATAACAATCCCCCCCTTAACCCGACCGTCCGCTCCTGGCCGTGCTCTGCCTGTCGGCGACCGGCGGCACGCGACCCTAAGCGGTCGCTCAGTATGATATCCCGTCAATGACCATTCGCAAGATGAACCAGACACTTCGATGTACGACGCCCCATCATTTATGAGATCGTTGAATTTAATTCTGTTATGACGAGGGGAAACGCCATGCACGCATTTCCTCACAAGCGCCGTCGATTCCGGGGAAGAGAGACCCGGCAGTAACACCCATTAATCGCAAATCAGCCATGACCGTTTCTACTTCTGATACGGGGATATCGAACGCGTCAAGGAACGATTCGCCGAGCAATCGCTCCTGAGTTTGCACGTAGTTCTCCACATCATCCACGCTCGTGACGGCTGACAGCGCCTGCTGCGGAATCACTCGAGGATTGTTCTGCGTCGGGAATTCGAGGAACGATAAGTTGTTTCGGGGAGTTGCCAGCATCAATATGGGCTCGATCGATTTCATCCACGCATCGAATCTGAATCTGAATATACGTGCATATTTACCATTCACACTTGGCGCATGCCAGTGAGATCTAAACGCGAAGAACGCAGCAACGAAAGGCGAGAATGACCAATCTAACAAGGGAGTAGGATAACCATGATGCTGTAATAAGTGAACGAATCCACCTCGATCATCATTTAAATTGATATTCATTGCCTGTGGTAGTAGACCGCCGAGGCGCTTGTGCATCATCGGCACATCCTCCGCCGTATAGCGGTACAGATTCGCGCGCCCCTCACGATGAAACAGCGAACGTAGAGGCCAGATAGCGTTCGACTGCCCCCGAAAAATAACCTTACGGTATGGGGTACCCAGAAGCTCGGCTTTCAGTTCGTTCCATGTCGTCCGCTTGCCGACGATCCGGCTTTGTGCGTCGGCCGCCATTCGACGGACTATCGCGTGCCCCGCGTCACCGACGTCCGTGGTGTATGAAAGCCGTATTCGCTCAGAATTCCAGTCGCCTTCCAAGTAAACCCGTCGCGCGACACTTTGCGACGACTTGAGAAACTGTGACGCATAGACATTGGCTTCGACGAATGGAAATGGAACATCTAGTTGCCCGGTATAGACCAAGGGAATGCTTTCAACCAAGAAAGGGTTTCGATTCGCGGGCACACGGATAGGGATTGCCCCGCATATGAAAGGTGGTTGCTGAGGCCAGTTGTAGGCAAAACCTTCGTAGTTGTCGCCAACACGGTCCAGATTTATGACGAGGTTGCCATCACGACTCTGTCCCGAGGAGCCATACTTGATACCAAGCCACTGTCCGTTCATTGTTGGATTCCGTATTGTTTTGCGTGTCGATCCAATTAACTAATCGCGCCGTCGCCAAGTCGCAATATGACGGACAGATGGTAGTCCAATGACCGACCTTTGAATAGATTCGCCGCTCGCGTGTCAATGTGCCTACGCACATGATCGACGCATATTGGCCGGATGCCGCCCGACGCGTTCGGCTGTAGTCGACTCGTTGCCGTCGTTCAGGCCGCGGCGACGTTAGCGACCGCTTTCAAGGCCCAACAGTCACCAATTCGCTACATACGGTTGAGCCTTCTGGCAACGGAAATTGTGGTTTGCAATGAAAGGAGCCGCGGATCGATGGCGCTTCTCATCAAGTGCCGCTCAATTTTCGCCCTGGGCCGCCGATATCACGCTCAGCGGTGATTGCCGCAGCAAGAATGCTACCGCTACATGTGAATCTGGAAGCAGCCGGATACCACGGTCGGCGCCGCGCACAAACTTCCACAATAGAGAGAGGAGAAGCAGCTTGCCAGTAATGGAAATCCGGTCCAGGAATCGAAAAGCGACGAATTCTAAGCAGCTGTCCTTTCTGCGCCAGGCGTTAGCAGCGACTTGTTTTGCAGCAACTATGTCCTTGTGCGGCTGCGTAACAAATACAACCCCGGGCGTCGACTTTTCCGGCGAATTCCTGGGACGCTTTCTTGTGACGGAGGCCTCCGGCGATAATGGAGTGCTAGGACGCACGTTAGAAATTGCTTCGCCGGCCGCGGGTCAGCTAGTCATCTCTATAGTTGGAGGCAGGTCCTTCGACTTGTATGACTGCAGGTCGCGGGTGGCAAATGAAAGCAACATGCTTGGGAATGACAACAGCCAAGACTCGGTTCACGAGGTTGTATGCGAGGATTCCGAAGAGTGGACCTGGGTCTTGTCCTACGGCAAGCCCGAATTGAGAGAGGAAGCCGGGCTGTTCAACAGGATTCTCCCTGGTGTACATGCCGTTCGCTCCCATTCCGGCTATGTCTTGCATCGGGGCTATCCTAACCGACTCCCGCACGTCTACGCGTTGGACCCGGTTCGATGAGTGCACGGCTACGCATTGTATCTTGGCGGGGCGCGCATCGCGCGAGTCGAATCGAAGCAGCGTGAAAATGCCAGATGGCCAGGCGGTGCCCGACCATCTAGCCACAGCATATTAAGTGCGTAAAAGGGAAAAGGCTGCCGTCGCGTCACTCTGTGCAGAACGCGCCATTTTCGAGGAATGGTCGGAGAATTTTTCGATCGACATGCTGGACAGGCTGGTGCATCAATCCATCGCTCGAGCTTTCCCCATCTGACAGTTCGACATGGCACTCGTTTCGGTGTCCTTTTATCAGGGCCGTATAGTGATGGCCCGACACCGGCGTAAACGTCACGATGCGAGTACAGGCTTCGGAGAAGTAATCCTGGGCGCGTAAAAGTGAAATCGAGAGCGGCTGCCCTGCGACCACCTTTCGAGTCAGCTCGCCATCGTCAGGTATCGCCGGCAGGCGATTTCGGTCCATGCATTCCGATGCATTGCCGAAAATGCTGGGCAAAACTAGGAAATGGTCGCTCTTCGCGAAGGTTAGCGAGGCGGTATCGCCACTTGTTGGCTCCGCGTACTGTGGAGCGACCGCAACGGCGCATCCCGCAAGCGCCGAGGCCAGTACCGGTGCGATAAGGAAGTAGAGTGATTTCACTTGGTCATCCTGTCGACTATATGCCTCACTGCGAGGGCATATCTTTAACGACAATCAACACTGAAACTTAAGGGGCGTGCCAAAAATATGGAAGCAGACTGTCGTCGCCGCCGATCGGCGACGCGGCGAGACTCGGGGGGCCGCCCTTGATTTAGCCGGTCAAGTCGTGTTTGACTTTGTCGATTGCATAGCTGCTTGCGGGGTGGAGCCGACAACCGAATGACCTCACTACGCGACGGTCGAATGGCGCCTCATGGCCGAAGACCGACAGTCTTCCCAGCGTTCCCCGAAAATTCGCGATGACCCAAAAAAAACCGCCGCACAATGCGGCGGGCGTGGCAGGTCGCAGGGCGCGGGCCGCACGTGGTGCGCCCGCGTAACCGATCAGCCCCGCGCGGGAATATTGAGCCCCCGCGCGACAGCCGGACGAGCAACAAACGCGTCAAGCACCCGCTTGACGTTCCGGAATTCGCTGAACCCGACCAGATCGCCCGCCTCATAGAAGCCGACCAGGTTCCGCACCCACGGAAAGATCGCAA
Source organism: Burkholderia sp. CpTa8-5 (assembly GCF_017815045.1). Taxonomy (NCBI): domain Bacteria; kingdom Pseudomonadati; phylum Pseudomonadota; class Betaproteobacteria; order Burkholderiales; family Burkholderiaceae; genus Burkholderia; species Burkholderia sp. CpTa8-5. Next base: position 284,962 of record NZ_JAGIQD010000006.1, read on the forward strand.
TATCGGCGATCGTATAGGTATCACCCATCACCCACTGGCGGTTCGCGAGATGGGCGTCGAGCACTCCGAGCAGGCGCTTCGACTCGTCGACGTAGCGCTGACGCGGTCGCTTGTCCTCGTAATCGCGCCCGGCGAACTTGTGGAAGAAGCCGACCTGGCCGAACATCGGCCCGATGCCGCCCATCTGGAACATCACCCACTGGATCGTCTCGTAGCGGCCCGCGAGATCCTTCGGGATCAGCTGGCCCGTCTTGTCCGCGAGATAGATCAGGATCGCGCCCGATTCGAACAGCGGCAGCGGCTGGCCGTCGGGGCCGTTCGGATCGATGATCGCCGGGATCTTGTTGTTCGGGTTCAGCGACAGGAATTCGGGCGACAACTGGTCGTTCGTGTCGAAGCGCACGAGGTGCGGCTCGTACGGCAGGCCGGTTTCCTCGAGCATGATCGACACCTTGACGCCGTTCGGCGTCGGCAGCGAGTAGAGCTGAAGGCGGTCGGGATGCTGGGCCGGCCACTTTTGCGTGATCGGGAAGGCGGACAGATCGGGCATGAAGGTTCGCTCGTCGAAGTGAATGATCCGCGCTGCGTTCGCGCTGCCGCGCCCGAACACGATCCACGGCGCGGCGGCGGGCCGGAGCGCGCCGAAAACGCCCACTGTAGCCGATCCCCGGAATCGCTGCAGGCGCCGGCTGCGCACGCGCCCGCACCGCCGAAGCCATCAGAAGTTGTGCCGCAGCCCGACCATCGCGGCCGTCGTGCCGACGCCGGGCGCGACCGGCTGCCCGTACACGAGCATCTGGGCCATCGTGCCGCGATTGTTCACGTGGCCGACCTGCGCGTAGACCGTCGTCCGCTTCGACAGGCTGTAGTCGGCCGCGAGCACGACCGCCGTCGACTTGTTCGCCGAGACGTTGCGATCCTTCAGGTAATACACGGCCGAGCTCACCTGCAGGAAAGGCGTGAAGCGATAGCCGACGCCAGCCGACAGCATGTCGAGGTTGACCTTGTCCGCATGCGACGGATTCCGGCCGTTGCCGTACGACGCCGACACCGAGAAATCGCGGATCGTGTATTTCGCGCCGACGTAGACGAAGCGATTGTTGTCGACGCCGGTCGGCGCGACGCCCGGCGCCGGGTTCGTGTCGTGACCGTTGTAGTAGACGGCCGACAGGGTCAGCCCGTAGTTCGCATACTTGAGCACGACCGATTCGCGCGTGCCGCCCTGGAATTGCCCCGCGACGCCGCCCGGCGCGTATTCGAGCGCGATCGACGCGCCCGCGAACGTCGGCGACTGGTAGACGAGCGCATTGCTGTCGTACAGCGCGCCGATCGAGCCGTTGGTGCTCGTCCCCGGCCAGCCGGCCGCGGTGTTCAGGCCGAGCCACGCGGTCAGCACGCTGCCGAAGAACTGCGCATTGCGCACGTCGGTGTCGGCCATCGCATAGATCATCGGCACGATCTGGCGGCCGGCCGTGAACGAACCGAACGGGCCCGACACGCCGAGCGACGCGACCTGGTTGAAGATCGCGACGGCGCCGGGTGTGTCGCTCAGCTGCAGCTTGCCGGTACCGCTGTCGAACGAGCCCTGCAGCTTGAAGTTGATCTTGTAGCCGCCGCCGATGTCCTCGCTGCCGCGGATGCCCCAGAAGCTCGAATAGATGCCGCCGTCCTTCATCCGGAACACCTTGCCGGTGTTCGGCGCGCGGGGGCTGAACGACGCGGCCGACGTGCTCTGGTACAGCAGCCCCGTGTCGATCACGCCGTACAGCGTGACGGAGGATTGCGCATGCGCGAGCGCCGAACAGCCGGCAAGCGCCGCGAGCGCGGCCAGTTTCGTCTTCATCGAAGTCTCCAGGATCGTCATTGGCCCGGACGGGATCGAGCCCGGCCGGGTAAAGCGGGTAAAGCGAGGAAGCAGCGAGGCCGGCGGCAAGGCGCGACATGCGCGCCGGGGCGAGCCGTGCGGAAAGACTACGCAACGGCAGGCAACCGCTCCCCCCCATGCGCGGGGGGCAGGGTTGCGGAGAATTGAAGGGGGGCGGACAGCTACGCCGCTATGGGCGTCCGGCTCGGACAGGTGTCAAGGCGCGTTTTCAAGCAGCCCGAGCACCAGCGCGCGGCGCACCGCATGCTTGCGCGAGCTCGCGTCGAGCTTGCCGAACAGGTTCTTCAGGTGCCACTTCACGGTTTCCTCGCCGACGGCGAGCGCGACCGCGATCTCCTTGTTCGACAGGTTGCGCGCGAGCAATTCGAGGATCGCGCGCTCCTTCGGCGTCAGCACGACGCTCGGCACCGCGCGCGGGCTCGTCGCGCCGCGCGGGGCCGGCGGCACGATGCGCGGCTGCGGCAGCGCGTGCCGCGCGGGGCCGTCGCCGGCGGCCGCCTCGTCGCCGACGCGGCGCGCCCAGTCGGCCACGGCCGGATGCGCATCGGCGAGCGTGCGCGTGAGGCCGAACATGTCCGCGAGGTTCATCGCCTCGTCGAGCAGCGCACGGCCGCCACGCCCCGACTGGTCGAGCGCGAACGCGCTGAGCGCCATGATCTCGATGCGCTCGCGGCCCATGCTCATTTCGCGGGCCAGCACGGCGGCTTCGTCGAGCGCCGCGCATGCGTCGTCCCAGCGGCGCGCGGCCAGCGCCGCGTATGCATGCGCGGTCGCCTGCAGCAGCACGACGGGGCGCCGCCACAGCGGCCCGTGCGCCGGAAATTCGGCCGCGGCGATCGCATCGATCCGCTCGACCAGTGCATGGCACGTCGCCTCGCGATAACGCGCCGCGTGAATGCGCACCTGCTCGGCGACGCTCGCGACCGACAGGCGCGGCAGCCGCCGCGCGACGCCCATCGCGTCGAGCGCCTCGAGCAAGTCGATCGCGCGATGCTCGACGCCGCGCAGCAGCGCGATGCGCGCGGCCGTGCGATAGCCGAGCAGCACGGTGTCGGGCGTGCCCGCGTGTTCGAGCACGTCGAGCCGGTTCGCGAGCAGCGCGGCGGCCTGGTCGACGCGATCGGCCTCGTAGGCGATCGCCGCGCACATCGCCGCGAGCATGCAGGTCAGCGGATGGCGCCGCCCGAGATCGGTTTCCGCGCGCGCCAGCGCCGGCGACAGCACGTCGTCCGCGAGCCGGATCTGGCCTTCGCGCAGGTAGCTCAGGCCCGCGATCAGTTCGCCCCAGCGCGCGACGTAGCCGAATCCGGCCGCCGTCTCGCCGCGCGGGGCGGCCTGCTGGAAGCGACGCGCCTGCGCCGGTTCGCCGACGATGATCGCGCGCGCCGACAGCCGGTTCGCATGCATTTGCGCGAGCCACGTCGCCGCCGGCGGCGTGAAGTCGGCCCACGGCTCGAACAGTTCGACGAAGCGATCGATTTCATCAGCGTAATACGCGGCCGCGCTGAGGATCAGCGCGCATTCGTAGCGCATCGCGGCCGGCGTGCCGTCGTCGGCCAGGATGCCCGCGATCTGGCGCCGCGCCTCGACATGGCGCTCGCCGAGCGCCAGCGCCCACGCGACCGCGATCCGCAGCGTCGGGCGCTTGTCGAGCTCCGCATCGGGCAGCAGCGCGAGCCAGTCGAGCACGTCGTTGATGCGGCCCTGCTTGATCGCATCCTCGAGGCAGCGCTGCGCGAGCGCGTACGCGGTCTCGACCTGGCCGGCCGCATACGCGTGGCGCGCGGCTTCCTCGGTCATCCCGTGCGCGTCGAGCCAGCTCGCCGCGCGAGCGTGCAGCGTGCTGCGCTCGACGTCGGCGCGCGCGGCCAGCCGATCGCGCAGCGTGTCGCGCACGAGCGGGTGCAGCCGGCACCAGTCCGAATCGTCCGATGCGATGAACAGCGGCGTGTCGCGGGCGAGCCGCGCGAGGCGATCGGGCGCGCGCGCGTCGTCGAGCAGCGCCGCGCACAGCGACGGATGCAGGCGATCGGCGACGCTCGTGCGCGTCAGGAACGCGGTGTCGTCGGCCGACAGGTTCGCGAGCAGCAGCTCGACGAGCCGGTCGCGCGTGCCGTCCACGCGGGCGGCGAGCGCATCGACCGCCTGGCGCGGATCGGCCGAGCGCGCCATCGCGGCCATCGCGAGCTGCAGCCCGAGCGGCCAGCCGTCGACGCGCTCGAACAGCCGCGCGCACGCATCGGCGTCCACCCGCTGCGCGAAGCGCGCGCCGACCAGCGCGATCGTCTCATCGAGCGTGAAACGCAGCCAGTCGGGGCCTGCCAGCGTGCATTGGCCGCCCGCGAGCAGGTCGCCGGCCGCGTGATCGAGCCCGCGCCGCGCCGCGACGACGACATGCAGGTTCTGCGGCGCGTTGTGCAGCACGTAGGTCAGCGCATCGAGACCGGCGGCCGGCAGCCGCTCCGCGTCGTCGACGATCAGCAACGCCTCCATCGACAGTTGCGCGACCTCGGCCAGCCACGCGGTCAGCCCGTCCAGCGCACGCGCCGCGCCGCCCGGGATCAACCGTCCGAAGCCTGGCCGCGCGCAGCCGGTCCGCACCGCCTGCACGAGCCCCTGCAGCAGCCGTGGCGCGTCGTCGCGCTCGTCGGCCGACAGCCACACGACCGCGCGGCCGAGCGCGACGGTTTCGCGGCGCCATTGCGCGAGCAGCGAGGTCTTGCCGTAACCGGCCGGCGCCTGCACCAGCGTGACCGGGCGACCGCCGAACGCCGGTGCGGCAAGGCTCAGCCGCGCACGCGCGAGCAGCTGCGCCGGCACGCGCGGCGCGGTCGTCTTCAGCACGAGTTCGGTGGGGGGCGCGTCGGCGCGATCGGGTGGGTAGGCCATCGGGGCAGCAGTGGGGTCCGGCGCGGCCACGCGGGCCAGCGTCCGGGGTGGGCTTGGCGGAAGGATCGGTCGAACCGCGTTCGCGCGTCAATCCCCCCCGCGCCGAGTGGGGCCGCCCGGGCGCGGCGTCGATAGCATGGGTTCCGATGCATGACGAACGCCACGAGGAGGGCACCCATGAAGATCGTATCGACCGGCGCGAAGCGTCACGCGCCGAGCGCCGGATAAGCGGAGCGGCACGATGTACCGCCATCTGCTCGTGACGGTCGACGGCGCGCCCGGCGGCATCGACGCGATCGGCGATGCGCTCGAACTGGCGCGCGCGGTCGGCGCGCGGGTCACGTTCGTGCTGTCCGCCGCCGCGCCGGACTCGCGTTTATCCGGAGCGCGGCCGCCCGGACACGGTGCGAAAGTGGAAGCCGCCGCGCGGGCGCAGGGCCTGTCCCATGCGATCGCTGGGGCCGGCCATCCGGGGGCCGGCCATCCGGGGGCCGGCCATCCGGGAGCCGGCGACGCATCGCCGGGCGCGCTCGCCGACGAGCTCGGCTGCGACCTGATCGGCGTCGCCGCGCTGCCGCCCGACGCCGATGCGGCGGCCCGCGCACGGCGGCGGCAGTTGCTCGCGACGAGCGGCGTGCCGGTGCTCGTGTGCCCGTCGCACCGGGCGCCCGCCGCGGCGCGCGTGATCGCGCGTTGTCTCGATGCGCATCGCGCGGTCGGCGTGTTGCTCGAGGCGCTGATGGCGTCCGGCGACGCCGCGCATGCGCCGCAGCGGCAAGCGGCTGATGCGCGGGATGCGCTGGCTTCGCTCGCCGCACTGCAGAACGCCCGCTTCGGCACGGCCGACGAAGCGCGGCTCTTCGCGGCATTGCGCATCCGGGCGGAGTGCGTCGCGGCCGAACTGGACGAACTCGACCGCCAGCGGCAGCGCGACACGCAAACCCTCGGCGCGCTCGCCCGGCTCGCCGAAGACGGGCTGCCGTCGGCCGCGTTCGACACCGCGCTGGCCCGCTATGCGCACGGCACGTTCGAGCAGATGGGGCGGATGGAAGGCGTGATTTTCCCGGCCGCGCGGCGCTACCTCGTCGACGCCGACTGGGCCGGACTGGACGAACCGCTGGCGGACGGCGCACCCGCGACGCCGCCACGCACGAACGAACCCGCCGATGCGCGCCGCGCATCGGACTGACGACTTACGGAGAACAAGATGGCTCATGCAGTGCGATTCCACGAAACCGGCGGCCCCGACGTACTGCGCTGGGAGGCGGTCGACGTCGGCGATCCGGGCCCCGGTCAGGTGCGCCTGCGGCACGAGGCGGTCGGCCTGAACTTCGCCGACACGTATTTCCGCAGCGGCCTGTATCCGGTGCCGCTGCCGGCCGGCATCGGCGTCGAGGCGGCCGGCGTGGTCGAGGCCGTCGGCCCCGGCGTGACGAACGTCGCCGCCGGCGACCGCGTGACGTACACGGGCTTCCTGAACACGCTCGGCGCGTACAGCACCGAACGGCTGATCGCGGCCGCGCCGCTCGTCCGGCTGCCCGCCGGCATCGCGTGCGAAACGGCCGCCGCCATGACGATGCGCGGCCTCACGTCGGCCTACCTGCTGCGCCGCATTCACGCGTTTGCGCCGGGCGACACGATCCTGCTGCACGCGGCCGCCGGCGGCGTCGGGCTGATCGTGTCGCAATGGGCGAGGCTGCTCGGGCTCACGGTGATCGGCACCGTCTCCAGCGAACACAAGGCCGCGATCGCCCGCGCACACGGCTGCGACCATACGATCGACTACAGCCGCGAGGACGTCGCGAAGCGCGTGCGCGAACTGACGGATGGCGCGGGTGTCGACGTCGTGTTCGACAGCGTCGGCAAGGACACCTTCGAAGGCTCGCTCGATTCGCTGAAGCGGCGCGGGCTCATGGTGTGCGTCGGCACCGCGTCGGGCCCGATCCCGCCGTTCGATCCGCAGCGCCTCGCGATGAAGGGCTCGCTGTACCTGACGCGCCCGGCGCTGGCCGACTACATCGCCGATCCGGCCGAGAAGAACGACCTGGCCGGCGAACTGTTCGCGCACGTCGCGGCCGGCCGCATCCGGATCGAGATCAACCAGCGCTATGCGCTGCAGGACGCCGCGCAGGCGCACCGCGATCTCGAATCGCGCAAGACCACCGGTTCATCGGTGTTCATCGTCTGAGGAGGCGCGCATGCGAGTCGAACCCCTGACCTGTGCGATCGGTGCGGAGCTGCTCGGCGTGAACCTAGCCGACGCCGTGCACGACGACGGCCTGTTCGCCGAGATCCGCGCGCAACTGCTCCGGCACCGCGTGCTGTTCCTGCGCGACCAGGACATCACGCGCGCCGAGCACGTCGCGTTCGCGCGGCGCTTCGGCGAACTCGAGGATCATCCGGTCGCCGGCAGCGATCCCGAGCACCCGGGGCTCGTGCGGATCTACAAGTCGCCCGACCAGCCGAACGACCGCTACGAGAATGCGTGGCACAGCGATGCGAGCTGGCGCGTGGCGCCGCCGTTCGGCTGCGTGCTGCGCTGCATCGACGGTCCGTCGGTTGGCGGCGACACGATGTGGGCAAACATGGTGCTCGCGTACGAGCGCCTGCCGGACCACGTGAAGCAGCAGGTCGCGGACTTGCGCGCGCGCCACAGCATCGAGGCGAGCTTCGGCGCGGCGATGCCGATCGACAGGCGGCTCGCGCTGAAGGCGCAGTATCCTGACGCCGAGCATCCGGTCGTGCGCACGCATCCGGAAACCGGCGAGAAGGTGCTGTACGTGAACGCGTTCGCGACACATTTCACGAACTTCCACACGCCGGCGCGGGTGCGCGTCGGGCAGGACGCGAACCCCGGCGCCGGCCAGTTGCTGCAGTACCTGATCAGCCAGGCCTATATCCCCGAATACCAGGTGCGCTGGCGCTGGAAGAAGAACAGCGTCGCGATCTGGGACAACCGCAGCACGCAGCATTACGCGGTGATGGACTACCCGCCGTGCGTGCGCCGGATGGAGCGCGCGGGCATCGTCGGCGACGTGCCGTTCTGAGCGCGAGCGCGGCTTAACCGATTCGCCACCCGATACACGACGCGCCGGGCTCGCCGCCCGGCGCGGCGGGGTACGCACGCCTGTACGCGTCGTACGCCCGACACACAACGATTCCCACTGGAGGACGACATGCAATTTCTCGACGATTCGCTGCACCCGGAAAACCAGCACAAGGTGGTCATCACGGTCGCGCCGTACGGCCCCGAATGGATGCCCGCCGATTTTCCGGAAGACATTCCGGTGACGATGGACGAGCACGTGCAGAAGGCCGTCGACTGCTATAACGCGGGCGCGACGGTGCTGCACCTGCACGTGCGCGAGCTCGACGGCAAGGGCAGCAAGCGGCTGTCGAAATTCAACGAACTGCTCGGCCGGTTGCGCGAGGCGGTGCCCGACATGATCCTGCAGGTCGGCGGCTCGATCTCGTTCGCGCCGGAAGGCGACGGCGCCGAGGCGAAATGGCTGTCCGACGACACGCGCCACATGCTCGCCGAGCTGACGCCGAAGCCCGACCAGGTGACGGTCGCGATCAACACCGTGCAGATGAACATCACCGAGCTGATGAGCCGCAAGGACATCGCCGGCACGTCGCTGAACGAAAACGCGCTGTGGGACGCCTATCGCGAGATGACGGTGCCGGCCGGCCCCGGCTGGGTCGACGAGCACCTGCGCCGCCTGCAGGCGGCCGGCATCCAGCCGCATTTCCAGCTCACCGGCATGCACGCGCTCGAAACGCTCGAACGGATCATCCGGCGCGGCGTCTATCGCGGCCCGCTGAACGTCACGTGGGTCGGCATCGGCGGCGGTTTCGACGGTCCGAATCCGTACAACTTCATGGAATTCGTGCGGCGTTGCCCGGACGGCGCGTGCATCACGCTCGAATCGCTGATGAAGAACGTGCTGCCGATCAACACGGTCGCGATGGCGCTCGGCCTGCATCCGCGCTGCGGGATCGAGGACACGATCATCGACCAGAAGGGCAACCGGATGACGTCGGTGCAACAGGTCGAGCAGTGCGTGCGGATCGCCCGCGAACTCGGCCGCGAGATCGCGACCGGCAAGGACGCGAAGGCGATCTACCGGATCGGCGTGCAGTACGACGGCGTCGACGAAACGCTCGCGCAGCTCGGGATGGCGCCGAACCGCCGGCCGGGCCAGGTGAGCGTGCCGCTGCGCGCGGCCTGACGCATAGCGCACCGGGCGGCCCGCGAGCGCCGCCCGCCGATCGATGTGGCGCGGCACCCATCCTCGCGTATCGGTATGGCGCGAGGCAAGCTCCCCGAAACGGAGCGGGGCCGCGCAAGCCGCGCCGGGGCATTGCCGCCCCGGCGCCGGAGGAGACACGCATGTTGATTCATCACGTCGAGCCGTCGCTGCAGGACCTGACGGCCACCGAGCGGCGCGCGCCTGCGTATGCGTGGCTCGTGTTCGGGTTGACCGTCGGGCTGCTGCTGTCCGACTACATGTCGCGGCAGGTGCTCAATGCGGTGTTTCCGCTGCTCAAGCACGCATGGGCGCTGTCGGACACGCAGCTCGGTTCGCTGTCCGGCGTCGTCGCGCTGCTGGTCGGGCTGCTGACGTTCCCGCTGTCGGTGCTGGCCGACCGCTTCGGGCGCGTGCGCAGCATCGTGCTGATGGCCGCGTTGTGGAGCGTCGCGACGCTCGGCTGCGCGCTGTCGACCCACTACGCGGAAATGCTGGTCGCGCGCGGCCTCGTCGGGCTCGGCGAAGCCGCGTACGGCAGCGTCGGCGTCGCGCTGATCCTCAGCATCTTTCCGGCCCGGCTGCGCGCGACGCTGACCGGCGCGTTCATGGCCGGCGGCGCATTCGGTTCCGTGTTCGGGATGGCGCTCGGCGGGCTGGTCGGCGCGCATCTGGGCTGGCGCTGGTCGTTCGGCGTGATGGCCGCGCTCGGCATCGTGCTGCTCGTCGCGTATCGCTGCATCGTGACCGAGCGGCGGCTCGCCGCGTGCCGCGTCGAGCCGTGCCGGCGCGAGGCCGACGCACCGCGCGACCTGCGCGGCAGCGTGCGCGCGCTGATGTCGGGGCTGTTCGCGTCGCGCTCGGTGATCTGCGCGTATGTCGGCAGCGGGCTGCACCTGTTCGTGCCCGGCGCGCTGTTCGCGTGGCTGCCGAGCTACCTGAACCGCTACTACGCGATGGCGCCCGACCGCGCGGCCGTCGTCGCGGCCGGCTTCGTGCTGCTCGCGGGCGTCGGGATGGTCGGCTGCGGGATCGTCACCGACCGCGTCGGGCGGGCCGACGGCTCGCGCAAATGGCTGACCGCGATCGCATATTGCGTGCTCACCGGCGTGTGCCTCGCGGTTGCGTTCCGGTTGCCGCCCGGGCCGCTGCAGCTCGCGCTGATCTGCGCGGGCATGCTGGTCGGCGCGGGCGCGTCCGGCGCATCGGGCGCGATGGTCGCGAACCTCACGCCGGCCGCGATCCACGCGTCGGCGTTCGCGACGCTCACGCTCGCGAACAACCTGCTCGGCATGGCGCCGGGCCCGCTGCTGACCGGGTGGGCGGCCGATCGCGCCGGGCTCGTCGGCGCACTGCAGTGGATTCCGGTCGTGCCGCTCGCGGCGGCCGTGCTGTTCGCGGTCGGACGCGCGAGCTATGCGGCCGATCTCGCGCGCGTCGAACGCGAACGGCGCGCGACACGACTTTCCTGAACTCTCTTCCCGAACGCTTCCTGGAGGCTGCATGACCCTGGCGACCACGCCCACCATCCTGATCGTGCCCGGCTTGCGCGATCACGTCGAAGACCACTGGCAGACGCATCTCGAACGACGCGTGCCGAACGCACGCTCCGTCGCGCCGCTCGATGCCGACAAACTGAGCCGCGCCGCGCGCGTCGCGGCACTCGATGCGGCGCTCGCCGCGATCGACGGGCCGGTGATCCTCGTTGCACACAGCGCGGGCGTGATGATCGTCGCGCATTGGGCACGGCAGGCCACGCGCGCGATTCACGGGGCGCTGCTCGCGGCGCCGGCCGATCTCGATACGCCGATGCCCGCAGGCTATCCGACGCCCGACGCGCTCGCCGCGCACGGCTGGACCCCGGTGCCGACCGGGCCGCTGCCGTTCCCGAGCATCGTCGCCGCGAGCCGCAACGATCCGCTCGCGCGCTTCGACCGCGTCGAGACGCTGGCGGCCGGGTGGGGCAGCCGGCTCGTCGATCTCGGCGAGGTCGGGCACCTGAACCCGGCATCCGGCTACGGCGAGTGGCGCGATGCGGAGCGGTGGATCGGGGAGGTGGCGGCGCTCGGAAAAACCCCTTTGCACCCCGGCGGCCTGACGTTCCCGGCCTGATTCGGGCGCTTCAGCGCTTGTACGGAAACCGAGAAAGGTGACGTGCTGCGGGCCGCACGAAAAGTCATTTCCGAGCACCGAGACGTGCCGATCGCATTGAAGGATCGTTGATTTGCTCGACCTCGATTACGTCATCACGATCCATGACGAGATCATCCGGGATCTGGGCGGACTGAACGGATTGGCTCATGCCGGCGGCCTTGCATCGCGTGGACAATCATGCGCATTACGCCGGGCTCGACGACGTATTCGGCATTGCCGCCACCTATGCAGTTGCCGTCGCACGAGGACATGTGTTCAACGATGCCAACAAGCGTACCGATCTCACCTGCGCGTTGACTTATATGGAGCGACAGGGGATTACGATTCCCCGTCGCGCCGATCTTGAAGATCTTATGGTCGATGTGGCTGACGGCACGGTAACCAGCGAGGAACTGGCCGAATATTTCAGCGCGGTCCGGGAACTCTCCCAACGCCGTTGACGACCGCGAGTCACCCATCCTCGTACCCATCGCCGTAGATCAATCGTTCAACGGCGTGCATCGCTGGGCTTCTTATCCGGGTACCCGCCGTCTAACGTGCCATTTGGCAATGCACCAAGGAACCCGTTTCAGTCCGCATCACGCCAACATACGACGTCCTAACACGCAAAATGTGTGCGGCGCGCCAAACTGGCCGACTGGTTACATGCCGCATTCGGATGTTTCCCGGAAGCTTTTTGTCAGGGAAAGTCCCGCCCCGCATCCCGTGGTTTTTTGTTGACCGACATCGTATAACGCCGTCATGATTTCCTGACAAGAAAGGTCCCATCCACCGACCGAAGTGAGGAGACATGAACACCACCCCGATCGCTCGCCGTGTCCGCCGGATCGCACTCGCCCTGGGCTTCACGCTGTCGGCCGGCGCGGCCGTTGCGGCCCCCGTATCGCTGAACATCGTCGACGTCGCAGGCAACCTGCAGCTCACGCAGAAGGCCATCGAGGCGTTCAAGGAGAAGAACCCGACCCTCGTCGCGAACGTCACGTTCACAAACGCACCCGCGCCGCAGTTGCCGGGCAAGATCAAGGCGATGCAGGCGGCGGGGCGCTCCGACATCGACCTCGTGCTGACGGGCACCGACGCGCTGGCCGCCGGCATCGAACAGAACCTGTGGCAGAAGCTCCTGCCCGACAACGCAGCCGCGCTCCCCGGCGTGCTCGACAAGTACGCGCCCGGCCCGCGCAAGATGCAGGATCTGGCGCAGGGCTTCGGCCTCGAAGTCACCTACATGCCGGCCGGCCCGTTGCTCGAATACAACCCGGCGAAGGTCTCCGACCCGCCGAAGACGCCCGACCAGTTGCTCGCATGGTGCAAGGCGCACCCGAACAAGCTGATCTATGCGCGCCCGGCGAACTCGGGCCCCGGCCGTACGTTCCTGATGGGGCTGCCGTACGTGCTCGGCGACAAGAATCCGCAGGACCCGATCAACGGTTGGGACAAGACCTGGGCATTCCTGAAACAGTTGAACGACTGCGTGCCGTATTACCCGGGCGGAACGTCGGCGGTGATGAAGGAGCTCGGCGAGGGCACGCGCGACATGACCGTGACCGTCACCGGCTGGGATCTCAACCCGCGCGCGCTCGGCATCGTACCGGCCGAATTCAAAGTCCAGGCGTTCGACAACATGACGTGGGTCAACGACGCGCACTACATGGTGATCCCGAAGGGCGTGCCGAAGGAAAAGCTCGACGTGCTGTTCAAGCTGATGAATTTCCTGCTCGAGCCGGCGCAGCAGGCGACGACCTACGACGACGGCTACTTCTATCCGGGCCCGGCGGTGAAGGGCGTGACGCTCGAGATGGCGCCCGCGCACAGCCAGGAAGTGATCAGGAAATTCGGCCGCCCCGAATACGCGAAGCTGCTCGCCGATCGTCCGCACGTGCAGCCGCTCAACGCGCAGGCGATGGTCGCCGCGTTTCAGAAGTGGGACCGCGAGATCGGTTCGCAGAAATCGAAATAACGCATGAACCCGCGGGCGCTCGGGCGCCCGCGCCGACGGAGTTCGCGTACATGAAGCACAGTTTCGAACGGTTGCGGCTCGACGGCGTGTGCCGCAGTTTCACCAATGCGCAAGGCGCGCAGGTTGCCGCGCTGAACGGCCTCGACCTCGAGATCCGGCGCGGCGAATTCATCGCGCTGCTCGGCCCGTCCGGCTGCGGCAAATCGACCGCGCTGAACTGCATCGCCGGGCTGCAGCCGCTCACGCGCGGCGGCATCTGGCTCGACGACACGCGCATCGACGTGCTGCCGCCCGAGCGTCGCGGCTTCGGGATGGTGTTCCAGAACTACGCGTTGTTTCCGCACATGTCGGTGCTCGACAACGTCGGCTTCGGCCTCAAGATGCGCGGCGTGGCGAAGCAGGAAACGCGGCGGCGCGCGCAGCAGGCGCTCGAGCTCGTGCAGCTCGTCGGTCACGAAGGCAAGCTGCCCGGGCAACTGTCGGGCGGCCAGCAGCAGCGCGTCGCGATCGCGCGGGCGATCGTGATCGAGCCGCCGCTCGTGCTGATGGACGAGCCGTTGTCGAACCTCGACACCAAACTGCGCATCGAGATGCGCGCCGAGATCCGCCGCATCCACACGCAGCTCGAACGCGCGACGATCTACGTCACGCACGACCAGGACGAGGCGCTGTCGATGGCCGACCGCATCGTCGTGATGAAGGAGGGCGTCGTGCAGCAGGTCGCGTCGCCGAAGGACGTCTACACGCGTCCGCACAACCTGCACGTCGCGCGCTTCATGGGCTATCGCAACGTGCTGCCGTTCACGCTCGAAGGGATGGCCGGCGACGGCGTTCGGGTGACAGCCGGTGGCGTGCGCCTCCTCGGCGTGCCGATGGCCGGCTTCGACGCGAAGGACGTCGTGATCGCGCTGCGCCCCGACGACATCGAGCGCGCGGAAGCGGGTGCCGACAATGCGTTCGACGCGACCGTCGAGACGGTCGAATACGGCGGCCGCGACTCGCTGATCCGCGCGATCACGCCGTTCGGCCCAATCTGGGCGCGCGTGGCCGGCGAGTTCGCGCAAGGCGAGGCGCTGCGGCTGCGCGTGGCGCCGGCGCGCGCGCTCGTCTATGCGGGAGACGTGCAATGAACGGGCTGCGCCAATCGGCATGCGCGGGGGTACCTCGCCCGGAGGCCGCATGAGCACGCTCGCGACCGGCGGCACGCCGCGCGATGCGAAGGCGTGGCTCGTCACGCCGGCGCTCGCGTTCATCGCCGCGCTGTTCATCTATCCGTTCGCGTACGGCCTCGTGCTGTCGTTCCAGCCGACGAACGGCGGCGGCGCGCTCGCGAACTACGTGCAGTTCTTCACCGACACCGCGATGTGGCCGACCGTGCTCGTCACGCTGAAGCTCGCGGTGCCCGCGACGCTGCTCAACGTCGGCATCGCGGTGCCCGTCGCGTTCGCGCTACGCCGCAGTTCGCGGTACCAGAAGTTCGTCACGACGCTGCTCGTGATTCCCGTCACGCTCGGCACGGTGCTCGTCGCCGACGGGATGCTCACGTATTTCGGGCCGAACGGCTGGTTTCCGCAGGCGCTGCAGGGGCTGCACCTGTACACCGACGAAGTGCGTCTCACGCATAACTACTGGGGCGTGCTGCTGTCGCTGATCGTGTCGGGCTTTCCGTTCGCGTTCCTGCTGATGCTGTCGTACATCAGCGGCATCGACCCGACGCTCGCGCGCGCAGCCGCGACGCTCGGCGCGAACCCGTGGCAGCAGTTTCGCCGGATCTACCTGCCGCTGCTCGTGCCGGGGCTCACGATGGCCGCGTGCCTGTCGTTCGTGCAGGCGTTCTCGGTGTTCCCGTCGGCCGTGCTGCTCGGCGCGCCGGCCGGCCCGACGCGCGTGATCTCGATCGCGGCGGCCGAAGCCGCGTTCGAGAGCTACGACTATTCGCTCGCGTCGGCGATCGCGATCGTGATGGGCTTCGTGCAGCTGCTGGTGGTCGCGTCGATGCTCGGCGCGCGCCGCTTCTTCTATACGGGTGCGGTCACGGGAGGCAAGGGCTGATGGCGACCGACAATCATGCCGCTCGCACGTGGCCGCCGAAGCACGACGCGCCCGATGCGCGACCCGTCGACGCAAGGGAACCGCACCGGATGAAAAGCAATCTCGCCGGCCGCGCATGGAAGGCGCTCGTCTGGGGGCTGATGGCGTTCTTCCTGCTGAACGTGATGCTGCTGATCGCGACCGTCGCGGTGAACTCGGTCGCGACGCGCTGGTTCGGCACGCCGCTGCCGCAGGGCTTCACGCTGCACTGGTATGCGAAGGCGTGGGAAGACTTCCAGCTCGCGAGCGTGCTGTGGGTGACCGTCGAGGTCGTCGGCGCGGTCGTGCTGCTGTCGATCGCGCTCGGCGTGCCGGCCGCGTATGCGCTCGCGCGCGTACAGTTTCGCGGCAAGCGCTTCGCGCTGCTGGTGTTCCTGCTGCCGCTGATGGTGCCGCCCGTCACCTACGGGATTCCGATGGCGACCGTGATGTACAAGATCGGGCTGGCGGGCACGCTGCCGGGCGTGATCCTCGCGAACCTCGTGCCGGCGCTGCCGTTCGTGATCCTCGTGATGACGCCGTTCATCGAGCAGATCGACCCGAATCTCGAAGCCGCCGCGCGTATCTTCGGCGCGAACACGTCGCGCTATTTCCGCTACGTGCTGCTGCCGCTGCTCGTGCCCGGCATGCTCGCGGCCGGGTTGCTCGTGCTGGTGCGCACGATCGGGATGTTCGAACTGACGTTCTTCACCGCGGGGCCGAGCACGCAGACGCTCGTCGTCGCGCTGTATTACGCGGTGTTCTCGACCGGCGTGCGCGCGCCGCAGTCGATCGACGCGATGGCGATGATCTACATGGCCATCACGCTCGTGTGGGTCGTGATCGCGTTGCAGTTCGTCAGTCCGACCCAGCTCGTGAGCCGCGTGAAGCAGGAGCGGCAGTAGGCGAGGGCGGCAACGGACGCGCCCGGGCCGCCGTGCAATTGGTTACAAATGGATACCGCGCACGATACGCGGACGTTGCAGACTACGCGGCGTTCACCCGATCGACGAATATCCATGAAGTTTCAAACGCTGCTGACACTCGCCGGTGCCTCGACGCTGCTGGCCGCCTGCAATCTGCTCCACGACGGTCCCGGATCGAGCGACGTCGACGCCGCCGTGCGCCGCGCGCTCGAGGCCGAAAACCACGGCGGGCTGAACGCGCTGTTCGGCCAGCCGTTGCCCGTGTCGGCCGACGTCGTGTCGGCGAAACCCGACGGCGACTGCAAGAAGCTCGGCGACCGCACGTACTCGTGCGACGTCGTGGTCACGTGGCGGAATGCCGATTACTCGCCGTCGCGCGCGAACCTGACCTTCGTGAAGGCGGCCGACGGCTCATGGCAGACGTCCGGCGTCGATGCGGCGCTCGTGACGGGCACCGCGAAGTCATTGATCGACCATATCGGCAAGGCCTGGCCGGGCAATGCGGCGAGCGGCGCGTCGGCGGCGGAGTGACGCGAGGGCGGCCAGCCTGGACCGCACTGCTGCTTTTTCCCGATAAAAAAGGGCGCGAGCATCGCGCCTATCTCGTTTGAACGCATCCTCGGTATGCAGCCAGGGTTATAGGGAAAACCCTTATCTCAAGGTATAATTCCGGCCATGAGAGAAAGGTCATACCATGCCTGAACGCTTCCAAACCCTTGAAAAATTTGTGTTTTCCCTCGTCGTGATGTCCGCCGTCGTGTGCTCGGCCTTCCTCGCGTACGAGCGTCACCCCGAGATCAGGATCGCACTGCACGAAGGCGAAGCGCTGATGCGCGAGAGCGCCAAGTACTCGGTCATCTGCTCGCCGTCCAAGGTCGACCCTTGCGTCGAGATGTCCGCTTACTGAGCCGGCTTTCCGCTTTTCGGGCTTGGGCGACGTCACTGCCGGTCTCAATGCCCTGAAGTCGTCTCGTCACGTATTCGGAAACCGGCCGCAAGACAGCGGCGAATGCACGAACCCGTTACGTGCCGAGTCGCCGGCATAAGCAGCCCCGCATCCGGTCGGCCCCGCTTCGAGCAATCGAGCGGGGCCGTTCTGTTTGTGCATGTCTGCGCGTATCACACGACATGCCGCGGCTCGCCACCGACGAACGCGGCGACGTTGTCCACGAGCTGATCGGCCAGCGCCTGCATCGCTTCGTCACTGGCCCATGCGACATGCGGTGTCAGGATGAACGCCGGATGCGACAGGATCGCGTGAAACGGATGCGCGGCCGGCAGCGGCTCCTGCGTAACCACGTCGAATCCCGCGCCTGCGATCTGCCCCGACTGCAACGCGTCGACGAGCGCGCTTTCGTCCACGAGCCCGCCGCGCGCGGTATTGATCAGCAGCGGCCGGCGCGCCATCCGCGCGAACGCATGTGCGTCGATCAGATGCCGCGTCGCGGGCGTGAGCGGACAGTGCAGCGTGATCACGTCGCTGACGCGCAGCAGCGTGTCGAGCGGCGCATAACCGTCGCCCGCTGCGTCGTCGTGCGCGGCGAACAACACGCGCATGTCGAGCGCCCGCGCGATGGCGGCCACCGCACGCCCGAGCACGCCGTCGCCGACGATCCCGAGCGTCGAACCGGCCAGGTCGCGAATCGGATGATCGAAGAAGCAGAACTGCCCGCTGTCGAGCCAGCGCCCGCCACGTACCGCGTCGCGATACGCGACGAGGCTGCGGCGCAGCGCGAAGATCAGCGCGAACGTGTGCTCGGGCACCGTACGCATCGCATAGCCGCGAATATTGCTCACGACGATGCCGCGTGCCGCACATACATCGAGATCGACGATATCGGTGCCGGTCGCGGCGATCGCGATCATCCGCAACCGCCGCGCGTCGGCGACGGTTGTCGCATCGAGCCGCACCTTGTTGGTCACGACGATGTCCGCATCGCGGATGCGCGCCGCGACTTCGTGCGCGGCCGTCCGGTCGAACGTCTGCACCATGTGCGGAAACGGAAACGGCTTCAGCACGGTCTGCGGCGACAGCGTCGCGCGATCGAGGAACACGATCTTCGCGGGAGAAGAAACGGAAAACATGGCGGGTCTCGCTGACAGGCGCCCGGCGGCGCGGAACGGATCCGATTCTGCGCGCGGCGCGCGCGCCGCCGTTTGACCGTTGCGGGAGCGTGCTTTCCCGGATGGAAAGGCTGGCGCGTCACACCTGGCCGATAGCGCACTCGCGCCGTCGTCCGCCTTTCCGTTTCGGAAAGTCTGGTTGACCATCGATCGATTTTCGCCGCGCGCGAACGCCGTCATGATCGTCGTCATCGACAACACGATTTCATCGGAGACAGTCATGACACGCCCCCTGGACGGCATCCGCGTGCTGGAACTTGGCCAACTGATCGCCGGGCCGTTCGCGGGCCGGATGCTCGCCGAATTCGGCGCGGAGGTCATCAAGGTCGAGCCGCCCGGCGTCGGCGATCCGCTGCGCAAATGGCGGCTGCTGCACGACGGCACGTCGGTCTGGTGGGCCGCGCAGTCGCGCAACAAGACCTCGCTCACGCTCGACCTGCGCACGCCCGAAGGGCAGGATGTCGTGCGCCGCCTCGTCGCCGACACCGACGTGCTGATCGAAAACTTCCGGCCCGGCACGCTCGAAGGCTGGGGGCTCGGCTGGGACGCGCTGTCCGCGATCAACCCGGGGCTCGTGATGCTGCGCGTGTCGGGCTTCGGGCAGACGGGCCCGTATCGCGACCGCCCCGGCTTCGGCGTGATCGCCGAGGCGATGGGCGGCCTGCGCCACCTGACCGGCGAGCCGGGCCGCACGCCGGTACGCGTCGGCATCTCGCTCGGCGATTCGCTGTCCGCGCTGCACGGCGTGATCGGTGTGCTGCTCGCGTTGCGGCATCGCGAACAGCAGGGCGGCAAGGGGCAGGTCGTCGACGTCGCGCTGTACGAATCGGTGTTCAACATGATGGAAAGCCTGCTGCCCGAATATGCGGCGTTCGGCGCGGTGCGCGAGCCGGCCGGCAGCAGCCTGCCGGGCATCGCACCGACCAACGCGTACCGCTGCCGCGACGGCCGGTACGCGTTGATCGCCGGCAACGGCGACAGCATTTTCCGGCGCCTGATGGAACTGATCGGCCGGCCCGATCTCGGCAACGATCCGGCGCTCGCGCACAACGACGGGCGCGTCGCCCAGGTCGCGCGCATCGATGCGGCGATCGGCGAATGGAGCGCGCGTCACGACCTCGACGACGTGCTCGCCGCGCTGAACGACGCGCGCATTCCGTCCGGGCGCATCTACGACGTGGCCGACATCGCGGCCGATCCGCACTACCGTGCGCGCGACATGATCGTCGACGCCGCGCTGCCCGACGGCACCCCGGTGCTCGTGCCGGGCATCGTGCCGAAACTCGACGCGACGCCCGGGCGCATCGAGCGGCCGGCGCCCGCGCTCGGCGCGGATACCGATGCGGTGCTCGAATCGCTCGGCATCGACGCGGCGACCCGCGACGACTGGCGCACGCGCGGCGTGATCTGAAACGACCACCGGGACGAAGACATGAACCTCCATCCGCAACGACTCCATATTCACGAAGTCGCGACCCGCGACGGTTTCCAGAACGAAGCGGCGTTCGTCGACACCGACGACAAGATCGCGCTCGTCGACGCGCTGAGCGCCTGCGGCTACGCGAAGATCGAGGTCACGTCGTTCACGTCGCCGAAGGCGATTCCCGCGCTGCGCGACGCGGAAGCCGTGATGCACGGCATCGCGCGCGCGCCGGGCGTCGTCTATACGGTGCTCGTGCCGAACGTGCGCGGCGCCGAGCGCGCGCTGTCGTGCGGCGTCGACGAGGTCAACCTCGTGATGTCGATGAGCGAGAGCCACAACCGCGCGAACCTGCGGATGACGCGCGAGCAGTCGTTCGCGCAGTTGCGCGACGTGATCGACGCGGTGCGCGGCACGGGTGTCGCGATCAACGTGTCGCTGTCGACCGCGATGGGCTGCCCGATGGAAGGCGACGTGCCGGCCGAAACGGTGCTCGCGTGGATGCAGCGCTTCGCGGATCTCGGCGTGCACGGCTTCACGCTGTGCGACACGACGGGCATGGCGTTTCCGTCGCAGGTGCGCGACTTGTCGCGCCGCGCACGCGAGCGCTTCCTGGCGTTGCAGCTCACGCTGCACTTTCACAACACGCGCGGGATGGCGCTCGCGAACACGCTCGCGGCGCTCGACGCCGGCATCGACCGCTTCGATGCGTCGCTTGGCGGGCTCGGCGGCTGCCCGTATGCGCCGGGCGCGACCGGCAACGCGTGCACCGAGGAACTCGTGCACATGCTCGAACTCGACGGCTACGATACGGGCATCGACCTCGTGGCCGTGCTCGCCGCGTCGGCGCGGCTGCCCGCGCTGATCGGGCACGACGTGCCGAGCCAGATCTTGAAGGCCGGGCGCCGCTCGGACCTTCATCCGCCCCCGCGCGCCGATACCTGCGACATGCCCGCGCAACGCGCTTTCTCGTGAACGTCAACAGAAACAGGAGCGAATCCCATGGCGCTGATCGATCACCTCGATCATCTCGTGCTGACCTGCGTCGATCCGGAGCGGACGAAGCATTTCTACACCGAGGTGTTGCAGATGCAGCTCGACACCTTCGGCGCGGGCCGGCTCGCGTTCCGTTTCGGTAACCAGAAGATCAACCTGCACGTGCGCGGCGCGGAATTCGAGCCGAAAGCGCACGTGCCGGTGCCGGGCGCGCTCGACCTGTGCTTCATCGCGTCGGTCCCGCTCGACGACGTGATCGCGCACCTGCGGCGCGTCGACTGGCCGATCGTCGAAGGGCCCGTCGAACGCACGGGCGCGACGCAGAAGATCCGCTCGGTCTACGTGCGCGATCCCGACCTGAACCTGATCGAAATCTCCGAACCGATCTGACCGGCCGCGCGAGCACCGGCACGCTGCGCGCACGCCGCCACAATCCTTCGCCGAAAGCGGACACGCAGGCGCCGCGCCCGCCGATTCCGGATAGCCGTGCGCGGCCGCGCTGCGGATAATGGCGCCACGGCGTCGGCGCGGCCGCCGCCTTCGCCGCGCACGGAACCCACCGGCCGCGCGCATCCGCAACCCGATCCAGGCGCTTTCCGAATGACGATCCTCTATCGCGGCATGGACCGCACGGCGCTCGACGCCGCGTACCTGAACACGAAGGCCGTTCCCGATTTCCCCGCGTTGCTGGCGTCATGCCAGACGCGCAGCGCGGCGCTGTACGCGGCAACGCCCGGCCGGCGCGACCTGCGTTACGGCGCGCAACCCGCGCAGCGCTTCGACTGGCTGCCGTGCGGACAGCCCGACGCGCCGCTGTTCGTGTTCATTCACGGCGGCTACTGGCAGCACTGCGCGAAAGAGGATTTCGCGTATGCGGCGAGCGGGCCGCTCGCGCGTGGCTACGACGTCGTGCTCGCCGAATACTCGCTCGCGCCGGTCGCGACGATGACCGATATCGTCGGCGAGATCGGCGCGCTGCTCGACCATCTCGCGGCCGACCGCGACGGCCTCGGCACCGCGGGGCGGCCGATCCACCTGAGCGGCCATTCGGCGGGTGGCCACCTGACGGCCATGCATCGCGCGCATCCGGCCGTCGTGTCGGCACTCGCGATCAGCCCGCTCGTCGATCTCAAACCGATCGCGCTGTGCTGCCTGAACGACAAGCTGCAGCTCACCGCGCGCGAAGTCGACGCATACAGTCCGCTGCATCACATTGGGCCCGGCGCCCCGACCGTCATTGCGGTCGGCGACGCCGAACTGCCCGAACTCATCCGGCAAGCAGACGTCTACGCGACGGCGTGCGAAGCCGCCGGCGAGCGGATCGTCCGCACATGGCTGCGCGGCATGCAGCACTTCGCGGTGCTCGACGATCTCGCGACGCCGGACGGCGCGATGCTCGACGCCTTGCATGCAATCGCGCCGCGCTAGCCGGGCCATATCCCGCCATATCGCACGCGCACGGCCCGGCGTATGATCGGCGTCAGGCCGGCGCGCTGACGGCATACCCCGGCACGGCCTTCCAGGATTCCACGACATGGTGAACCCGCTTCATTTCGATCTGCAGTCGCTGCGCGTGTTCGCGCTCGTCGCCGAGCACGGTAGCCTGACGAAGGCGGCCGAACACGGCCAGCTCACGCTGTCCGCGGTCAGCAAGCGCATTGCCGAACTCGAAAGCGTGACCGGCAGCGCGCTGTTCGTCCGGCATGCGCGCGGCGTCGAGCTGACGCCCGCGGGCCGCGCGCTGCTCGATCATGCGGCGAAGGTGATCGAGCAGGTGAACCGGATGGCGCACGAGATGAGCGACTACGTCGCCGGCGTGCGCGGCCATATCCACGTGTGGACCAATACGTCAGCGATCGTCCAGTTCCTGCCCGCCGATCTTGCCGCGTTCCTCACCGACCACCCCGGCATCAAGGTCAGTCTCGAGGAGCGGCTGAGCCACGAGATCGTCGACGCGCTCGCGTCGGGCAAGGCCGATCTCGGCGTATTCGCCGACAACGTGCCGGCGCCCGGCATCGACCGGCGGCTGTACCGGCGCGACGAACTCGTGCTGCTCGTGCCGCGCACGCACCGGTTCGCCGCGCGCGACAGCATCCGCTTCGCGGATACGCTCGACGAGGACTACGTAGGCTTGAGCGACGGCAGCTCGCTGCTCGCGCGGATGACCGACGCCGCGTTCGCGGCCGAGCGCTCGCTGAAGCTGCGGATCCAGGTATCGAATTTCGACGGTGTGAGCCGGATGATCGAGGCCGGCCTCGGCATCGGCGTGCTGCCGCGCGACGCGGTGACCGGCGAGCGCGCGGCGCGGCTCGGTGTCGTGAAGCTCGACGACGCGTGGGCAACGCGCACGCTGTGGGTCGGCGTGAAGGCCGACACGGTGCTGACGACCGACGTCGCGAAGCTGTTTGATTTCATGTCGGCGCGGTGAATGCGATGGTGCGATGGTGCGATGAAACGGCGACGCACGGGCATGCGCCCGTGCGCTCCGTGCCGACTGCCGCGTCAAACCGGATTGATCTCATCCTGGCTGCGCCGCGTGGTCAGCGGCCCCAGCACGCGCAGCGTGACGGCGACGACGCCGAGCGCGGCCGAGATCACGCCGAACATCGCGCCCGCGCCGTAGTTGACGAGCACCGGCAGCAACACGAACGGCAGCGCGCCGCTGACGATGCGCGACAGCGCATAGGTGCTCCCGATCGCCGTCGAGCGTACGCGTGCCGGGAAGATCTCGGCCTGATACACGTGATACGCGTTGCTGAACACGTTCGACGCGCACGTCGTCAGGAATCCGAAGCCGACGATCAGCACGGTATTGCCCGAATACGCGAAGCACAGCCCGAACACCGCGATCGACAGGATCGACACGATCACGAGCGTGCGGCGCTCGATCCAGTTGAGCAGCGGAATCGACAGCAGCGAGCCGATCGGATAGCCGATGAACGATAGCGCGATGAACAGCGTGCTGTCCGTCACGTCGAAACCGCGACTCTTCACGACCGTGCCGGCCAGCGTGCCGAATCCGTAATAGCCGAAGCCCTGGAACAGGTGAAAGATCGCCAGCATCAGGTAGCGCGCGCCATACGGTTGGCGGCGCAGCAGCGCGATGCGCTCGCCGAGCCCGAGCGGCCGCTGCGGCTCGGCCGGTTCCGCGAAGTGTTCGGGCGCGCGCACGCCGGCGCTTTCCGCAAAGCGCCGCAGCGCCGCGTGCGCCTCGGCCGTGCGGCCTTGCGCGAGCAGCCAGCGCGGGCTTTCCGGCAGCCGGTGCTGGACGAACAGCACGTACACGGCGCCGAGGCTGCCGATCGCGAGAATGATGCGCCAGCCGGCGACGCCCGCCACATGCAGCGGGTTCAGCCACAGCGCGAGAAAGCCGACGAGCGGCACCGCGACATACGAAGTCGTATAGGCCCACGCGGCGAGCCGGCCGCGCTTGTCCTTCGGCAGGATTTCGGACAGGAAGCTGTCGGCAACCGGATAGATCGCGCCGACGCCGATGCCGGTCAGGAAACGGCAGGCCACGAGCATGTCGGCGTTCACCGAAAACGCGCCGACCAGCGAGAACGCGCTGTACCACCCGAGCGTGAGCAGGAACGCCTTGCGTCGGCCGATACGGTCGGCCAGGCTGCCCAGGCACATCGCGCCGACGAACATGCCGATGAACGCGGACGCCAGCAACAGCTTGAAATCGGCGCTTTGTCGGCTCAGCCCGTATTCGTGCTGCAACGCGGAGCCGATCGTACTGACGAGAAAGATCTCGTACATGTCGAAGAACAACCCGATGCCGATCACCCAGACGACGAATCGATGCAACGCACCGACCGGCAGATCGTCCATGAAATCGCCGAGCGTGACGCGGCGGCCGGGGAGGGCCGCCGTGTCGACGCCGGCGCCTGCGGAGGCGGCCGGCGGGCGGGCGGACGCGGGTCCGCCCGCGTGGCCGTCGAGGTCGAGGGATTGGCTGTTCATCGTGTCTCCTGATTATCGATATGCGGTGTTGCGGGCTCTGGCCGTTCGCGACCCGCGTAACACGTCGGCCGCCCGGCGCGACGACAGGCATCGCCGGGCTCGCGCAAGCGTCTGCCATGCGGGTTGCGCCGATCGTCCGATACATGGTGGGCAAATCGGCGGCACGTGATAATTGAGGATGTCTCAAGCCTCCTTTCCTGAGCAGAAAGGGTGGGGCGCGCGCGGTGGCCAGATTCGCGCGGCAGGCCGTTGCAGCCTGCGTGGCGGGCGGGTGCATATCGAAAACGATGCGCACCCGCGCGATCCCTTGGCCCGGGAAAACCATGACGCCGATTCTAGGGATGAAACCGGAAATGCGATACCTGTCGCCGCGCGCGGTAGATTTGCAATGTCCTGTATCCGCGCCGACTACCGATACAGTGCGATACACCGCCCGCGCGCGGGTTCGCTATAAAGCAGGCATGACCTCTTCCGGAGTCCATCATGTCTGCAACCTGGTTCAAGGGGTCCTGCCATTGCGGGGCCGTCAAATTCGAAGTCACGACGGCGATTGCGCCGGCCATTCGCTGCAACTGCAGTCTGTGCCGCCGACGCGGCGCGTTGATGAGCCCGATGTTCGCCGCCGCCAATCTGAGCGTCATCGAAGGCGAGGACGCACTGACGTGCTATCGCTTCAACACGCACACCGCGCGTCACTACTTCTGCAGCGGCTGCGGCGTCTATCCGTTCCACCAGACCCGCAAGGATCCGGCCTGCTGGCGCGTCAATCTCGGTTGCCTCGACGGCGTCGATCCGTATGCGCTCGACGCGGCGGTCGCCGATGGCGCGAGCCTCTCGGTCGTGGAGGACGCATGAAACGCTGGCTGATGATCCTGCTGTTTGCCGCGGGCGGGCTCGCGACCGAAATCGCGCATCCGGTGCAGTGCACGTTGCTGTCGGTGAGCCGTCAGCAAACCGGCAAGCGCCGCAAGCCGGGCTGAGCGCGCGGCGCGTCGGCCGATCGCCCCCGATTATCATGCTTCCGATAAGATCGCATGCGATATATAATGCGATTGTCTGCGACCGTTCGTGTCGCTGGAGGAAGTCCATGAAACCGACCGAAACCCCGTCGCCTGCCGCGCCGAAGCTGTCCGAGTTCCTGTGCTTTGCGATCTACTCGGCGAACCTCGCGTTCGGCAAGGCGTACAAGCCGATCCTCGACGAGCTCGGCCTCACGTATACGCAATACATCACGATCATCGCGCTGTGGGAGCAGGACAACCAGACCGTCGGCCAACTCGGCGAGAAGCTGTTCCTCGAATCCAATACGCTGACGCCGATCCTGAAGAAGCTCGAGGCAATGGGCTATCTGGAGCGGCACCGCGATCCGTCCGACGAGCGCCAGGTGCTCGTCAGCCTGACGAAAAGCGGCCGCCGCGTGCGCGAGAAAGGGCTCGACATGAACCTGGTCGAAGCGACCGGGCTGAAGCCGGACGAGTTCGCGAAGGTGCAGAAGGCGATCGTCACGCTGCGCGGCAACCTGATCCGCTCGACCGACGCATAAAAACACGCAGGCGCGACAAGCGGCCGACGCGGGCATCGCGCCGGCCGCGCGGTCATGCGCGCGCATCGTCCAGCACCAGCAGGTGCATCTCGCGACGGACGACGAAACCGAGCGCGAGATAGCGCTCGATCGCCACCTGGTTCGTCGTGAGGACGTGCAGGAAAGGCGTTTGCGAACGCGCACCGATCGTCGCGATCAGCGACCGGATCAGCCGCGCCGCCAGCCCTTGCCGCCGAAACGCGGCATCCACGCAGACGGCGCTGATCTCGGTATATCCGTCCACCTGCATCCGCTCGCCGGCCATCGCGGCCAGCCGGCCGTCACGGCGCACGCCGATGTAGTGGCCGAGCTCGAACGTGCGCGGGCCGAACGGGCCCGGCTGCGCGGCGGCGGTCAGCGCGAGCATGTCCGGCACGTCGGCTTCGCCGAGCGGAACATGCTCCGATTCGGGGGCCGGCTCGAACGTCCGTTCGCAAGTCATCTGAAGCAACGTCGCGCGCCGGATCACCGACAATCCCGCCGGCGGCTCGATTTCGTTCGGCGTAACGAGCGCCGCCGGCCCGTGTGCGGCGATCAGCGCGCGCAGTGCGTCCAACGACGCCGGGCTCGTGTCGTCGATCGCGGCGAACGGCGCGATGGCCGTCGGGAACCGCAGCGCACGGCCGTCGCCGAGCGCAAAACGGCGCTGCCTGCCCGTGAGCGCATTCCAGACGACCCGGTCGAGCACGTGCGCATCGCCTGTCGTGTTTGCGGTCATCGCGTCCGGCATCGGCGGCTCCTTGGTGGAAGATCGGGGCCGCACAGAATAATCCTGGATGGGCCGGGCAGGTAGCGCCGTCAACGCAGATCCGCGCAACATGAAAAAAGCGCATGCGATTATATCGCATACGCTTTATATGGGGGACTTCGGCGACCGAATTCGCCGTACCGCGCTCAATGTCCGAAATAGATCGAGCGCTCGGCGGTGCGCAGCGTGTTTCGGCTGCCGGACTGCGAGGCGCCGCCGGCGTCGCTGCCGTAACCGGTTGTCTGCGTGTCGGCCGCGACGGCGCCGTCGTCCCGAATCCGTTTCAGCGCCGCCTGGATATTGTCCGGGTAGTTCGGATCGTTGGGGCGATTCGGCTGGTAGCCGGCTTGCTGCAACGCGGCCAGTTCCGCACGCACCTGCGCACGGGTGACGGTGCTTTCGCTTGCAAAAACCGGCGCGGCGACGGTGGCCGACACGGCAACGAGAAGGGCGGCAATCAGTTGGGTTTTCATTTTTCACCTCGATAGAAAAGGAATTCGGGAAGCGCACCGCACGCCGGCCATCGGCGTCGTTCGCGTGTTCGTTCAATGGCCGAAGTAGATCGAGCGTTCGGCAATATGCGTCGCCGGCCGGCTGCCCGACTGCGTCGCGGCGGCGGCATCGTTGCCGTAACCGGATGCCGACGTATCGGCCGCCACCGCATCGTTCGCATGAATGCGCGTCAACGCGGCCTGCAGGTCGGCCGGGTAATGCGGATCGTTCGCGCGGCCCGGCCGATAGCCGGCTTGTTCAAGCTGGACGAGCTCGGCGCGTACTTGCGCGCGGGACACGACGGCTGCGTCGGCAAACGCCGGTGCGGCGACAGAAGCGGAAACGGCGACGAGAAGGGCAGCAATCAATGGGGTTTTCATCATTCACCTCGAAAAAATGGCATCAGGAATAAAAGGACTCGCGGTTCACGTACCGGTGGGGTGCTCAGTGACCGAAGTACACGGAGCGCTCGGCCACGCTTGCGACATAGCGGCGGCCGGATTGCGTCGCGGTGTCGCCGTTGCTGCCGTAGCCGGCAGCCTGTGCGTTGGCCGCGACGGCATCGTCGGCGTGGATCTGCGTCAGCGCGGCCTGCAGATCGTTCGGGTAGGTGGCGTCGGTCGCGCGGTTCAGCGGATAGCCGACGTGTTGAAGCTGCGCGAGTTCGGCGCGCACCTGCGCACGCGTCACGGCGGATTCATTGGCAAACGCCGGAGCGGCAACGGCAGACGAAACAGCGACGAGCAGCGCAGCGATCAATTGAGTCTTCATTTTTCATCTCGATAGAAAAGGAATCGGGAATTCGAGAAGGCGGCGTTCGGCCGCCCGATGCAACGTTCAGGCGATCCGGATCTCGACGTCTATGTTGCCGCGCGTCGCCTTCGAATACGGGCAGGTCTGGTGTGCGGTGTCGACGATGCGTTGCGCGACGTCGCGTTCGAGCCCCGGCACGCTCACGTTCAACCGGGCCTGCAGGAAGTACGCGTTGCCCGCCGTGCCAAGATCGACTTCGGCGTCGACCGCGAGATCGGCCGGCAGCGTCACCTTCTCGGCACGCGCGGCAAGCTGCATCGCGCCGATGAAGCAGGCCGACCAGCCGGCCGCGAACAGCTGTTCCGGGTTGGTGCCGGTGCCGGCGCTGCCCGGCGACGACAACTGGATGTCGAGGCGGCCGTCGGAACTGCGCGCCGCGCCGTCGCGGCCGCCGGAAGTCGTATGCGTCTTGCCCGTGTACAGCACTTTGTCGATCTTGCTCATCATTTGCTCCGTCAGTTGAGGTTTGTGTCAGATGCGATTCGATCGCATGCGATGCAGTTTCCGCCTGGCCGCCGCTTGAGTCAAGCGGATTCGATTAAATCGTATGCGATATTTTGTATTTCAATGTATCTGAAACGGGCAGCGCCTTTCCTGGCAAGGCTTTTCAGGCGATTTCGCCCCCAATGAACCACGGCTGCCCAGTGGACGATGCGGTTTCGCCGCTCTGGTTCTTGGCCGATAGGGTTCGGACGCTCGGCAAGGTGATCGCCGCGCGCGAATGTCGAAACGTGGCGAGCGCTCGCGAGGGAACCGATTTTCCGGTGGTTTGACGACCTGAACCTTCTGTCGCGGAACATGCAGTTGGATAAAACAATGCATCTATCCGGATAACTTTTCTTATCACAATAGCACTGTTGGTAAACCAAACTCGCCGTTTCAAAAACGCGCGGGCCACCGAACTGCGCTCGATTCGAAGGGCAGGGAACTGAATGCGCCGTCACGCCGGCGCGCTCATCCGCGCAAACAGCACCGTCAACACCTCCGCCGTTGCGCGCGAGACGTCGTGTGCGGTCGTGTCCACCAGCGCGTGCGCGCATTCGCGATACAGCGGGTCACGCATCCGGTACAGCGCGGCGAGCGTCTGCCGCGGCTCGCCCGCCTGCAGCAGCGGCCGACACCGCGCGTCGTCGCGCGTACGCCGCCACAGCACATCGGGGTCCGCATGCAGATAGATCACGCTGCCGCGTTCGCTCAGGCGTGCGCGGGTGCGCGGATTCAGAACCGCGCCTCCGCCGGTCGCCACGACCACGTTCGCGCGCTGCGTCAGCTCGTCGACGATCTGCGCTTCGAGCAGCCGAAAGCCGCCTTCGCCCACCCGGTCGAACAGCGCGGCGACCGAGCGCCCCATGCGCCGCTCGATCTCGTCGTCGCTGTCGGCGAACGACCAGCCGAGCGACGCCGCGAGCGCGCGGCCAAGCGTCGACTTGCCCGCGCCCATCATGCCGACCAGAAACGCGCGCCCGCCGGCCGTCGCTACGGCGGTGTTCATAACCGTCGCGCGAGCGGCCAGCGCGCCCGCGTCGCCAGACAGATCCGTCGCGCGCGCACTGCGTCCGACAGCGTGTCGAGCGCCGCGCCGGTCGACGCGTCATCGGCGTCGAGCAGCGCGCCGAGTATCGGCTCGTCCGGATCGCCGGCCGCGATGTGTTCGGCCGCATCCGTCGCAATGGTTCGCGGCGTGCGTTCGGGCCCCGCGTCGCGGTCGGGCCGTCGCCACCTGTCGTGCAGATCGCGCCATCGCACGACCAGCCCGGAGAGCAGCGCACCGCCCGGCACGGCCGCGTCGTCGGGTGCCATCGCCGAGCCGTCGGGCGTCGTACACCGTGTGACCCAGCTCGCGAATTCGAGCAGCGACGCATCGTGCGTGATCGTCGCCGCGTCGAGCGCGACGGCCACGCCGGCGTCCCGCAGCCGGCCGAGCAGCGTCCGCACGCCGTCGTGCGCGCCACCGCACGGCTGCAGCAGCACCTCCAGCTCGTCCTCGTGGCGATACGCGAGCGCACGGTGCCGTTCGAGCGCAGCCGGCTTGAGCAAGGCCTGCGCCGCATGCCGGACGATCACGATCGCGCGATCGTCCCGCCGCTCCACGATCGCGCCGATCCGGCGCCGGGCGCGCGCCACCGCGCAGCTCACGCGTCGCTCCCGAATGGGTGCGCACGCATCACAGCGACCCCTGGAATTCGAGCACGCGCGTCTTGAATTCGTCGGGCACGGGCAGCGTCGTGTTGTTCGCGTAATCGAACATCACGTGCGTCGACACGCCGCGCGCGACGATGGTCTGGTCGTCGCGCTCCATCAGGTGTTCGAGATCGAAGCTCTTGCTGCCGAAGCGCACGATGCTCGAGCGGATGGTCAGGTTGTCGCCGAATTGCGCGGGCGCGAGGTACTCGCACTGCGTCTTCACCATGATGTGCGGCAGTTTCTCGCTGCGGGGCAGGCCGAGCAGGTCGAACATGTAGCAGAGATACGAATGCTGCAGGTAGTCGTAATAGACGGGGCTGCTCACATGCCCCATCGAATCCGTATCGCGATACTTGACGTGAATAGGGGTTTCGTAATGCCGTTTCGACATGGTGACTCTCCGCAATGACTGGGTTGATTTATATTTTCGAGCCCGAATGGCCCTCGGGCATCCGAAAATTAATCGAACGACTATCGGGCCGCCACTATCAGAACGAATAGCGACGCGCGGCGGAAAGTCGCATCAGCCTGCAGTCCCCTCTGCGAAATCACATCCCCATTTTCGAATGAAACCCGATGAATATGCGGTTCCACACGCCGCAAACGTACACGCACCGGGTTCCTCGATTATCGAGTCCGACTCTTATCCTTCTCATTCATAAAGTTATGAATTAGAAACTGATAAATATGTTAGTTGCGCGTAGAAAGCGCCATTCAATACAGTCGCGCTGTAGTGAAAAAATCCAGTTCATTATCGACAGGAGGGCAGTCCCCATGCATGCAAACGCCTGGACGACAAACCGCGACGCCGTGTCGCGCTTGCCGTCCCCTGCGGATCTGGCCGGCGCACTGCCGCCGGCGTGGCGCGCGTCGCGCACCGTTCACACGACCCGCCGCGCGATCGTCGACGTGCTCGACGGCGCGGACGACCGGCTCGTGGTCATCGCCGGCCCGTGCTCGATACACGATCCCGACGCCGCACGCGACTACGCGGCACGGCTCGCGCTGCAACGCGCGCGCTTCGCGGACGAGCTGGAAATCGTGATGCGCGTGTACTTCGAGAAGCCGCGCACGACGGTCGGCTGGAAGGGGCTGATCAACGATCCGCTGCTCGACGGCAGCGATCGGATCGACGTCGGGCTGCGGACGGCCCGCGCGCTGCTGTGCGACCTCAACGGCGCGGAGATGCCGGCCGCGACCGAGTTTCTCGATCCGCTGTCGCCGCGTTACCTGGCCGATCTGGTCGCCTGGGGCGCGATCGGCGCGCGCACCGTGGAGTCGCAGGTGCATCGCGAGCTGGCGTCGTCGCTGCCGATTCCGATCGGCTTCAAGAACGGCACCGACGGCAATGTCCAGGTCGCCGTCGATGCGATGCGCGCGGCGGCGCACGCGCACCGATTCCTGTCGATCGATGCCGACGGCCGGCTATGCGCGAGCGCGTCGCCCGGCAATCCGCATACGCACGTCGTGCTGCGCGGCGGGCGCGAGCCGAACTTCGACGCGGCCGCCGTGCATGCCGCCTGCGAGCGGATGACGGCCGCGCACGTCGCCCCGCGCGTGATGATCGACGTCAGTCACGGCAACAGCCGACGCCAGTACCGGAACCAGCTCGCCGTCGGCGCGGAAGCCGCCGCGCAGGTGGCGGCCGGCGATACGCGCATCGTCGGCGTGCTGATCGAATCGCACCTGATCGAAGGGCGGCAGGATCTCGTGCCGGGCGTGCCGCTGCGCTACGGGCAGAGCATCACGGACGCGTGCCTGTCGTTCGCCGATACCGCGCAGCTGTTCGAGACGCTCGCGCACGCCGTGCGTACCCGGCGACGCGGCCATGCGCTGCCGCTCGGCGCCGAGTTCGCGCACGAGCCGCTGCTTGCCTGCTGCGCGTGAGCGGCCCGGCGCGACGCGCTCAGATGGCGGCTTCGTCATGGATCCGCGTCGCGTCGCCGGCCCACGCATCGCGATAGCGGGCCAGCCAGTGTTCGGCCTGGGTCGGCGCGCCGGCGACGATTTCGTCGAGCGGCGCGAGATACATCGATTCGTCGCGTCCGGCCGCATCGTTGCGCGCCCGCGCGCGCAGGCCGCGATGCGCGATCGCGAGCGCATCGGCCGCCACCGCGCGTAACGACCGGCCGTCGGCCGGCGTGTCGAGCCCGGTACGCGGCACGTCGCGACGCAGCGCGAGCAGCGTGCCGCGGTCGATCTCGGCAGCCAGCGTCTCGGCTTCCGACAGCGCGGCCGGATCGTACAGCAGGCCGGTCCAGAACGCGGACAGCGCGACCATCATGTCCGGCGAGCCGGCATCGGCGCCGCGCATCTCGAGATAGCGCTTCAGCCGCACCTCGGTGAACACCGTGGTCAGATGGTCCGCGAAATCGCCCAGCGTCGGCATCTCGCCTTCGAGATGCGGAATGCGCCGCCGCAGAAAATCGCGGAACGTGTGCCCGGTCGCGTCCGCATAGCGATCGCCGCGCCGTACGAAGTACATCGGCACGTTGTCGAGCAGCCAGCTCACGTAGCGCTCGAAGCCGAAGCTGCGCGACAGGAACAGCGCCGGCACGCCGCAGCGATCCGCGTCGGTATCGAGCCACGTGTCGGCGCGCGTCGACAGCAAGCCCGACGGGCGGCCGTCGCGGAACGGCGAATTCGCGAACAGCGCGGTCGCGACCGGCTGCAACGCGAGCGACACGCGCAGCTTGCGCGCCATGTCGCTTTCCGACGCGAAATCGAGGTTGACCTGCACGGTGCACGTGCGCTGCATCATGTCGAGCCCGCGCGTGCCGACGCGCGGCATGTAGCGCCGCATGATCGCGTAGCGCTGCTTCGGCATCCACGGCAGCGCGTCGCGCGACAGGTGAGGGTGAAAACCGAGCGGCACGCAGCGCAGGCCGAGCGGATCGCATGCCGCACGGGCCGCGGCGAGGTGCGCATGCAGTTCGGTGTGCGTATCGTGCAGCGTATCGAGCGGCGCACCCGACAGTTCGAGCTGGCCGGCCGGTTCGAGCGAGATCGCGGCGCCGTCGCGCTGGATCACGCCGACGGTCTGCCCGGCATCGACGATCGGCGTCCCGTCGCCGCGCAGCCGCGCCAGCACCTCGGCGATGCCGGACGGTCCTTCATAACGCGCAGCCGCGTGCGTCGCGCGGGAAACGACGAATTTCTCGTGCTCGGTACCGATCCGGAACTGCGCGGCCGGCTTGCAGCCGGCGGCCAGATGATCGGCGAGCTGCTGCTCGGAGACGATCGGCGTGTTGTCCGATCCGACGGCGTTCGACATCGACATCCTCCACAGGTCACATTGGGCGACCGACCGGCCGGTCGCACGGCGACTATAGCGACGTCGATGCGCGCGCAGTACTGGCAGGGGTGATAGGGGGCCGGGCGATGCCGCACGGCATTACGGCTGCTTGCGCTTCGCGAAGTAATGCGCGGGCGAATCGCCGAACGCGCGGCGGAACATCGCGATGAAATTGCTCGGCGTCGCATAGCCGAGCGCGTCCGCGATGTTGGCGACGCTGTCGCCGTTCGCCAGACGTTCGAGCGCATGCGTGAGCCGCGCCTGCTGCCGCCACTGCGCGAAGCTCGTGCCGGTTTCCGCGACGAACAGCCGGCTCAGCGTGCGGGCGGACAGCCCGGCCCATTCGGCCCACGCGTCGAGCGTCCGGCTGTCGTGCGGCTGCCCGAGGATCGCGTTGGCGATCCGCAGCAACCGCCGGTCGCGCGGCATCGGCAAGTGCAGCGGTTCGTGCGGCGCGCGGCGCATCTCGTCGAGCAGCACGACGCTCATGCGCGCCTGCTCGAGGTCGAGCCGGTCCTGGTCGGCCCACGACACCGCGCGCCGCACGAGCGCGCGCATCAGTTCGCTGATCGCGATCACGCACGGCTGGTCGGGCATCCGGCGGCTCGCGGCCGGTGCGATCACGACGCTCCAGCCGCTCAGCGCACCGCTGATGCTGACCTTGTGCTGCTCGCCCGGCGGAATCCAGCCCGCGCGATGCGGCGGCAGCAGCCACGAACCGTGCGGCGTGCGCACGTGCGCGAACCCGCTTTCGACGCAGAACACCTGACCGCGCAGATGGCTGTGCCAGTCGACCTCGCGCGTGCCGAGCTGGTAGGTGTTGCTGCCGTCGTCCTCGCCCCAGACGGCGATCAGCGACGGGCCGTCCGCGCGTTCGCTCGGATCGGCGTCGGCGCGTTGCGCCGCGCGGGCGGGAGAGGTGTCTCGGATGGGCATGGCCGGATTTCATTATTTTTTGTCTAAACAACATTATCAGCTTTGCCGGGGAGCGTCCAACAATGCGTGTCGTATTCAAACTCAAACGAATCCGAGGAATGCGATGCATGCAGTACTTGCTCCGCCGCCGCGCGATGCCGTCGCGCCGCGCGTCCTGTCGCGAATGGCCGTCGCCGTCGTGCTCGCCATGCTCGGCGCCTGCGCGAGCCGCGACGGGCTCACGCCCGCCGGCACGCTGCGCGGCGTCGATACGCTCGCCGCATCGCGCAGCCTCGCGCATGCGCCGGTCGCCGACTGGCCGGCCGCCGACTGGTGGGTTGCGCTGAACGATACGCAACTGAATGCGCTGATCGACGAAGCGCTTGCCGGCAACCCGGATCTCGCGACCGCCGATGCGCGTGCGCGCGAAGCGCAGGCGCTCGTGATCGAAGCGCAGGCCGCCCGGCTGCCGCACCTCGTCGGCCGCGCCGGCGCGAAAGGGGAACGCATGTCCGCCACGCAGTTCTCGACGGGCGAGGGCGGCGGTGTCTTCAGCCACACGCGCGAGATCAATCTCGGCCTGAGCTGGGATCTCGATCTGTGGGGTGGCCGCCGCGCCGCGTGGGAAGCCGCGCTCGGCGAAGCACGGGCCGCGCAGATCGATGCACGGGCCGCGCGCGTGCTGCTGTCCGTCAACGTCGCGCGCGCCTACGTGAATCTCGCCTATGCGTTCGATCAGCAGGACGTCGCGCGCGCCGAATACGATCGCGCCGACGAAGCGCTGTCGCTGACGCGTCAGCGTGTCACGAAAGGCATCGACAACGTCGCGCAACAGCGCCAGGCCGAAAGCGAAGTCGCGGCCGCGATGCGCGAGCAGGCACGCGCGGCGCAGGCGATCGACAGCGCGCGCATCGCGCTCGCGATCCTGCTCGGCGCAGGCCCCGATCGCGGCCTCGCGCTCGTGCGGCCCGCGCCGCTGCCCACCGCCGCGCTCGCGGTGCCGGCCGACCTGCCGGCCGCGCTGCTCGGCCGGCGCGCCGATCTCGTCGCCGCACGCTGGCGGGTGGAAGCCGCGAGCCGCAACGTCGCGGCCGCCCGCGCGGACTTCCTGCCCGACGTGAGTCTCACCGCGCTGATCGGTCTCGCGACGCGCGGCGGCGCATCGCTGTTCCAGGCCGCCTCGCGCACCTACAACGTCAGCCCGGCCGTGAGCCTGCCGATCTTCGACGGCGGCGAACGGCGCGGCGTGCTGCGCAAGCGCGACGCGCAATACGACGTCGCGGTCGCCGGCTACAACAAGACGCTGATCGGCGCGATCGGCGAGGTGGCCGACGATCTGCACCGGCTGCATTCGCTCGCGGTGCAGGCCGACGCGCAGCAGCGCGCGTTCGACGCCGCCACCGATGCATGGCGGCTCGCGGACGCGCGCTACCGGGCCGGCGTCGGCAGCTACCTCGACGCGCTCGTCGTGCGCCAGCAGCTGTTGATCGCGAGTCGCGAAGTCGCCGCGTTGCGCGCCCAGCGCGCGGACCAGTCGCTGCAGCTCGTCGCCGCGCTCGGCGGCGGCTTCCGCGCCGAGCCGGACGACGTCGCGCTCGCCGCCACTCCTTCCCACCGTCCTTGACATCGAACCATGAGCAGCGACAACACCCTGCAGACTCCCGCGCGGCCCGCAACCGCCGATCCCGCCAGCGCCCGCCAGCCCCCGTCGGCCGACCACACCGGTGCGCCGCGCGCGCCGGGCGGGTCGGACGCCCGCACGCAACCGGCTCCGGGCGGCGCCGCACCGGCCACGCCGCCGCCCGCACGACGCAAGCACCTCGTGCGCGCGCTCGTCGCCGTGTTCGCGCTCGGCATCGTCGGCTGGGGCATCTGGTACGGGATCGTCGGCCGCTGGTACGAGTCCACCGACAACGCGTACGCGCAAGGCAACGTCGTCGAATTGACGCCGCAGGTGACGGGCACCGTCGTGTCGATCGACGCGGACGACGGCAACCTCGTACGCGCCGGCACGCCGCTCGTCCGTCTCGACCCGAGCGACGCGCAGATCGCGCTCGCGGCCGCGCAGGCCGACCTCGCGGCCACGGTGCGCAAGGTGCGCGGCCTGTACAGCAACGAGCGCGGGCTCGCGAACAGCATCGACGGCGCGCGCGCCGACCTCGACGCACGGCGCACCGCGCTCGACAAGGCGAAAGCCGACTATCGGCGCCGCGAGGATCTCGGCCGCTCCGGCGCGATCTCGCGCGAGGAGCTCGCGCATGCGCTCGACACGCTGACGTCCGCGCAAAGCGCGTACGCCGCCGCGCAAAGCGCGCTCGCGACGTTGACCGAACAGCACCAGACGAGCAAGGCGCTCGTCGACGACACCGCGGTCGCGTCGCATCCCGACGTCCAGGCCGCGGCGTCGCGGCTGCGCGCCGCCTACCTGGCCCGTGCGCGCACCGACATCGTCGCGCCCGTCACCGGCTATGTCGCGAAGCGCACGGTGCAGGTCGGGCAGCGCGTGTCGCCGGGCG
Organism: Burkholderia sp. CpTa8-5; assembly: GCF_017815045.1. Classification (NCBI taxonomy): domain Bacteria; kingdom Pseudomonadati; phylum Pseudomonadota; class Betaproteobacteria; order Burkholderiales; family Burkholderiaceae; genus Burkholderia; species Burkholderia sp. CpTa8-5. The sequence goes on from NZ_JAGIQD010000006.1 coordinate 322,144, forward strand.
TGCCGCTGCTCGCGGTCGTGCCGCTGCGCGAGCTGTGGGTCGACGCGAACTTCACCGAAAAGCAGCTCGAACACATGCGGATCGGCCAACCGGTCGAGCTGACCGCCGACCTGTACGGCGACGCCGTGCGCTATATGGGCCGCGTGCAGAGCCTCGGCGTCGGCACCGGCAGCGCGTTCTCGCTGCTGCCCGCGCAGAACGCGACCGGCAACTGGATCAAGATCGTGCAGCGCTTGCCGGTGCGCATCGAACTGACGGACCCGTCGCAACTCGACGCGCATCCGCTGCGCATCGGCCTGTCGATGCATGCGCGCGTCGACCAGCACGACCGCAGCGGTGCGATGCTGTCGCATCGCGCGCAGGATGCGCCGGTGTTCCGGACCGACGTGTACCGCGACGAGCTCGCGCGCGCCGACAGCCTGATCGCCGACGTCGTGCATGCGAACCTGCCGGCGGCCGTGCATGCGGAGCGTGTGCGATGAGCGGCCCGATGCCGGCCGCCGACGCCGGCTTTCGTCCGTCGAGCGTCGCGCTGACGACGTTCGGCCTCGCCCTCGCGGTGTTCATGCAGGTGCTCGACGGCACCGTCGCGAACGTGTCGCTGCCGACGATCGCCGGCAACTTCGGCGTCAGCACGACGCAGAGCGCATGGGTCGTCACGACGTTCTCGGTCAGTAATGCGATCGCGTTGCCGCTGACTGGGTTTCTCGTGAAGCGCGTCGGGCAGGTCCGGCTGTTCGTATGGGCGACGCTGGCGTTCACGTTCGCCTCGCTGCTGTGCGGCCTTGCGCAAAACCTGCCGCAGCTCGTTGCGTTCCGCGCGCTGCAGGGCCTCGTGGCCGGGCCGATGATCCCGACCACCCAGGCGCTGATGCTGTCGATCTACCCGCCGCAGCGGCGCGGCTTCGCGCTGTCGATGATCGCGATGGTGACCGTCGTCGCGCCGATCGCGGGCCCCGTGTTCGGCGGCTGGGTGACGGAACATTACTCGTGGCGCTGGGCGTTCCTGATCAATCTGCCGATCGGCGTGTTCGCCGCGATGTGCGTGTTCGCGCAGATGCGCGCGCGCGTCGAGACGACGGTTGCCGCGCGCGTCGACTATGTCGGTCTCGCGGCGCTCGTGGTCGGCGTCGGCGCGCTGCAGATCGTGCTCGACAAGGGCAACGAAGCCGACTGGTTCAACTCGACGTTCATCGTCGTGATGTCGGTGGTCGCCGCGTTCGGGATCGCGCTGTTCCTGATCTGGGAGCTCAACGAGCCGAACCCGATCGTGAACCTGCGGCTGTTCAAGCATCGCAACTTCGCGGCCGGCACGCTGACGCTCGTGCTCGCGTACTCGGCGTTCTTCGCGGTCAACGTGATCGTGCCGCAGTGGTTGCAGCGCACGCTCGGCTATACGGCGTTCTGGGCGGGGCTGGCCGTCGCGCCGATGGGCGTGATCCCCGTGCTGATGACGCCGTTCATGGGCAAGTACGCACCGCGCTTCAACATGCGCGTGCTCGTGTGCTGCGCGTTCGCGATCCTCGGCATGTCGTCGTTCCTGCGCGCGGGCTTCGTGCCCGACGTCGACTTCACGCACATCGCGCTGATCCAGCTGCTGCAGGGCCTTGGCCTCGCGCTGTTCATCATGCCGATCAACAGCATCCTGCTGTCCGACCTGAAGCCGGACGAGATCGCCGCGGGCTCCGGCTTGTCCACGTTCCTGCGCACGCTCGGCGCGAGCTTCGCCGTGTCGATCACGTCGTTCCTGTGGGACCGGCGCGCGATCCTGCATCACGCGCAGCTCAGCGAGCACCTGAGCAAGTTCGATCCGGCCGTTCGCGCCGAACTCGCGCAACTCGGCGGCGGCGATCCGCAACGCGCGGCGACGCTGCTCGGCAACCTGGTCGACGCTCAGGCCTACCAGATTTCGTTCAACGACGTGTCGTTCGCGCTCGGCTGCGTGTATCTCGCGGTGATCGCGGTGGTGTGGCTCGCCCGCCCGCCATTCGGCCCCGGCGCCGCCGCGAAACGATGAAACGGGCGCCGCGCGGCCCGTTCCGACCCATGCTGTTCAATTCGATGGAGATTGACCCGATGCCTACCCACCACGCTGAAAACGCGCCGTCCGCACTGGCGGCGCTCGCCGTGTTCGACGTCACGGAATTTCCGCTCGTCGTCGTGCGCAACGATGCAATCGCATCCGCCGGCTACGCGCAGCGCTGGCTCGACGACATGCACGCGCTGATGCGGCACGGCGAGCCGTTTGTCATGATCTTTCCGCCGGCCCGGCCCGACGAGCAGCACGACGACCGCAAGGAACGCGGCATGTGGCTCAAGCAGAACCGCGCCGCGCTCGCCGCGGTCTGCCGCGCGCTCGTGTCGGTCGAACCGGACCCGCGCGAGCGCGAAGCGGCCATCGCCAACGCGGCCGGCATCGAAAAGGCGTTCGGGATTCCGTTCGACGTGACGGCTTCGCTCGACGACGCGAAGCAGGCCGGTCGGCGACGCTTGACGGAGGCGGTCTAGCGCGGCCCGTTCGCGCGCAACGCCTCGAACCGGTTGCGCAAGTCCGCCTGATTGCAGATTCCAACAATTAAACGGGGTGGCCTGTATGAAAGGACTGGATTGTCTTAAATGGTTGGTACCCGGCGACACGGACGCGTCATGGCAGCGAATGACCGACGCGGCCGCCGGCATGGGGTTCGACAAGGTCGTGCTGATCGTGTTGCCGTTCGCCGGCGCGTCGTTCGATCTCGCGCGCAAGTGGAGCAGCGGCGTGCCGGGCTGGACGGCGCTGTACCGGCAGCGGCAGTTCGACCGCATCGACCCGATGCTGCAGCATTGCTTCCGTTCGGCGCTGCCGCTCGTCTGGGACGGCGCGCTGTTCGGGCTGCCCGAGCAACGGCCATGCTACGAAGCGGCGGCCGCGTACGGCATGCGCAGCGGCGTCGTGCTGCCCGTGCGCGGCCCGAAGGGGGAGGTCGGCATGCTGTCGTGCGCGAGCGCGGACGATCTCGCCGCCACGTGCGAGCGCTGCGACCGGCATCTGGCGGCGCTCACGCTGTTGCGCGACATCGCCTGCGAAGCGATCGCCGGCACACGCTGCCACGCACCGCCCGACAGCGTGCCGCGCCTCAGCCGGCGGGAGGTCGAGTGCCTGCGCTGGCATGCGGCCGGCAAGACCTCGTGGGAAATCGGCCACATCCTGAACGTGACCGAGTCGTGCATCAACTTCCACTTCATGAACATCCGCCGCAAGTTCAACGTGTCACGTCGGCACGAAGCCGTGCTGCGCGCGGTCGAGTGGGGGCTGATCAGCATCTCCGACGTGACGGTGCCGACCTGACGCCGGCGTCTCGTCGAGCCAGCGGTCGAGAAACGCGCTGAGCCACGCGGCCGTCGCGCGGTCGTGCCGGCAGCCTTCGCTGGCCTGCGTCGCCAGGTCCTGCGCGCCGGGCACCGTCAGCTTGTGCGCGGCCGCCGTGCTCCAGCGCCGCATCATCGAATAGCTCACTTCCGGATGGAACTGGACACCGTACGCGCGCGGCCCGTAACGGACGGCCTGGTTCTCGAAATGCTCGCCGGTCGCGAGGATCTCGAGCCCGGCCACGCGCTCGAAGCCTTCGCGATGCCACTGGTACACGTGCGACGGCCATGAACCGAGCCGACGGCCGGCCGGCGTCGCGGCGATCGGCCAGTAGCCGATTTCCGCGCGCCCGTCGCGATGCGTATTCACGCGCCCCCCCAGATGGCGAATCATCATCTGCGCGCCGAGGCAGACGCCGAGAAACGGCGCCGCCTCGCGCAGCGGCACACCGATCCAGTCGATCTCGTCGCGGATCCAGCGATCGCCGTCGTTGGCGCTCATCGGCCCGCCGAACACCACGGCGCCCGCATGGTCGGCGAGCGTCGCCGGCAACGGATCGCCGAGCGGCGGGCGGCGGATGTCGAGTGGATGGCCGCGGGCGGCGAGCAGCCGGCCGATCCGGCCGGGGCTCGACTGTTCGCGATGCAGCACGATCAGGATCGGACGAAGGGCTAAGTGCGTCATGTCGGGTGTTCGGTAGAAGGTCAGCCCGGCTGGCCGCGCAACGCGTCGAACGACACCATCACCTGTTCGCGATAGGCGGGCCGTCGGCACAGGCGGGCGTACCAGGCCTCGACGTGCGGCAACGGCGGCCGCTCGACGTCGAGCGAGAAATAGCGGAACAGCGTCGCACCGGCCGGAATGTCGGCCAGGCCCGGCGACGCGCCACCGAGAAACGGCTGGGTCGACAGCAACCGGTCGAGCAGCCGGTAATGCGTCGCGCTGCGCGCGGCCTTGTCGAGCACGATCGCCTCGTCGCGCCGCTCCGGCGGCGTTCGCACGAGCGCCCAGAACAAGCCGGTCATCACGTCGGGCTCGAGCGCGGTCTGCGACCAGTCCATCCAGCGCTCCGCGCGCGAGCGGGCGAACGTGTCGCGGCACCAGAACGGATTGTTCGGCACGCGCGCGGCAAGATAGCGCAGGATCGTGTGCGACTCCCACACGACGTCGCCGTCCCAGTCGATCACCGGAATTCGGCAGGTCGGATTCAGCGCCGCGAACGCGGGCGTTTGCAGCGAGCCATGCTCGCCGCCGACCGCAATATGCCGGTAAGGCAGGCCGAGCTCGCCGATGAGCCACAACACCTTCTGCACGTTGAACGACGTGCGGCGGCCCCAGACGGTCAGCATCGCGCGGCATCCTCGCAAGCGGCGATCGACGCGCATGCCGCATAGCGGTCGAGGCCCGCCGCAAGATCGGCGATCAGGTCGTCCGCATCCTCGAGCCCGATGTGCAGGCGCACGCCGCGGCTACCGGACGGCCAGCGCGCCGCGAGGCCGTGCGCGTCCAGCTCGAACGGCAGCGCGAGGCTCTCGTAGCCGCCCCACGAATAGCCGAGCCCGAACAGCGTCAGGTGATCGAGAAACGCGTCGATCGCGTGCGCGGGCGCCGGCTGCAGCACGATCGAGAACAGCCCCGACGCGCCGCGGAAATCGCGGCGCCACAGCGCGTGGCCGTCGTCGCCCGGCAATGCCGGATACAGCACCCGCTGCACCTCGGGACGCCGCTCGAGCCAGCTCGCGACGGCGAGCGCGTTGCGCTGGTGCTGCCGCAGCCGCACGCCGAGCGTGCGCAATCCGCGCAGCGCGAGATAGACGTCGTCGGGGCCCGCGCACAGTCCGAGATCACCGTGCAGTTGCTTCAGCGCGGGCCACGCGCGCGCGTTGGCCGACACCGTGCCGAGCATCGCATCCGAGTGCCCGACCAGATACTTGGTGCCGGCCTGGATCGACACGTCGATCCCGAAAGCATGCGGCTGAAAGAACAGCGGCGTGGCCCAGCTATTGTCCGCGATGACCTGCGCGCCGTGCGCGTGCGCGAGCCGCACGAGGGCAGGGATGTCGTGCATGTCGAACGTGTAGGAGCCGGGCACCTCGACGTACAGTGCGCGCGTGTTCGGACGAAACGCGGCCGCGACGGGCGTGCTGCCGTCGTACCACGTCGTCTCGACGCCGAGCCGCGCCAGCATGCCTTCGCATGCGTGACGCACCGGGCCGTAGACCGATGCGGTCATCAGCAGATGGTCGCCGGGTGTCAGGCACGACAGCAGCGCGAGCGTGCACGCGGACAGGCCCGACGGGCACAGCACCGCGCCGGCGCCGCCTTCGAGGCTCGTCACCGCGCGCTCGAGCGCGTCCGTCGTCGGCGTGCCGCGACGGCCGTAGATATACGGCTGCGTGCGGTTCAGCAGATCCGACACCGTCGGGCTGAGCACGGTCGACGCATGGTAGACGGGCGGATTGACGAAGCCGTGCCATGCGGCGCTGTCGCGGCCGGCGTGCGCGAGCCGCGTGTCGTCGTGCAGGCGGTCATGCATGCCGTCGCGCGGCAGCGACGGCGGTTCGTCACGCTTCACGGCCATAGCGCGCACCGCTCCCAGCGCTCGCCGGCGCGGCGATACGCCTGCCGCGCGAAACGGCGCGAACTGTCGGCCCGCCAGAACTCGACGTCGTCCGGCGCCAGCGTATACAGGTGCCAGTCGTCCGACACGAGCGCCGGATCGGCGGCCAGCCGTTCGAGCTGCGCGTCGATCGCACGCGCCAGGTCGGCCGGATCGTCGAGCCGTTCGCTTTGCCGTCCGGCCAGGATGCTCGCGCGCGACCGCTCGGGGCGGCTCGCGAAATCGGCATGGCCTTCGGCGTCCGGCAAGCGCTCGACCGGGCCGCTCAGCCGGATCTGGCTCGCGATCGCGGGCCAGTAGAACGTCAGCGCCGCGAACGGCAGGTTCGCGAGCTGGCGCCCCTTCGGACTGCGTGCGTTCGCCGCGAAATGCCAGCCGCGCGCGTCGAGGTTCAGCAGCACGACGGAACGTGCATCGGGCCGTCCGTCCGGGCGGACCGTCGACAGCGTCGTCACCTGCGGTTCGAGCGCGCCCGCGGTCACGGCCTCGTCGAGCCAGCGTTCGAACTGCGCGTGCGGCGTATCGGCCCAGTGGTCGGCCGGCACGTGCGGCGCGGCATGCGCGAGGGTTTTCAGCGCCTTCAGGCGCGTGGCGATCGTATCCATGGCGACACTCATGCGATGCCGAATTGCGTCGCGCGGGCGATCAGCCGATGCGCGGCGAGATAGTCGGGGACTTCCGCGAGGAAGCCGTCGACGACGGCGGCGGCTACACGACGGCCGCCGGAGGTACGCCGCGCGTGATCGAACGCGTCGATCACGCGGCGGGCGAGAGCGACTTCATCGGCCGTCGGCGTCAGCACGCGATTGACGACCGGCACGAACTGCGCGTTGACGATCGCTTTCGCCTGGTAGCCGAGGCCGCGCGACACGCGCATGTCGAGCTCCGCGCCTTCGTTGTCGGCATAGCTGTACGGGCAGTCGATCGCGGTTACGCCGACCGCCGCGCATTCGACGCGAAAGCGCGAGCGCACGTAGTCGAGCTCGCGGCCCGCACGGGTGCGCTCGGCACCCATGTCGGCCACCATGTCCTCGGTCGCGACGAGCACGGCCGACACGCGCGGGCTCGAGCGTGCGATCGCCATCGTGTTCACGAGGCCGAGCGTCGTCTCGACGTTCGGCACCAGTTCGGTCGAGCCCGGCGCGATGTCGTATTCCCGCTCGAAACGCGTGACGGCTTCGTCGAGCGCGACGACCTGCTCGGGCGTCGCGACGTACGACATCATCACGATGTCCGGGCGGCCGCGCATCGCGGCGCGCAGGTCGTCGATGCCGCCCGCGTCGAGCGGATTCACGCGTACGGACGCCAGCACGCCGGCGTCGCGCCAGCCGGCGAGCACCCGCTCGCTCAGTTCGCGCGCGGCCGGGCGCCGGTCGGGAGGCGTAAAGGTTTCGAGTTCCTGGATCAGCACATCCGCGCCGCTCGCGGTGCCGTCAACGAGCGCATCGTGATCGGCGCCGGCGAGAAACAGCCAGGAGCGGCGCAGGCGGGAAGGGCGTCGGTTCGTCGGTGTCATGCGTGGTTTCCTGTAGGGCGCGGGGTGCGCGTGGCGATGGCGCGGGCACTCAGCCGGCGCGCATCATCTGGTTGAAGATGTTCTTGCGATGCATTTCCTCGGTGCCGCCGACGCTCATGAAGCCCAGCGCGTCCGCCGCGAACGCGGCCACGGGCCCGGCCTGATAGCCGAGGCTGCCGTACAGCCGCACGAGACCGATCGCGCCGTCGACGAGATCCTGCGCGCCGACCAGCTTCGCGATCGAGCACGTCATCAACGCCTGCGGGTGATCCGTCAGCAACTGCGCGAGCGCGCCACGCGCGAGCCACGTGCCGCGCTCGATGCCGATCTGCAGGTCGACGAGGCGGCGCTGCACGTACTGGTGGGCATCGATCGTGCTGTCGAAGCTGCGTCGCTCGCGGCAATAGCCGATCGCATCGCGCAGATAGGGCGCCGTCACCTGCGCCGCGACGAGGCCGTAATAGAGACGGCCGAGCGAGATGATGTCGATCAGGTTGCCGAGCCCGGCACCCGGTTCGCCGAGCAACTGGCCGCGCGTGATCGGACAGTCGTCGAAATGCAGCGCGCCGGTGGGCAGGTCTTCGAGGCCGAGCTTGCGGTCGGGCGGGGACACCGTCATGCCCGGCTGATCGCGATCGACGATGACGAGCGCGGTGTTGCGCCGGCCCGGCGTTTCGATGCGCGTGACGACGAGAATGAAGCGCGCGAGCGGCGCATGCGCGATATTGAATTTGCTGCCGGTCAGCCGGTAGCCGTCGCCGTGCTCGGCGAGCGTCGTCGCGATGCTGCGCACATCGGTGCCGGTGCCCGGCTCGGCAATCGCGGTCGCGCTCAGTTCGCCACGCAGGATCGCGCCGAAATAGCGGTCCTGCTGCGCCGCCGTGCCGTGGCGCTCGAGTGCGCGCACCATGCCGGCCTGCGCGATCACCGACAGCAGCAGCGCCGGGCGGCGGATCGACGACGCAAGCCCTTCGAGCGCCGCGGAAAAATGCCACCAGCCGTGACCGTCGCCGCCATACGTGTCGGGCACGATCATGTCCCACAGTCCTTCGTGCCCAAGCCGCATCCAGCCGGTCTCGTCGAATTCGGCCGGCGTGCGGCCGTCCTGCTCCACGGCCGCGGCGATCTCCGCGCCGATCTCGCGAAAGCGCGCACGTGTCGCGTGCTGTTCCTGTGTCCAGTCGAATGGCATCTGTCGTGTCTCCGGTCGAAGCGGCGCGGCCGTCGACGGCGCGCCAGCGATGACGACAAGGTTAAGGGGGCAGGGACAGCGCAGGTACTGGCAGTAGTGGTAGTTGCAGGGTGAATGAGCGGTTTCGCCGGATCTGACCGGACGCCGCCTATAATCGCTATCAACTTCTCCACGAAATCGCGGTGACCAAGGTGAGGGGGTGTCCAAATGGGACCGTGCCGTCGCATCCGTTCGCGCTTCGTCGTCGCAAGCTCGATCGCTGGTCTGACAATACTGGCGTGCCCGGTACACGCGCACGCCGAGGACGGTCCTTCGAGTTCGCCGAGCGGACCCACATCATCGGAGAGAACGCTCAACGCCTATGCGGTGTATGGCGACGGACGCGCGACCGAGGGCGGCGACATGCATTGGCGTGCGTACGAAGTCGGCTTCGGCGACGTCTTGAATGACTACCTCTCCGTCTATCTTGCCTATTTGAACGAGGGGCATCCGCTGGATCACCACCGTGACGGTTTCGCCGCGTTGGGTTCGTTTCGTTGGCCGCTCGGCAGTCGTATGGCGCTCGAATTTTCGGCGGGCCCGTATTTCAGCATGGACACGACACATGTCGACGACCAGCCACGCAATGAAAAGCGCTGGGGCGTGCGTGCGTCGGCAGCGGTGCGGTATTACGTCGTTCCCAACCGCTTCTTCCTCAAGCTGCAGTACAACCACGTCCAGATGATTGGCGGATTCAATTCCGACGCGGTGCTCTTCGGTATCGGCTCGGATTTCGGCGGCGCTCCTGGCCCGGTGTTTTCGGACGGCAAGACGCAGGTCGGCGTTTGGGCCGGGACGTCGCAGACGAACCGTCCTCGAGTGCCGATCGAAAAAGGATACATGGTCGAAGTCAAGCGGCCGCTCGGCAATGCGTGGGCCTATTCGGCGAGCTTCATCTATGAAGGCAACAATGGCGTGGCCGGCCGACGAGGCGTGGCCGCGCAATTCTGGTACGTCGCGCCGGTCACGAGCAAATGGACGCTTTCGGCCGGCGTCGGTCCGTATCTCTCGCGGGATCGGAACGACGTTTCCGGCACGACACGACTCAATGCGTTGCTCAGCGCGCAAGTGGCCTATCGGATCACGAACGAGTGGGCGGCGAGCTTGCGCTTCAATCGTGTCGCAACCGGCAACGACAAGGACCAGGACATGTTCATGGTCGGCGTGGCGCGCAATTTCTAGTGATGGTGGAATGTCATTGGCGTAATGACAACCATCAATCGTGAGTCAATGCGCGACGATATCGGGCGACGTATTTCGCCTGAGCGATGACTTTCCCGTGCATCTGATAGGCGACGAGTGCAGGACTCGCCGCCGGCGCCACGTCAATTTTTTCCACGTCCAAGGCCGACGCCGTCACGACATATCGATGCGACGCCCCCGGAGGCGGGCAGGGCCCACCGTATCCGGATTCGCCAAAGTCCGTCAACGTCTCGACAGCGCCCGCCGGCAGGAATTTCGGATTGCCGGACGCGCCTTTTTCGATCGACGACTCCGAAGGTGGAATATTGACGATCTCCCAGTGCGTCCAGCCGAGCCCGCCGGTCGGCGCATCGGGGTCGAAAATTGTGACGACGATGCTCTTCGTGCCGCGCGGAACGTGAGTCCACGAAATTCGCGGCGAAACGTTCTGACCGCGACAGCCAAAGCCTCCGTACACGTGTTCGTTCGTAAAATGCCCGTGACTGAGGTCATCGACCATGATGGTGAACGGCGCCGCGCTGGCGATCGCCGGGATGACCGCTAGTGCCGCTGAAGTGCATAGAATCGCGGGAAATAAAATCCTCGATCGCATGATGTGCTCCGTTGAAGGGTAAGCGTTCCGTACAACGGTAACAACGGTATCGTGTAGCGATTCGCCCCGGAAGCCAGATTCGCGAACCACGGTGTTGCCTTCGCTGCAACGTCGTTGGCAGGACGTTCAGTCGAGTCGGCATAGCGTTCGCGGATGATCGAGAGTGCCCGGTCGGCCGTCACGGCGTCCAATCGGTTGTTGCTGGGCTTCGCGCGCCGCTGCGACACGAGACCTTGCGGCCCGTGCTCCCGCAGTCGGCCAACCAGTCGCCGAATCTGCCGCGTCGTCAGTCCGAGTCGCTCGACCGCGCGCCACGGCTTGAACTTGCCGTCCGCCACGTCCTGAATGACCTTGAATCGGTCCAGTTCTCGCATCGTCATCGTGATCCGTTCTGTCGCAGCCATCGAAGCTCCCGGCGCCGGACAACCGGCGGCCGGATAGCTTACGCGGCACGAAAGCGGACATTTGAACTTAGCTAGAAGCGGACATTACAACTTAGCCGCTACACAACTGTCGTAGCCATTTCAAGATGTCGGGGCGCCAGCCAGATAGAAATGTCGCGTTTTCAGGGGTTCAGGATTTGTTTCT